>NZ_CP080377.1:6199328-6549160 GCF_019443505.1 Janthinobacterium sp. PAMC25594
CAGCGCGACTATGCGTGGCTGCCGGCGCCGCTGGTGGCGCGCTATGCACGCGCCTACGGCACGCGCATCCACGTGCTGCTGGCCGGGCGGACAGACGTGGCGGCCATGGGCGAGGCAATCGCCGCCGGCCTGTACGCCGCGGAAGTCGATTATGTTCGGCGCCATGAATGGGCCGTCAGCGCGGCCGACATCCTGTGGCGGCGCTCCAAGCTGGGCCTGCACCTGCCGCGCGAGACGGCATCCCGGCTTGATTTCTGGCTGTCGCAGCACCCGTTGTCGTCGTAAGCGGAATACGTAGGCGACCGCGCCCCGCAGAGGGTGCGGCGAAGAACAGGAAACCATCACTGGGGAGACGCGCGTGCAACTGGTACTGGACAAGATCAGCAGGAAGCAGGGGGCTGACGATTATTTGTATCCGATGTCGCTGGCGCTGGTGCCGGGCGCCATCAACGTCTTGCTGGGCACCACGCGTGCCGGCAAGACGACCCTGATGCGCGTGATGGCGGGCCTGGACAAGCCCAGCGGGGGCACCGTCACGGCCGACGGCGTCGACGTGACGGGCGTGCCCGTCAGCCGCCGCAACCTGGCCATGGTGTACCAGCAATTCATCAACTATCCGGCTTTTACCGTCTACGACAATATCGCTTCGCCCTTGCGCTTGCGCAAGGTGCCGGAGGAGCAGATCCGGACTAAAGTGCTGGCGCTGGCCGAGCGCCTGCATATCACGCCGTATTTGCAGCGCACGCCGGGCGAACTGTCGGGCGGCCAGCAGCAGCGCACGGCGCTGGGGCGCGCGCTGATCAAGGATGCCTCGCTGCTGCTGCTCGACGAGCCATTGGTGAACCTCGACTACAAACTGCGCGAGGAATTGCGCCGCGAATTGACGGAACTGTTTTCCAGCGGCGGCACGACGGTCGTGTACGCCACCACGGAACCGCTGGAAGCGCTGCAGCTGGGCGGCCACGTGGCCGTGCTGCACGAGGGACGCCTGCTGCAGCAGGGGCCGACCCTGGACGTCTTCAACGCGCCCAATTCCATCGATGTGGCGCGCACCTTCAGCGACCCACCGATCAACCTGATTCCCGCGCGCGTCGATGCGCAGGGCGTGGCGCGGGCGGCGGACGGCCTGGCGATTCACCTGAGCGGCGAGCAGCGTGCCCGCCTGGCGGGCCGCAAGGACGTGATCCTCGGCGTGCGCGCGCACAGCCTGCATCTGTCTCCCCAGTCCGAGGGCGACGTGGCCATCGCGGCGACGGTGGACCTGGCCGAAATCAGCGGCTCGGAAACCTATGTGCATGCGCGCCGCGGCGAACTGGCCCTGGTGGCGCAACTCGGTGGCGTGCACAACCTGGAGATCGGCAGCGCCTGCACCGTGTATTGCCAGCCGCATGCCTTGCTGATCTTCGCCGACGATGGCGGGCTATTGTTCGCCCCTGTGCAAGGAGGAGTGTGACATGGCGCGCATCGAACTGCTCGACCTGGCCCACGCCTACAAACCGAACCCGACGTCCCCCGCCGACTATGCGCTGCGGCCCATGAGCATGGCGTGGCATGACGGCGGCGCGTATGCCTTGCTGGGGCCGTCCGGCTGCGGCAAGACGACCTTGCTCAATATTATCTCCGGCCTGGTGAAACCGTCGCATGGCAAGGTGCTGTTCGACGGCAAGGACGTGACGCAGCTGCCCACGGAAGCACGCAATATCGCGCAAGTGTTCCAGTTCCCCGTCATCTACGACACCATGACCGTGCACGACAACCTGGCGTTTCCGCTGCGCAATCGCGGCTGGAAAGAGAGCGAGGTGAAAAAGCGCGTGCAGCAGGTGGCGCAGATGCTGGAACTGACGGGCGACCTGAAGCTGCGCGCCAGCGGCTTGTCCGTGGACGCCAAGCAAAAGATTTCGCTGGGACGGGGGCTCGTGCGCCCGGACGTGGCGGCCGTGCTGTTCGATGAACCGCTGACGGTGATCGACCCGCATTTGAAATGGCTGCTGCGCAGAAAACTCAAGGAAATTCATCACGAATTGAAGTTATCGTTGATCTACGTCACGCACGACCAGGTGGAAGCCTTGACCTTTGCCGACCAGGTGGTCGTCATGACGCAGGGCGAAGTGGTGCAGACGGGTAGCGCGCAAGCGCTGTTTGAGGAACCCGAGCACACGTTTGTCGGCTATTTCATCGGCAATCCGGGCATGAACTTGCTCGATTGCACTCTGGACGATGGCGGGGCGAGGGTGGCGGGCCAGCCGCTGGCCGTGTCCGCCGCCACCCGCGCGGCCCTGGCTGGCGCGCAAGGGAAAATCACGCTGGGCGTGCGGCCGGAATTCGTCGAATGCCTGCCGGCGGGCGCGGGTGGCGAACATTGCCTGGACGCCACGGTGAAGGCCGTGCGCAACATGGGTACGCATTACCTGGCGGAATTCCAGCTGGGTGGCGCGACGGTGGCGGCCAAGCTGCGCGCCATCGACGCCGTCGCGGGGAATGCCGTGCGGCTGCGCTTTCCGCCGCAACGCACCTTGTTCTATGTCAACGATAAGCGGGTGGCCTGATGATACATAACGGTAAAACCGATAATAACCGCCGCGCCTGGCTATTGATCCTGCCCGTGGTGCTGTGCGTGGCTTTTTCCGCCATCCTGCCCCTGATGACCGTGGTGAACTATTCCGTGCAAGATATCCTGAGTCCCACGCAAAAGGTATTCGTCGGCACCGAATGGTTCCGCATGGTCATGCTCGACGGCGACTTGCACAGCGCCTTGCTGCGCCAGCTGCTGTTTTCCGGCTCCGTGCTGGCGATCCAGATTCCGCTGGGTATTTTGATCGCCCTGTGCATGCCGGCCGATGGCTGGAAGGCGTCGCTGGCCCTGGTGCTGATCGCGCTGCCCTTGCTGATACCCTGGAACGTGGTGGGCACCATCTGGCAAATCTTTGGCCGCGGCGACATCGGCCTGATGGGCTACACCCTGAACCAATTGGGTTTTGATTACAATTACAACGGCAACTCGCTCGACGCGTGGCTGACGGTGATGGTGATGGATATCTGGCACTGGACGCCGCTGGTGGTGCTGCTGTGCTATGCGGGCTTGCGCGCCATTCCCGACGCGTATTACCAGGCGGCGCGCATCGACGGCGCCTCGCGCCTGGCCGTGTTCCGCTACATCCAGCTGCCGAAACTGCGCAATGTGCTGATGATCGCCGTCTTGCTGCGCTTCATGGACAGTTTCATGATCTACACGGAACCGTTCGTGCTGACAGGTGGCGGTCCCGGCAATGCCACCACCTTTTTGTCGCAATACCTGACGCAAAAGGCCGTCGGCCAGTTCGACCTGGGGCCGGCTTCGGCGTTCTCCCTGATCTATTTCCTGATCATCCTGCTGTTCTGCTTTGTGCTGTACACGTGGATGCAGCGCGTCGGCACGGGAGACCAGAAATGATGCACAAGAAAATCAGTGCCACCATCCTGATCGTCTTCCTGCTGGGTTCATTGCTGCCCATTTACTGGATGCTCAATATGTCGCTCAAGACCAACGAGGAAATCGTGGGGGTCTTGAGCTTGTGGCCCCAGCAATTGACGTTTGCCAACTACAAGACCATCTTTACGGACCCATCGTGGTACAGCGGCTACCTCAATTCCATGATCTACGTGGCGCTGAACATGGTGATGTCGGTCACGGTGGCCTTGCCGGCCGCGTATGCCTTTTCCCGCTACAACTTTGTCGGAGATAAACATTTATTCTTCTGGCTCTTGACCAACCGCATGACGCCGCCCGCCGTTTTCCTTGTACCGTTCTTCCAGCTGTATTCGACGGTGGGCCTGATGGATACGCATCTGGCCGTGGCGCTGGCGCACATGGTCTTCAACGTGCCGCTGGCCGTGTGGATTTTGGAAGGTTTCATGTCCGGCGTGCCGAAGGAAATCGACGAGACGGCGTATATCGACGGCTACAGCTTTCCCCGCTTCTTCCTCCGCATCTTCTTGCCGATGATCAAGTCGGGCGTGGGCGTGACGGCCTTCTTCTGTTTCATGTTCAGCTGGGTGGAATTGCTGCTGGCGCGCACCTTGACGTCCGTCAACGCCAAGCCCATCGCCGCCACCATGACGCGCACGGTGTCGGCGGCCGGCATGGACTGGGGCGTGCTGGCGGCGGCGGGCGTGCTGACCATCGTGCCCGGCGCGCTGGTGATCTGGTTCGTGCGGCATTACATCGCCAAGGGTTTCGCGATGGGGAGGGTCTGACATGGAAAACAATACCGATAGCACAGCGAGCCTGTTCGGCTGGATGGCGTGGACGCCGGAAGTAGCCATTTTTTTCATTTGCATCGGCTTGATGCTCGCTGGCATGACGGTGTGGCAAATCCGCTCGCCCAGCATAGCGCGCAAGGGTTTTTTGCCCATGCCCACCACGCGCGGCGACCGCCTGTTCATCGGCTTGCTCACGGCGGCGTATGTCAACCTGGCCTGGGCGGGGTTTACGGAGATGCAGCAGGCGATCGGGGCCGCGATCAGTTTTGTTTTACTGCTAATTGTAATGCGTTGGGGATGACCGGCTTGCCGGTGTTGATGGAGGCCGTGCCGCCAGCAGGCGGCCGGTAAAAACGATAAGGAGATTCACGATGAAATTGAAGTTCACGGTCTTCGCGGCGGTGGCCATGCTCGTGTCGAATGCGGCCCTGGCCGACGCCAAACAGGCGCAAACCTGGATCGACAAGGAATTCCAGCCATCGAGCCTGAGCAAGCAGCAGCAACTGGCTGAAATGAAATGGTTCATCGATGCGGCGGCCAAGCTGAAAGCTAAGGGCATCAAGGAAATTTCCGTGGTCTCGGAAACCATCGACACCCACGTCTACGAATCGAAGACCCTGGCCAAGGCGTTCGAGGAAATCACGGGCATCAAGGTGCGCCACGACATCATCCAGGAAGGCGACGTGGTGGAAAAGCTGCAAACGTCGATGCAGTCCGGCAAGAGCATCTATGACGGCTGGATTTCCGATTCCGACCTGATCGGCACGCATTACCGCTATGGCGCCGTGGAACCGCTGTCCGACTACATGGCCGCCAAGGGCAAGGAATTCACCAATCCCGGCCTGGACTTGAAAGATTTCATCGGCATCAGCTTTACCACGGCGCCCGATGGCAAGGTGTACCAGTTGCCCGACCAGCAATTCGCCAACCTGTACTGGTTCCGCGCCGATTGGTTCGCGCGCAAGGATTTGCAAGCCAAGTTCAAGGCCAAGTATGGCTACGAGCTGGGCGTGCCGCAAAACTGGTCCGCGTATGAAGATATCGCCGATTTCTTCACGAATGACGTGAAGGAACTGGATGGCAAGAAAGTCTATGGCCACATGGATTACGGCAAGAAAGATCCATCCCTGGGCTGGCGCTTCACCGATGCCTGGCTGTCGATGGCCGGCGCGGCCGACAAGGGCATCCCGAATGGCTTGCCCGTCGACGAGTGGGGTATCAAGGTGGCAGCCGACAAGTGCACGCCCGTGGGCGCGTCCGTTTCACGCGGCGGCGCCACCAATTCCCCGGCGGCTGTGTATGCGCTGACGAAATACATCGACTGGATGAAGAAGTACGCGCCGCCGCAGGCGAACGGCATGAATTTCTCGGAAGCGGGCCCCGTGCCGGCGCAGGGAGAAATCGCCCAGCAAATCTTCTGGTACACGGCATTTACGGCCGGCATGACGAAGCCGGGCTTGCCAGTGGTCAACAAGGACGGCACGCCGAAATGGCGCATGGCGCCGTCGCCGCACGGCCCGTACTGGAAAGAGGGCATGCAGAACGGCTACCAGGACGTGGGTTCCTGGTTCCTGTTCAAGTCCACGCCGGACGACCGCAAGGCCGCCGCCTGGCTGTACGCGCAATTCGTCACCTCGAAAACCGTGTCGCTGAAGAAATCCATCGTCGGCCTGACTTTCATCCGCGATTCCGACATCCGCCACGATTATTTCACGAAGCACGCCAACGAATACGGCGGCTTGATCGAGTTCTACCGCAGCCCAGCCCGCGTGGCGTGGACGCCGACGGGCAACAACGTGCCCGACTATCCGAAGCTGGCGCAGCTGTGGTGGAAGAACGTGGCCACGGCCATCACGGCGGAAAAAACGCCGCAAGCCGCCATGGATAACCTGGCCGAGGAAATGGACCAGGTCATGGCGCGCCTGCAGCGGGCCGGCATGAAGGCGTGCGCGCCCAAGCTCAATCCGAAAGGCGACCCGAACCAGTATCTGTCGGACCAGCATGCTCCATGGAAAAAGCTGGCGAATGAAAAGCCGAAGGGTGAAACGATTGCCTACGATAAATTATTGCAGGCTTGGAAAGAAGGCAAGGTAAGGTAAACTGCTTGCGCTGTCCCGGGGCACGGGCGCTTGTCCGTGCCCTTTTTTCACTGTATAGCCGTAGTAGCGACCATGACCAAATACATACTTGCTTTAGATCAGGGCACCACCAGTTCGCGCGCCATCCTGTTCGACCATGCGGGCCGGCCGCACGCCAGCGCGCAGCGCGAATTTCGCCAGATTTTCCCCCAGCCGGGCTGGGTCGAGCATGACGCGAATGAAATCTGGGCCTCGCAAGAGGGCGTGCTGCGCCAGGTGCTGCGCGACAGCGGTGTTTCGGTTTCCGACGTGGCTGCCATCGGCGTGACCAACCAGCGCGAAACGACGGTGCTGTGGGATCGCGCCACGGGCGAGCCCGTCGCCAACGCCATCGTCTGGCAAGACCGGAGAAATGCCGCCTATTGCGAGCAACTGGTGGAACAGGGCAAGGCGGACTTGATCCAGCAAAAGACGGGACTCGTGCTGGACGCCTATTTTTCCGCGACCAAACTCAAATGGCTGCTCGACAACGTGCCCGGCGCCCGCGCGCGCGCCGAGCGGGGAGCGCTGGCCTTCGGCACCATCGACAGCTGGCTGATCTACAAGATGAGCGGCGCCCACTTGACGGACACGAGCAACGCGGCGCGCACCATGCTGTTCAATATCCACACCCTGCAGTGGGACACGGATCTGCTGGCGCTGCTCGACATTCCCGCCTCGCTGCTGCCCGACGTCGTGCCATCGAGCGGCGTGGCCGCGCACACGCGCGTGGACTTGCTGGGCGTGTCCGTGCCGATCGCCGGCATCGCGGGCGACCAGCAGGCGGCCACCTTTGGCCAGGTGTGTCTGAAGCCGGGCATGGCGAAAAATACCTACGGTACGGGCTGCTTCATGCTGATGAACGTGGGCAAGCGCCCCTTGCCATCGAAAAACCGGCTGTTGACGACGGTGGGCTGGAGCCTGGGTGCGGATGCCAAGCAAACCGATTATTTGCTCGAAGGCAGCGCCTTCATCGCGGGCGCGGCCGTGCAGTGGATGCGCGATGGGCTGGGCATCATCCGCGACTCGTCCGAAGTGGAAGCGCTGGCCACCAGCGTGCCCGATTCGGGCGGCCTGGTCTTCGTGCCCGCGTTCGCGGGACTCGGCGCGCCGTACTGGGACCCGTATGCGCGCGGCACCCTGATCGGCATCACGCGCGGCACGGGCAAGGCGCACATCGCGCGCGCGGCATTGGAGGGCGTGGCTTACCAGAACGTGGACGTGCTGTCCGCCATGCAGGACGACGCGGGCATCGCCTTGAGCGAGCTGCGCGTGGACGGCGGCGCGGCCCGCAACGACATGCTGATGCAGTTCCAGGCCGACATTCTGAACGTGCCCGTGGTGCGCCCCGTGGTGACGGAAACGACGGCCCTGGGCGCCGCCTACCTGGCGGGCCTGGCCGTGGGCTTCTGGGCCTCGCAAGAAGAAATCGCCGCCCAGTGGCAGGTGGGGCGCCGTTTCGAACCGGCCATGGCGGCCGACGAACGCCTGACGCGGCTGCACAAGTGGCAGCGCGCCGTGGAACGTTCGCGCGACTGGAGCGAGTAAGAACATCTGACCAAACCTACTGCGCGTCGCGCTTTGCGGCCTGCGATGCTCACCACCTCGGCGGCCCCGTGCTAAGCACGGTTGCGCTTCTTAGCCACAAATCACTGCCGCTCGCTACGGTTTTGTCAGACGTTGTAAGAACCGGGATCAATGGCGCATGAAATACACGGCATAGCCCACCGTTTCGCGCGGCACGGAATACAGGTCGCGCAGCTCGAAGTAGGGCGCGTGCACCTGGCCGCTGACGGTGATGCCGGCCCGCTCCAAAGCCAGCCGGAAGCGGGGCACGTGAAAATATTGCGTGGCGACCATGGCTGACTTCCAGCCGTGCGCGCGCATCAATGCCGCTGCATTGCGGGCCGTGGCGTCCGTGGTCCAGCCTTGATGATCCTCAATGATGGCGCTGGCAGGCACGCCGCGCTTGAGCAGATAGCGGGCCATCGATGCGGCCTCGTCGAAGCCTTCCTTGCCCGTGGCTCCGCTGACGAGGATGCGCGGTGCCAGTCCAGCCTGGAATTGCGTCAGCGCCGCATCGAGCCGCGCCTTCAGCCGGGGGCTGGGCGTGCCGTCGGGCAGGATCGTATTGCCGGGCACGACGATCACGTCGGCGGGCGCCAGCTTGTCGTTGAGCCCCGCCAGTACCAGCGCTGTCGTGGCCAGCAGGAAAACAGCAAGAGCGCTCAAGCTCAAGAGTATGATTTTTCGCATTGTTGATGGTGAAACTTGTAGTGGAGGCATCATACGCGCTCACTCCTGCAAGTGTCAGTTCTGCAGGCTCGGTGAATAGCCAGGTAAAGCTACAACCTAGCTCAGCGGGACAATCCTGGCATTCACATCGGCGTGCTCGCGCAACAGATACAGCAAAGCTGAGCCGTCTATCAGTTCAATCGGTTTATTGGATGAAAAGGCATAGGCGTCGGGACCATAACGACTGGTCGTGACCAATATGCCTTTGCTCGCGCCTTCGTTCAACATGGTTCCATACAGATCGCGAACGGCGCTCACGCCAACCGCATCCTTATATCGCTTGGCTTGAATGACTACCTTGCCACCCAACACGGGACGGATATCAAACGCTACAGCGTCAACACCGCCGTCGCGGGAACTGCGGGTGAGTTTGGTTTCGAGTCCCATTTTGCTGAACAAATTGGCGACCAGGACTTCAAATTGGGTTGGGCTTAGTTCAAGCAGGTTTGAGCGATTTTCCAACTCGTTCAAGGCATCGTCCTGCACAATGAAACGCTTGTCGACCATATTGAATTCGATGATCGGCCTGACCGCCAGCAGTTCCTCGGGACGGGATGAAACATGGGCGCCCAAAGTACGCAGGCATGCGACGGGATCCGCCCGCTGCAAATTAATGGCAATAAACGTGTCACGCGCCGCACGCACCGAAATGACGGGTACTCGGATGTCATGGCCCGTCGCGGGGTCATGGGTATCAATAATTCCCGTAAAGGCGAGTACTTTGATTGCTGATGCCTGATCCGCTTCAAACAGTTCATGCATGGTGCGCAGGGCGATTTCAGCGATCAGCTGCCGGTAAATGTCCTGAATTTCCGATGGCTTGCGGATCTTTGATTCGATGCTGTCCTTGCTTTTGACGTAGCGAAATTCGCTTGTCGTGGGCACGATGGAAATCAAGGGTAACTCATATTCGACAGCCAGTGTGTCAGTCAAATCGTCGTAGGCGACGCGAAATTCCTGGGGAAAGTCGTTCAGTGGGTATTCTGATCTGGATAGCACCATGTCGCAATAGGTGACCACGGCATCGCGGTCGTGTGAGAAATACTCTGTCTTGAACTGATCAATTGCACTATTTCGTTCGGCCTGGCCAGCATAGAAGGCCATTTTTCGTGCATCGTATTCACGGCGTTCCTGATCCTTGAAAAAGTTCTTGGCGATTTCCTGGATGCTGAAAGCGATTAACTGCCTGTGGTAGTTTTCTTCTGATTTTTTTACTTTAAGTTCATGGCGCTTTGCGATATGGGGCATGAGTGCTGACCATGAAGGAGGCGGGTGATGCAGAACTTCGTCTGGAGCGGAGGTACTGAATAAACGGGGAGATATTTCAAACGGGGCAAATTTTTCTGTTGGCCGAAGACTGTCGAAACTAATCGTATCGTCAACATCAAGGGTGTGGGCCAGCACTCCGCGCAAACCAGCGAGGCAATCCTCAATCTCTTCATTCATGTCAGCGACCTCCTGCTGCCTTAAATCCAGATAGTCGATCTTTGCCTGCTTTTCTGCCGCCTTTGTATCGCGCATCGATTGCGCAGCAGCCATGCGTTCGTTGCGTTCATGAACCCGCCGTATCGTGGCTGCGCCTCGTGCTTGCCTTGCTTGCTCCCTCTCGGCAGCTGCGATAGCTCTGCTCGTGGCACGGATGAAACCTTCCAATCCAGAGCGTCGGCCCATGTCATATTCCTAGTTGATTGTGATGATAATAGAATACCGCAAGAAAATTTTTATCCGGATAATAAATTGATATTCCAGCCGGTTCTGCCGATCCACGGCTGCAGCGATAATGGCTGGTGGGATCAGATGGCCCTCGTCGTCGGCCGCTGCGACGCCGATGACTGGCATCGGCGCTTTTAATCTCCGTACTCAGGCGGCGCCAGCCGCTTGTCGCGCGCGCTGGTTCGACAGATAGATATTGTCCTTTTCCAACGGCTTGCCATCGCGCACGGCGTCGAGCCACGCTTGCGTGCTGGCGACGGCGGCGAAATTCGAGTGGAACACGGTACTGAAGACGCGGTGGATTTCCTCGGCGCTGGCCATGCCGCCCGCATTCGCGTAGGGCAGGGTGCCGCTGGCGTCCTGCAGGAATTCGACTTGCAAGCCGTCGTGCGCGGCGTGGTAGATGGTGGCGGCGTCGCAGTTGTGCGTCATGTAGCCGGTCACCGTCAGGGTATCGATACTGTGGTTTTCCAGCCAGGCGCGCAAGTCCGTGCCCGCAAACGCGCTGCCCATGCTTTTGTTGATGCGGTGGTCGGCGGCAAACGCGGCCACTTGCGGATGCAACTGCCAGCCGTCGCTGCCTTTTGCAAAGATGGGGGAAGCTTCCGGCGCATCGTGCTGGACGACGATCACGGGCATGCCGGCGGCGCGGGCGGCGGCCATGGCGGTGACGATGTTCGGCAGGGAAATCTCGACGGACGGATATTCGATGGGCATGTCGCCCGTGAAGTATTCATTTTGTACATCGATGACGAGCAGGGCGCGGCGTGGTGCGGTAGTGTTGGACATGCGTGACTCCTGAATGGTTGAAAGAGGAAGGACTTCCCCGATACAGCCATTTTCAAGCCGCGCGGCACAAACAAAAAGTGGCCCGAAGGCCTATCTACGATAAAATCGGGCCATGCCTACTATTCCTTCTTCTTCCCCCTTGAGCGTGGCCGTGATCGCCTTCGACGGCATGATGCCATTTCACTTGTCCGTGCCTTGCCTCGTGTTTGGCGCCCAGACGGACGAGGCCGACCTGCCGCCTTTCCACGTGCGCGTCTGTGCGGCCGATCCCGCGCCCTTGCGCACGGCGGCCGGCTTTTCCATCACGCCCGAGTGTGGACTGGAAGGGCTGGAGGGCGCCGATATCGTCATCATGCCGGCCTGGCACGACGATTGCCGCGATGCCGCGCCGTCCCTGGTCGCGGCGCTGCAGGCGACCAGCGGGCGCGGCGCGCGCATGGTGGGCCTGTGCCTGGGCGCGTTTCCCCTGGCGCAGGCGGGCTTGTTGGATGGCAAGCGCGCCGCCACGCACTGGGGCATGGCCGAGCGCCTCGCGGCCCGCTATCCGAAGGTCAGGGTGGACCGGGAAGTGCTGTACGTGGACGATGGCGGCGTGCTGACGTCGGCCGGCGTGGCGGCCGGTCTCGATTGCTGCCTGTACCTGCTGCGCCAGCTGGCCGGCGCCGAGGTGGCCAACCGCGTGGCGCGCCGGCTGCTGGTGGCGCCGCACCGCCAGGGCGGACAGGCGCAGTTCATCGAGCGCCCGCTGCCCGTGTCCGGCAGCGAAGGGCGCTTTGCCGAGGTGCTGGCTGGCGTGACGGCCAGGCTGGACCAGGCACACAGCATCGACGCGCTGGCCGAACGGGCCGCCATGAGCCGGCGCAATTTTACGCGCCACTTCCGCCAGGCCATGGGCACGTCGTTCAAGCAATGGCTGCTGAACCAGCGTCTTGCGCATGCGCAAGGCATGCTGGAAAAAAGCGCGGCCTCGATCGATGTTGTGGCGCAAGAGGCCGGTTTCGGCACGGCCCTGTCGCTGCGCCAGCATTTCCGCGCCAGCTTGCAGACGTCGCCGTCGGCGTACCGCAAGCTGTTCCGCGAGAAACAGGCGTGCGTGGAGCGCTGAGATCAACGCGCATGGCTTGTGACGCCAGCCAGTTCCTCTGGTTCCCATACGCGGTAGCTGGTTTTTCCTTCCGGTGAATCGAGTGTAATCATCGTCTGCGCTTGCCCGCCGAACTGGCTGAAGCTGGTTTTTGTCGCCGCGTAGGCGGGTACCAGGGTGACGAGATTACGCACCAGCAAGCCAAAGTGCCGTGTCGCGTGCTCGATGACGACAATGCGCGCCGTTGGCGCACCCTGGGGGCCGAGCGCGATCAATGGCAGCGTGCGTCCTTGCCAGGTAAAGCTGCCAGACGGCGCGGCCGGGTCGTCGGGCGAGGGGGCGTGCATGTCGGCAGGCAGGGACACGATGGTGACGATGGCGGCCATCGGCAATGCCAGTTCTTCGCCCGCATCGCAGACGATGTAGGCATCGCTGCTGCGCCTGTCTTGCGCCAGCGCCTGCACTTGCGCGCGCGTTTCCCGCGATGTTTGTGGACATAGCGCCAGCAAGGCCGCGTCATCGAGCAGCAGTTGTGGCGGGCCGGATTCCGCCGTGATGGTGGCGGCCACCAGTGGGTGGCTGCAAGGCCCGTCCGTCCCGTGCAGGAGCTGGCTGCAATCGATGTCGCGCACGGCCAGCGTCTTGTCGATGCGTAGCCCCAGGCAGAGGCCGTCGCGTTCCAGCACCGCCAGCAGGGGCGGCGGCGTTGGCGGTACCGGCAAGGCACCGCTGAAAACGGCGCCATTGAGGACATACACCTGGCGACCGCGCCAGCCGGCTACCCCGGCCAATGGTCCATTCCAGCCGAATGCCGTGTCCATTGGCGGGCAGGGCAGGACTTCGGCCACCAGCGTCGAGGGCAGTGCCAGCACGCGTCCTGCCAGTTCGAACAGGGCCAGCGATATGGCAGGGCCGGTGCGGGCCAGGTCGGGTGGCGCATCGACCCCTGCTTGCATATCCGCCGTGCGGGTCCAGGCTTGTGCCCGCAGCATCAGGCGCTGCGGCTCCAGCAAGTTCAGCAGTTCATCATCGCCAGTGGGGCGCGCGACGTAACGGAAGAAGTGGTCAGGTTCGTCGTCGTGGTACACCTGCTCAATGTGCTCAGGATGAATCTTCTGCGCGCTGGAGACGGCATCGACGGCGAGCCCGGCCAGGAGGCCGTCCGTCACCAGCAACAGCACGTAAGCGCAGGGCGTATCGGCCGCCATGTGGAGCCAGGGGCGCAAGTCGATCAGGGGAATCAGCTGGCCCTGATGCGAGAAAACGCCGGCCAGGGCACCTGTCGCGCCTGGCACGGGAAGCACGCCGGCGGGACGCGCCAGCGCCTGGCGTACACAGGAAGATGCAATGCCCACCTGCAGCGCGCCTATCCTTACCCGCACGTAATCCTGTGCCGCCGCTACCGGGGCCGCCATGCTCAGTGCTCCGCGGCGGTTGTCGCTTGCAGCTCGGTCAGCAGTTGCGCCACGTGCCTGCTGGAGTCGACCTGGGCCGCCGTGGCCTGGTCGATCTGGCCGATCGATTGTGTCGTGTTATGGACGGAATCACGGATCTGTTCGAACGATTGACGCACCTGTTCCGACAGGGTGCCGCTTTGATCGACGCGGCTGATGGTGCTATCGATCAGGCGCGCGATGTTGCGGGCCGCGTCGCCGGATTTTTCGGCCAGTTTGCGTACTTCATCCGCCACGATGGCGAAACCGCGGCCATGTTCCCCGGCGCGGGCCGCCTCGACGGCGGCATTGAAGGCCAGCAGGTTGGTCTGGATCGCGATATCGCTGATCGTGCTGACGATTTCATGTACGTCCTGCGACGATTTCTGGATCTCCAGGATGGAATCGATGGATTGGCCCAGCAGTACGCGCCCCTGCCGGGCATGCTGTTCCGTTTGCTGTGCGATGGTGTTCGCATGCGCGGCGCCCTGGCCGATGCTGTCGATGGCGCCGGCGAGCTCCTGCATGACATCGCCGATGCCGGCGACGCGACTGCTGACGGTCTGTTCGCGCTCGACTTGCTGCGTGATGTCCATGGCGAATTTGACGACCTTGAAGGCACGGCCGTTGGTGTCGAGAATCGGATTGTAGGTAGCCTGCAGCCAGATGGCGGCGCCATGCTTGGCAAGCCGGTGAAAACGGGCGCTCTTGAATTTGCCTTCGCCGAGATCGGCCCAGAAGTTACGGTAAGCCTCGCTCTGCACCAGCATGTCATCGCAAAACATGCTGTGGTGCTGTCCCTGTACTTCTTCCAGCGTGTAGCCGACTGCCCGCAGGAAATTGCTGTTGGCCGTCAGGATGATGCCCCGCATGTCGAATTCGATCACCGCTTGCGAGCGGGCGATGGCATCGATCTTGCCGGCCGTCTCGGAGCTGAGGCGCTTGGCGGCGGTAATATCGGTGGCAAACTTGATCACCTTTAGCGGCCGGCCATCGATATCCAGGATGGGGTTGTAGGACGCCTGTATCCAGACTTCGCGGCCCAGTTTGTCAATCCTGCGGAACTCGCCGGACTGGAATTGACCGCGTTCCAGGCCTTCCCATAATTGCCGGTAGCTGCTGGCCTGCACATCTTCCGCAGTGCAGAACATGCGGTGGTGCTGGCCGAGCAGTTCCTGTTCCTGGTAGCCGAAGGTGCGCAGAAAGTTGTCGTTGGCGCGCAACACGCGGCCCTGCAGATCAAATTCAATCACGGCCTGGACCCGCTCAATGGCCTGGATCTTGCCCGAAAAATCCAGGCGCGAGCGCATATTGGCCGTGATGTCGTCGATGAGCACGATGACGTGGTCGGCTTGTCCACCATCGTGCGATAGCGGGACATAGCGCGCCTGTATCCAGAGTTCCCGTCCTTGCCTGTCCACGCGCCGAAAATCGCCGCACTGTGACTGGCCCTCGGCCAGCAGGCGCCAGAATTCCCGCTCCTCCTGCTGCCGGTCGCGCGTGACCGTGCATAGCAACTGGTGGGGCTGGCCCAGCAGTTCGTCGCGCTGATAGCCGAACAGATCGAGCGCGATCTGGTTGGCGTTGCTCACGCGGCCGTGCAAATCGAATTGCAACAGGCCTTGCATCTTGCCCAGCGCGGCCGCCAGGCCAACACCCGCCATGCCTTGCTTTGCCTGGTCAGCTTCCGTCATTCGGTGGTTCATTGCGATCTCCATGTTCTCAGACCGGCGCGCGCGCCGGCACAACGGCGCCTGACTGTTTGCGTCACGTGTCAGTCAGGCTTGCCTCGGCATCCGAAAAAACAAATAAATTAAATATACCTAATTAAACAAATATTCAATAAATTAGTCAAATAGTATTTGAGATTTTTCTGTGCCAGATGCCGAATTTTTCTTGTTCTCATGGATGAGAATGCTGAATGGCCGTATATGTTTCTTTATGGATACAAGTGTGGCTGGCAGTATGGGAAAAACAAATATGACAAATATGTCAAATAATGTGGCGCTGATGTCGTCAGCCAGGAGGGCAAGCTGTGCCGGCAGCAACTAGTCCTTGCCGGGCAGCGATGGCGCTGCCGGGGCGCGGCTGCCGTGCGGGAGCCGCGCACTGACGGCGATCTGCCGCGCGATGAAGGCGGCCGGCTCGAAGCCATAGCGTTGCTGGAACGAGATGGTTTCCGCGCTCATCAGTTCGGCATACGTCTGCATCAGGGGCGAGGCGCGAAGGTGCTTGCCCTGCTCCACATAGGTGGCGATGGCGGCCAGCAGCACGGGATAATCGGCATTTTCCTTGCTGCCGCCAAAGTTGAACGATAATTGCCCGCAGGCGCGCCAGATGGGGTCGAGTTCCCCGTCCGGCACCGGCTGCGTGCGCAGCCATTGCAAGGCCTTGAATGGCGGGCCGCCAAACGACGGTGGTGAAATGATGGCATCGATGGCCACCTTGACGGCTTCCCCGATTCTGCCCGCGCGCACGTACTGGCCATGCAGCAGCACCAGCGCGTCCGTATATTCGGGCACGATGGCCAGCGCCGCTTCCAGCAGCGCGATGGCCGCGTCCGGGTTGCGCTGCGCGATCTGTTCCTTGGCTTCCAGATAGGCGGCGCGCGGCGAAGTCGGGTCGTCGGCCAGCGATGGCGTGCCGACATACTCGTCCTCCGCTGCCGCGTAGGCTTGCAAAAACGCCGCCAGGCTGGAAAAGTGCGGCTGGAGGCGCCACTCGTCGTGCCACGTTTCGACGACGATCGGTTCGTACGCTTCGCGCCCGATGGGCCAGTACAGGCCGAACGTGTCGCCATTGCCCAGTGCGCCTTCAAAGAACGGGGTGAAACCGAGCGGTGGATACGCAGTCGTGTGTTGCCAGTCTGGTTCGACCGAGATGTGGGCGAGGCTTGCGGGTAGTTGCATGGAAGTTGCAGAGGATAAAACGCCAGTGTAGAGCAAGAGCGCTTCCACCGGCGCTCCCCATCGCGGCACATGGGCAGGGGCAAGGCCCTTCAGTCGCGTTCCGGCACCGGCACGTTGAAGCCGTTCAGGGTGGTCGAGACCAGCGCGTACAGGCCCACCAGGTAAATCAGCTCGTTGGTGCCGTGCTGGCCAAAGGTGGCCAGCTCCAGCCGGTACACCGGCTCCGGCAGCGTGCCGGCGCGGCTGAGCGCGTAGGCCAGGTCGTAGGCGATGCTCTCGTGCTTGTCGAGGTCGCCGGGCTTGACGTCGGCCACCAGCGTGGCCAGGCGCTCGGCCGACATGCCTTCGCGCTCCGCGACGGCGATGTGGGCGTAGATTTCATAGGCGGCGTTGTAGCGCGCACCGACCACCAGGATGGCAATCTGGCGCACGTTGTCGGGCAACGTGGCGTTGGCCGTCATGGCCAGGGTCAGGTCCCAGATGGCCTTGCCGATGGCCGGTTCGTGCAGCCACGGATTCCATGGCCACATCAGGGCGCCGTCTTCGCGCACGGCGATGAAGTCGTTGAAATTGCTGGTGATGCCTTTGCGCATATCGTCATACAGCGGCTTCTGTTCGGGCGTCAGGTCTTTCGGAGCAATCAGGGGCAGGCGCATGGGAACTCCTTGCTGGGTAGGTGAGCGGTGGGCGGCGGTAGCCAGCAGCCAGTATAGCCAGCCAGCGTGGCAGGCGGCGCCCGTTCGCTGCGCGACCTACTTGCGCGGCTCGTGGATGCGGAATTTCTTGACGACACCCGCCTGATCGAACATGACGGCCACTTCGCGCGTGCCTTTTTCGCCCAGCAGGGGGAGCAGTCGTGTCACCCTGGGCGCTTGCAACTGGTTCTTGTAGACCCAGACTTCATAGCCGGGATCGAAGCTGACGACGGTGGCGTTGCCCAGGGCCGCGTCGAGGTCGAGGCGAGTGGTCTTGCCGACCTTGATGTTCTGATAGATGGCGCCATTGTCGGGCGCGCGGTTGACCTTGTATTCACTGGCGGTGCACATGGCCACGGCCAGGCCCGCGAGGCAGGAAGCTGCCAGTTTTATCAATGTGTTCATAGGGACTCCCAGTGTGCATCACTGCTTCCGATCTCAGAGGGGACGGGCGTGATGTCATGTCGGGAGTGTGCGTGGGTCGCCACGAATGTGCTACAAGATTATACAAAGGCGCACAAGATGATGCCTTTGGTGCCGCCTGGCGCTACCTTTAGCGGCTCTGCAGCACGTCGGTCGAGAGCGCCAGGGTTTCCTTGATTTCTTCCATCACCACATAGCTTTTCGATTGCGCGGCGCCCGGCAGCTGCAGCAGCATGTCGCCCAGCAGTTTGCGGTACTCGGCCATTTCATGGATGCGCGCCTTGATCAGGTAATCGAAGTCGCCCGATACCAGATGGCATTCCTGCACCTCGGGAATCTGCAGCACTTCGCGGCGGAATTGCTCGAAGGCGGACGCCGACTTTTGATTGAGAGTAATCTCTACAAAGACGAGCAGCTTGGCGCCCAGCGCGGCCGGGTTCACCTTGGCGTGGTAGCCCGTGATGACGCCGTCGCGCTCCATGCGCTTGACCCGCTCGATGCAGGGCGTGATCGACAGGCCCACCTGTTCGCCCAGGTCTTTCATCGAGATGCGGCCATCCTGCTGCAGGATGCGCAGGATGTGGCGGTCCAGCTTGTCGAGGCCACGTGCCGATTCTTTAAGGATTCTCATGATTTATTGCTGAATATCTCGATTTATACGTGAACAAATACTGGCTCTTTCCCAATATGATAGCGGTTAATCTGGCAATAGCCTAAAAAATATAATGAGGAAACTATGCGTATCGTGATTCTGGGTAGCGGCGTCATCGGCGTCACCAGTGCTTACTATCTGGCCAAGGCAGGACATGAGGTGACCGTCATCGACCGCCAGCCGGGCCCGGCACTGGAAACCAGCTTCGCGAATGCGGGGCAAATCTCGCCCGGCTACGCTTCGCCATGGGCCGCGCCCGGCATTCCCCTGAAAGCCGTGAAGTGGATGATGCAGCGCCACGCGCCGCTGGCCATCTCGCTCGACGGCAGCGCCGCCCAGCTGAAATGGATGTGGCAGATGTTGCGTAATTGCACACCGGAAGCGTATGCCGTGAACAAGGAACGCATGGTGCGTCTGGCCGAATACAGCCGCGACTGCTTCAAGGTGCTGCGCGCCGAGGCCGGCATCACGTATGAAGGCCGCCAGCAAGGCACGATGCAATTGTTCCGCACTGAAAAACAATACAACGACGCCGCCAAGGATATCGAAGTGCTCAAGGATGCGGGCGTGCCGTACGAAGTGTTGCAGCGCAACGAGCTGTCGCGCGCCGAGCCGGCCCTGGAAGCGGTCAAGGGCAAGCTGTTCGGCGGCTTGCGCCTGCCCAACGATGAAACGGGCGATTGCCAGCTGTTTACCACGCGCCTGTCGGAAATGGCCGAGGCGCTGGGTGTGAAGTTCCGCTATGGCGTGTCCATCGATGCCTTGCTGACGCAGGGCGATGAAATCGCTGGCGTGCAATGCGGCGCGGAAGTCGTCAAGGCCGATTCCTATGTGGTGGCCCTCGGTTCCTACTCGACGGGCTTCATGAAGCCATTGCTCGACATTCCCGTGTATCCATTGAAGGGCTATTCGATCACCGTGCCTATCGTCAATGCGGCCAAGGCGCCCGTGTCGACCATCCTCGATGAAACCTACAAGATCGCCGTGACGCGTTTCGACGACCGCATCCGCGTGGGCGGCATGGCGGAAATCGCCGGCTACAACCTGAACCTGAACCCGCGCCGCCGCGAAACCCTGGAAATGGTCGTCAACGACCTGTTCCCCGGCGGCGGCAACACGGCGGAAGCCACGTTCTGGACAGGTTTGCGCCCGATGACGCCGGACGGCACGCCGATCGTCGGCCGCACGCCGCTGCGCAACCTGTTCCTCAACACGGGCCACGGCACCCTGGGCTGGACCATGTCCTGCGGTTCGGCGCAATTGCTGGCCGACCTGATGTCGTCGAAACAGCCGGCGATTTTGGCCGACGACCTGTCCGTCAGCCGCTACAGCGGCGCGCAGCGCGGCGGCAAACTGCAATACGCGGGAGCCTGAGATGGCGGCCAGCATGCCTGCCAAGGAACGTAGCGGCGCCATCCTGACGGTGGACCTCGATGCCGTGCGCGCCAACTACCGCTTGTTGCGCGACAAGGCGCACCCGGCCGCCTGTTCCGCCGTCGTCAAATCCGACGCGTATGGCCTGGGTGCCGCGCAAGTGGGCGCGGCCCTGTATGAAGAGGGTTGCCGCCATTTCTTCGTCGCCCACCTGGAAGAGGGCATCAGCCTGCGCCCGCACGTGGCGCCCGACGCGGCCATCTTCGTGCTGCACGGCCCGCCCGTCGATACGGAAGGCGAATTCACGGCCCATGGCCTGACGCCCGTGCTCAACAGCGAGCCGCAGGTGGCGGGCTGGCGCGCGCACGCCAAGGCATTGGGGAAAACCCTGGACGCCATCGTGCAGGTGGATACGGGCATGTCGCGCATGGGCCTGTCGCCGCAGGAAATCGACGCCTGGCTGCTGGATGACCACTTTCTCGACGGCATCAAGGTGCGCTACATCATGAGCCACCTGGCGTGCGCCGACGAGCGCGCCAACCCGATGAATGGCGAGCAGCTGGCCCGTTTCATCGCCATCCGCGCCCGTTTGCCGCAGTACCGCGCCAGCCTGGCCAATTCCTCGGGTATTTTCCTGTCGCCCGATTTTCACTTCGATCTGGTGCGTCCTGGTGCGGCCCTGTACGGCATCGGGCCGCAGGGCGGCGAGCCGAATCCGCTGCGCTCCGTGGTCCGGCTGCAAGGCAAGGTCATGCAGACGCGCACCATCGCCGCCGGCGACCATGTGGGCTACAGCCGCCGCTACACGGCCAGCGAGCCGCGCCAGGTGGCGACGATTTCCGTCGGCTATGCCGATGGCTGGCTGCGCAGCATGAGCAACCAGGGCCTGGCCATCGTCGATGGCGTGAAAGTGCCGCAGATCGGCGCCATCTCGATGGATTCGATTACGCTGGACGTCAGCGCCATCGCACAGGAGCGCGTCGCGCCGGGTAGCCTGGTCGACCTGATCTGCGCCGAACACCCGGTCGACGCCGTGGCGGCCATGGCCAATACCATCGGCTACGAGGTATTGACGAACCTGGGCGGGCGCTACTATCGCGAATACCGAGGCCTGGCACGCTAAGCAGCGCGAAAGCGATGATTGTGTGGCAAGATAGCCCTGACGTGCATCGCACCTCAGGGCTTTTTCTTAACCATCATCGGGGATTTTCATGAGCCAATATCAAGTCGCAATCATCGTCGGCAGCCTGCGCAAGGATTCCTTCAACCGCAAGCTGGCCGACGCCATCGTCAAGCTGGCGCCGCCCGAGTTTTCTTTTAAGCATATCGACATCGGTGACTTGCCGCTGTACAACCAGGATGACGATGGCGCGCAGGCGGAGCAGGTGCTGCGCCTCAAATCGGACATTTCCACATCGCAAGCCTTGCTCTTTCTCACTCCCGAATACAACCGCTCGATCCCCGGCGTGCTGAAAAACGCCCTCGATCACGGCTCGCGTCCGTATGGCCAGAGCGTGTGGGGCGGCAAGCCGGGCGCCGTGCTGGGCGTGTCCGTCGGTGCCACGGGCACGGCGCTGGCGCAGCAGCATTTGCGCAATGTGCTCGCTTACCTGGACGTGCCACTGCTGGGCCAGCCAGAGATGTTTATCCAGGCCAAGGATGGCCTGTTCGACGAGCATGGCGGCATCGGTCCGGCCAGCCTCGGTTTCTTCCAGGGCTGGATGCAGCGCTACGCGGACTGGGTACGCAAGCACGCCGTGCATGCCTGAATGGCCCAGGCTTGTCGGACGGGGACAACTGGGGCAATAAACCGTTGTTCATGGCACTTTGTTGCTGTATGGACATGTATAATGGGCTTTTTTTTCAGGCGCAATCCTACGCTGCCCCGTCTCTTCCATGCCGCTTCAACCTGTGGCGCAACCTCTGTTGCGCATCAATCTGCGCCGTCTGATCGTGCTGGTGGCGTTTGCCAGCGCCGTGCTCTCCCTGGGTAACAGCTTTTATGCCACGTATCAGGTGCAGCGCCAGTTGCTGATCGATACGACCCTGGAGGCGAACTACGCGTATGCGCTGAAGCTGGCCAGCAGCACGGAAAACTTCCTGCTGGCGGCGCGCCAGCAACTGGCCTACAGCGCCGGCCAGTTGCCCCGGCATTTTGCCGACCCGGCCGCCCTCAAGATGGAAGCTGAACGCTTGCGCGGGCAGACCAACAGCTTCAATTCCGTCCTGATCGTCGATGCGCAGGGCAAGGTGCTGGGCGTGTCGCCCGAGACGCTGGCCCTGCAGAACAGCCAGCTGGTCTCGGAAGGGGCGCGCCTGGCGCTGCGCGAACGCCGCCCGCTGATCACCCGGCCGTATATGTCGTCGGTGGGCAACCTGGTGGTCTTCATTTCCCATCCCGTGTTCGATCACGGCGGACGCTATCTGGGCTATGTGGGCGGGTCGATTTACCTGAAGCAGAAAAACATCCTGTTCACCTTGCTGGGACAGCATTACTACCGCGATGGTTCGTATCTCTATGTGGTCGACCAGAGCCGGCGCCTGCTGTACCACCCCGATCCTTCGCGGGTCGGCGAAGTGGCCGGCAAGAATACCGTGATCGACGCCATCCTGCGCCAGGAAAGCGGCAGCGGGAGCACCGTCAACAGCCGGGGCACGGACATGCTGGCCGGCTATGCCGTGCTGCCGTCAACGGGCTGGGGCATCGTGGCCCAGCGGCCCACGGCCGCCACTTTGGCGCCGCTGAACCAGCTGATGCTCAACACCTTGTGGTATTCCTTGCCCATTGCCTTGCTCAGCCTGCCGTTCATCTGGTGGCTGGCGCGCCTCATTTCACGGCCCCTGGTGCAGCTGGCCGAAAGCGCCAGCCGCATGGACGCGCCCGGCATGTCCGAGCGCATCGGCGGCATCCGCGCCTGGTATCTGGAAGCGGCGCAGATCAAGCGCGCCTTGCTGGTGGGAATGTCCTTGCTGCAGAAAAAGATCGGCAAGCTGAAATTCGACGTGCAGACGGACCCGCTGACGGGCCTGTCGAACCGGCGCGGCATGGCGGCGGCGCTGGATGCCTGGCAGGCGCAGGCGCGGCCGTTTTCCGTCATCGCCATCGACATCGACCATTTCAAGCAAGTCAACGACCAGTGGGGCCATGCGGTGGGCGATGAAGTCATCCTGCACCTGGCGCAACTGATGCGCGCCTGCTCGCGCGATGCCGACGTGCTGTGCCGCAATGGCGGCGATGAATTCATCATGCTGCTGCCCGAGGCCGACCTCGACGTGGCGCTGCAGGTGGCCGAGCGCCTGCGCGCCCGGGTGGCCGCCGCCAAGATCCCCGGCGCCGGTCCCGTCACGGTGTCGCTGGGCGTCGTGTCGTCGGAACAGGGGGCGGGCAAGGTGCTCGGTGCGGACGCCGTGCTGCTGGCGGCCGACGCGGCCCTGTACGTGGCCAAGGAAAATGGACGCAACCGCGTGGGCCTCGCCGAGCCTGTCTGAGGCGTTTTTGCGCCGGATCAGATTGACCTTGTCATTCGGCAAACGTCAAACTGATCCTATGTTTTCTCCGATTTCTGAGTCTGTTATGTTTTGCCCGTAAAGCCTAGATTGGAGGCCTGGGTAAAACAGACGTCACACGTCGGGAAGGCAACACATGTTAGGGCTTACTGCATTGGAACTGGCGCGCGTCCAGTTCGGCTTCACCATCTCGTTCCACATCATTTTTCCTGCCATCACCATCGGCCTGGCCAGCTACCTGACGGTGCTGGAGGCGGCGTGGCTGCGCACGCAGGATGGCGTGTACCGCGACCTGTACCACTTCTGGTCGAAGATTTTCGCCGTCAATTTCGGCATGGGCGTCGTTTCCGGCCTCGTCATGGCTTACCAGTTCGGCACCAACTGGAGTTTCTTTTCCGATTACGCGGGCAGCATCACGGGCCCGCTGCTGGCCTATGAAGTGCTGACGGCCTTCTTCCTGGAAGCGGGCTTCCTCGGCGTGATGCTGTTCGGCTGGCACCGCGTGGGGCCAGGCTTGCACATGTTCGCCACGGCCATGGTGGCGCTGGGCACCTTGATCTCGGCCACCTGGATCATCGCCTCGAACAGCTGGATGCAGACGCCGCAGGGCCATGCCATCATCGACGGGCGCATCGTGCCCGTCGACTGGCTGGCCGTCATCTTCAACCCATCGTTCCCGTATCGGCTGCTGCACATGAGCGTGGCCGCCTTTCTCGCCACGGCCTTGCTGGTGGTGGCGTCGGCCGCCTGGCATTTGCTGCGCGGTAATGACAATGCGGCCATCCGCAAGATGATGACGATGGGCTTGTCGATGCTGCTGATCGTCGCGCCCATCCAGGCCGTGATCGGCGACCTGCACGGCTTGAACACGCTGGAGCACCAGCCGGCGAAGATCGCCGCCATGGAAGGCCACTGGGAAAACACCGGCAACGAGGGCACGCCGCTGATCCTGTTCGGCTGGCCCGACATGGCGCGCGAGGAAACTCTGTACAAGGTGGAAATCCCCCGCCTGGGTGGCCTGATCCTCGCGCACGACTGGAATGGCACGATCCCCGCGCTGAAGGATTTCGCTCCGCGCGACCGGCCCCCTTCCGCCGTCGTGTTCTGGTCGTTTCGCCTGATGGCGGGCCTGGGCATGCTGATGATCGCGCTGGGCATCTGGAGTGCGTGGCTGCGCTGGCGCGGCACCCTGTGGCGCTCGCGCCTCTTCCTGCGCTGCGCCCTGTGGATGGGGCCCAGCGGGCTGGTGGCCATGCTGGCCGGCTGGTACACGACGGAGATCGGCCGTCAGCCGTGGACCGTGTACGGCTTGCTGCGCACGCAAGACGCCGTCTCGGCGCACGGCGCCACGCAACTGGGCATCACCCTGCTGCTGTTCATCGTCATTTATTTTGCCGTCTTCGGCACGGGCATCGGCTACCTGCTGCGCCTGATCCGCGTGGGGCCGCAGCCGCATGAGGGCGAGCGCGTCGAGCACGGCGGACCGGGCCAGGAGCGTACACCCGCTCGGCCACTGTCTGCGGCACAAGGAGGACATTCGCATGGGCATTGATCTGCCACTACTGTGGGCCATTATTATCCTGTTCAGCATCATGATGTATGTGGTGATGGATGGCTTCGACCTGGGCATCGGCATCCTGTACCCGTTTTTCCGGGAGAAGAGCGAGCGCGACGTGATGATGAATACGGTCGCGCCCGTCTGGGATGGCAATGAAACCTGGCTGGTGCTGGGCGGTGCGGGCATGCTGGCGGCCTTTCCGCTCGCCTATTCCGTGGTGCTCAGCGCCTGCTACCTGCCGCTCAGCTTCATGCTGATGGGCCTGATCTTCCGCGGCGTGGCCTTCGAGTTCCGCTTCAAGGCGCGCGAGCATGAGCGCCATGTGTGGGACAAGGCGTTTATCGGCGGCTCGGTGGCGGCCGCCTTTTTCCAGGGCGTGACCCTGGGCGCCTACATCCAGGGCATGCCGGTGGTGAATCGCAGCTATGCGGGCGGCGCGCTGGACTGGCTCACGCCGTTCTCGCTGTTCACGGGTGTGGGGCTGGTGGTGGCGTATGCCTTGCTGGGCAGCACCTGGCTGATCATGAAGACGGACGGCGGCCTGCAGGCGCGCGCGGGACGCATCACGCGCACGCTCGTGTGGCTGCTGCTGGGCGTGATCGCCATCATCAGCGTCTGGACGCCCCTGGTCGATCCGGCCATCGCCGCGCGCTGGTTTGCGCTGCCGCAACTGTTCTGCTTCCTGCCCGTGCCGCTGCTGGTGGCGGGCGTGGGCTGGCTGTTGCTGCGCTCCCTGCGGCGCGGGCGGCAGACGGCGCCTTTCCTGTGCACCCTGGCCCTGGTCTTCCTCGGCTACACGGGCCTGGGCATCAGCGTGTGGCCCAACATCATCCCGCCGTCGGTATCGATCTGGGAGGCGTCGTCGCCACCGCAAAGCCAGGGTTTTACCCTGGTGGGGGCGCTGTTCATCATCCCCATCATCCTGATGTATACGGTGTGGTCATATTATGTGTTTCGTGGCAAAGTCCACCCGGAAGATGGGTATCACTGATGAAACAATTTGAACAGGTACAACAATCATGGCGGAAACGACTGGCATGGCTGGCCGGCATCTGGCTGGCCAGCGTGGCCACCCTGGGCCTGGCCGCGTGGGTGATGCGCCTGCTGATGCGGGCGGCGGGGATGGGCAGCTGATGGCGCAGGTATCGCAGGTATCGGGCATCCGCTGCGAGGTCGGTGGCCAACGGCACCCGCTGGCCTTCCTCGGCTGCCGCGAACTCAACTATGGCCAGCACAGCGCGCTGCCGCTGCACCCGTTCCGCCTGAGCGTGCCGGAAGCGGCGCTGGCGGGCCTGCTCGACGAACCGTTCAACAGTTTTATCCAGACTTGCCGCGAAGACGACTTGCAGGACGAGGAAAGCGACTTGCCCGAACTCAAGGAAGCGGGCTACCCCGACATCACGGCCATGCTGGCGGGGCGCCGGCCGCTGCTGGTCGACATGTTGGTCGACTTCATGATCGGCGACCTGCTGGCCGCCATCGGGCGCGCCAGCGGCTACCTGCCACCGCGCGCGCGCCATTGGGGCGACGTCGAGGCGGCCGATGGCCGCGCGTATTTCACCATCAATGAAGTGCGGAAAGTGACTTTTGCCGATGGCCAGGCCCTGTTCGAAGGGCAGGGATATTATGGCGCGTACGTCATCTGGCTGACGCACGGCTACGTGCGCAAATAGGGGCTTGACCTTCCTCATGTGGGAAGGTTTATAGTTGTGCCATGAACCGCGCCTTTTTCCGCTCACTCGCCCGCTCGCTGCTCTGGCTGCTGGCCGTCTCGCTGCCCTTGCAGGGCTTTGCGTCGGCCATGCGCAGCTGCTGCGTGGACGAGCTGGCGGCAGCGGTCACCGTTGTGGCAGCGCAGGCGCCCCAGTGCCATGACATGGCCGACATGCGGATGCAGGAGCAGCCGATGACCATGGCCATGGACGATGGCGGCGCCACCCAGCATGGTCACGATTGCAGCAACCATGGCGCATGTACCGTGGGCGCCACGGCGCCGCCCGGCATGCCCGCCTTGCACGCCTTGACCCTGCGCGCGCCGCCTCCGGCGCTGGCGCCCGACTCCCTGTTCGCCGGGCATATCCCGCCTGGTCCCGAACGTCCCCCGAGAAGCACGCACTCCGCCTGACCGCCCGTTGAACCTGGCGGTGCGGCCGTCGCACGTCCTTGCACGTTGCAGCGGCCGCGCCAGCGTTCCAGTCGCGCACCTGCCGCGCTATCCCCTGTCAATCAAGGAATACCATGAAACACCTGTTCAGCTTCGTGCTGGCTGTACTGCCGCTGGCCGCCGCAGCGCAGTCCCCGTCCGCCCCGCAAGAGGCGCAAGCATCCGTGCCGGCCACCACCTATCGCTCCGCCTTCGCCGGCTACCGTCCCGCCGCCGAGGAAAACGCCACGCCCGACCAGGCCTGGCGCGCCGTCAACGACAAAGTCGGCAAGGCCGGCGGCCACATGGGCATGATGAAGATGGAAGGCCACAAGATGGAGGGCCATACCATGCCGATGCATAAGCCCGGTCCCAAGCCTGATGCCAAACCGGCCGCCCAGCCGTCCCCGCAACACCAGCATGAAGGACATTGAGATGGCCCGTTTCACAAAATCAACTTGCCTCACGCCGCTGGCGCTGGCGGCCGTCCTGCTGCTCAGTGGCTGCGCCAGTTTCAGCGAGGATGGCGGCATGCGGACGGTGTCCACGCTGGCCGACGTGCGCACGGGAGCCCCCGCGGCATTGACGGACCAGGGCGGCGAGGAAAAACTGGCCTCTTTGCTGGCCCAGCCCCTGGACGCCGACAGCGCCGTGCGCATCGCCCTGATGAACAACCACGGCATGAAAGTGGCGCTGGCCGAACTGGGCGCGTCCGAGGCGGACCTGGTGCAGGCGGGGCGCTTGCGCAATCCCGGCCTGTCGTTCGGCCGCTCGCACGGCAGCCATGGCAATGAAATCGACCGCGGCGTCAGCTTCGACCTGGCGGGACTACTCACCATGCCGCTGCGCGTCAACATCGAGCGGGGCCGTTTCGAGCAAGCCAAGCTGCAGGCCGCCAGCAGTGCCGTGCAACTGGCGCTTGAGACGCGCCGCGCGTATTTCAATGCGGTTGCCGCCGTGCAGACGGAACAGTTCATGCAGCGGGCGCTGCTGTCGGCCGAGGCGGGCGCCGAACTGGCCACGCGCTTGCGGCAGGCGGGCAACTGGAGCCGCCTCGACCAGGCGCGCCAGCAAGTGTTTTACGCGGACGCCGTCGGCGACCTGGCCCGCGCGCGGCACCAGGCATTGGTGACGCGTGAGCACCTGACGCGCTTGCTGGGCCTGTGGGGCAAGCAGGCCAGCTTTACTTTACCGTCGCGTCTGCCCGACTTGCCGGCCCAGGCGGTGGAAGCGGGCAATATCGAGGCGCAGGCGATGGAGCAGCGCCTCGACGTGCAAAGAGCGAAACTCGACGCGCATGCCACGGCCGACGCGCTGGGCCTGAGCAAGGTGACGGGTTTTATTAACGTGCTCGACGTCGGCTACACCAACAAGAGCAGCGAGGCGCCGCGCGAAAACGGCTATGAAGTGTCGCTGGAATTGCCGCTGTTCGACTGGGGCGCGGCGCGCAATGCCAGGGCGCAAGCGCTGTACGAGCAGTCGCTGCAGCGCACGGCGGGCACGGCGGTGCGGGCCCGCTCGGAAGTGCGCGAGGCGTATTCGAGCTACCGCACGGCCTACGACCTGGCGCGCCACTACCGCGATGAAGTCGTGCCGCTACGCAAGACGATTTCGCATGAAGTATTGCTGCGTTACAACGGCATGCTGGCCAGCGTGTTCGAGCTGCTGGCCGACGCGCGCGAGCAAGTCGCCAGCGTGAACAGCGCCATCGAGACCCAGCGCGATTTCTGGATCGCGCAAACTGAGCTGCAAGGCGCCATCAATGGCAGCGGTCCTGCCAACAAGGAATAATGATGATTACACGTAGAAACTTTTTCATGAATGCGGGCGCCGTCGCCCTGAGTGCCGCCGCGGTGAGCCGCGTGGGGGCGGCGTCATTGCCGGAAGCCGTCAGCATGGCCGGTGCGGAAACGAAAGCGCCGCCACCGCCGCCGAACGGCCGGCCGTATAACCCCGTCGTCACCCTGAATGGCTGGTCCTTGCCCTGGCGCATGAACAACAACGTCAAGGAATTCCACCTGGTGGCCGAACCCGTCGTGCGCGAACTGGCGCCCGGCATGCAAGCGAACCTGTGGGGCTACAACGGCCAGTCGCCCGGTCCCACCATCGAAGTGGTGGAGGGTGACAGGGTGCGCATCTTTGTCACGAATAAATTGCCGGAACACACGAGCGTGCACTGGCATGGCCAGCGTTTGCCCAACGGCATGGATGGCGTCACGGGCCTGACCCAGCCAGGTATTCCTCCCGGCAAGACCTTCGTGTACGAGTTTGTTGCCAGGCGCCCCGGCACCTTCATGTATCACCCGCATGCCGATGAAATGACGCAGATGGCCATGGGCATGATGGGGTTCTGGGTGACGCACCCGAAAGACCCGCATTTCATGAAGGTGGACCGCGATTTCGTCTTCCTGCTCAGCAACTACGACATCGATCCCGGCAGCTACACGCCGAAGATCATGACCATGACGGATTTTAATCTGTTCACTTTCAACAGCCGCGTCTTCCCCGGCATCGACCCGATGGTCGTGCGCCAGGGCGACAAGGTGCGCGTGCGCGTGGGCAACCTGACCATGACGAACCACCCGATCCATATGCATGGCCATGAATTCGAGGTGACGGGCACGGATGGCGGCTGGACGCGCCCCGAATCGCGCTGGCCCGAAGTGACGACCGATATCGCCGTGGGGCAGATGCGCGCCGTGGAATTCACGGCCACGGACCTCGGCGACTGGGCTTTCCACTGCCACAAATCGCACCATACGATGAATGCCATGGGGCATGACGTACCCACCATGATCGGCGTCGACCACCAGGGCGTGGCGGCGAAGATCAACCAGCTCGTACCCGGCTACATGGTGATGGGCGAACGGGGCATGGCCGACATGGGCGAGATGCAGATGCCGATTCCCGACAACACCTTGCCGATGATGGCCGGCGACGGCCCGTTCGGCGCCATCGGCATGGGCGGCATGTTTACCACGGTGAAGGTGCGCAAGGAGCAGAAAGCGGGCGATTACCGCGATCCGGGCTGGTACAAGCACCCGGCCGGCAGCGTGGCGTATGAATGGACGGGCGCCTTGCCGGAAGCGGTGCGCCGCGCCGGCCCGCCGGCGCCGGCGGCCAAGGGAGGGGTCGAGATGACGGTGCGCAAGCCGCTCAGGCACGATCATTAATGTCTCAATAATATTATTATTTTTAAATTAATATTAAGGGCTTGCCTAGCACGGCAAGCCCTGGTGCTTGTTGTTATAAATCAAGCTATTATCGTTTAGTGACAATGCGCGTATTTCTACCCCGCTATTTTCTCTATATTCAAGACATTCAGCTGCTTCTTCGAGCACTGGTGGCCGGACTATGGGGGAATCATGTTGAGTCAGATGAAGGTGGGCACGCGCCTGATCGCGGCGTTTTTTTGTGTCGCACTGATGGGGGCCATCGTGGCCGGCATCGGCATCTTCAACATGGGCAAGATCGACACCATGGCGGGGCAGATGTACAACAGCGAATTGCTGGGCCTGTCGCATATCAAGGAAGCCAACATCGCCCTGATCAAGGTGGGCCGTGCCCGTAGTAATTTCTTGCTGGCTACCACGGCCGAGGAGCGCGCCACGCGCCAGGCCGACATCGCCAAATTCCTCGAATTAAATAAAAGCTACCTGGCCAAGGCCCAGCCGCTGTTCGTCACGTCGGCCGCCAAGGAACTGTTTGCCCGTTTTGCCGCCGTCGAAGTGGACTATATCGCCACCATGCAGCAGGCGCTGGCGCTGGCCGCGGCCGAGCCGCTGGCCCAGCACAGCGCGCAACTGGTCGAGTTGCTCAACAAGACGCGGCAGCATGCGGACGAACTCGACGGCATGCTCGATAAATTGTCGCTGTAAAAAGAAGAGCGCGCCAAGGCGGCGGCCATGCAGGCATCGGGCGTGTATCAGGCCAGCCGCAGCTTCATGATCGCGCTGGTGCTGGGCAGCATGGTGGCCGGCCTGGCGCTGGGCGCGCTGATCACGCGCGGACTGACGCGCCAGCTCGGTGGCGAACCGGCGTATGCCGTCAAGATCGCGGGCGCCATCGCCGAGGGCGACCTGACCGTCGATATCCGCACGGCCAGCCATGACAACGCCAGCCTGTTGTTCGCCATGAAAGCCATGCGCGACAAGCTGGTGGGCATCGTCAGCCAGGTGCGTTCGGGCACGGACACCATCCATACGGCCTCGAGCGAAATCGCCCAGGGCAACCTCGACCTGTCGTCGCGCACGGAAGAACAGGCCAGTTCGCTGGAAGAAACGGCATCCTCGATGGAGCAGCTGACGTCGGCCGTGCGGCAGAATGCGGATAACGCGCGCCAGGCCAATGCGCTGGCCGGCGCCGCTTCCGATGTGGCCGGCAAGGGCGGCGCCGTGGTGGGGCGGGTGGTGCAGACGATGGAATCGATCAATGCCTCCTCGCGCAAGATCGTCGACATCATCAGCGTCATCGACAGCATCGCCTTCCAGACTAACATCCTCGCCTTGAACGCGGCCGTGGAAGCGGCCAGGGCGGGCGAGGAGGGGCGCGGTTTCGCCGTCGTGGCGTCCGAAGTGCGCAACCTGGCGCAGCGCTCGGCCAGTGCCGCCAAGGAAATCAAGACCCTGATCGGCGACTCCGTCGAGCAGGTGGAAATCGGCTCCAGGCTCGTGCATGACGCGGGCAAGACGATGGATGAAGTCGTCACCAGCGTGCGCCAGGTGGCCGACATCATGCAGGAAATCACGGCCGCCAGCGCCGAACAGAGCGCCGGCATCGAGCAAGTCAACGAGGCCGTCTTGCAAATGGACCAGGTGACGCAGCAGAACGCGGCCCTGGTGGAAGAGGCGGCCGCGGCGGCCGAATCGCTGCAAGACCAGGCGCAGATCCTGACGGAACTGGTGGGCGTGTTCCGCCTGCATGCCCAGGCGCAACAGCTGACCGTGGCGCCGGCCAGCAACGTCACGCCGCTGCGCCGGCCGGCGCCCGCCGCCAGGCAGGGCGTGCGGCGCCTGGCCTGAACGCGGCAGGATCGGCGCAACACGCACACCCGGGCTTGGTGGTAGGCTGTCGCCATTGCGCATTTGCCACTTCCGGGTCTTCCATGTCTTCTCTCCGCTTGCCGTTGCTGTGTTTTTCCCTGCTGTCCCTGGCGCCATTGGCGCAGGCGCAGGAGGACGATCCCGTCCTGCCTTACCGGCCTTCCGTGGCCAGTCCCGCCCAGCTGCCCGTGCCGGGCCAGCTGGAATTCGAGGCCGGCGGCTTGCTGTCCAAAACGGACGATACGCGCCGCGCCAGCCTGCCATACACGTTTAAACTGGCGTTCACGCCCGAATGGGGCGTGCTGCTCGCAGGCGAGGGATTCGTGCGCGCGCGCGATGACACGGGCCGGCGCGAGACGGGCGTGGGCGACACGACCGTCGTGCTCAAGCGCGCCTTTTTGCTCGACAGCGCCACGGCGCTGGGCCTGGAACTGGGCTGGAAGTTGCCGACGGCCAAGGACAGCATCGGCAGCGGCAAGAGCGACGTGTCGCTGAACGGCATTTTCAGCCGTGACCTGGGCGCCGTGCACATGGACGCCAACCTGAACGCCACGCGCCTGGGCGCCTCCGACCCCGGCACGGGCCGGGTGCAAACGGGCTGGGCAACCTCCTTTTCCACGCCCGTCAGCGCGCGCTGGGGCGCCACGGCGGAAGTGTCGGGCACGCGTTTGCGCGGCGCGCCGGCCACGGCGCAGCTCTTGCTGGCCGCCACCTACAGTCCCACGCCACGGCTGGCCATCGACATCGGCATGGCGCGCGGCTTGACGGCGGCGTCGCCGGACTGGTCGCTGTTCAGCGGCTTGGTAGTGCCTTTGGGCAAGCTGTGGTGAAATTGCGAGGGCATTCCTTATGTGTCCTTGCGAACAAACAGTGGCTTGCACAAGGTCTACAATTGCCGCATAACTGATAAAAGGAGTGTCCTCATGAAAACCCTCATTCTCGCCGCCGTCCTGCTGTCGGCAGGTACCGCCGCCGTTGCCCAAGTTTCCGTCACCATCGGCCAGCCCGGCTTTTACGGACGCATCGACATAGGTGACTATCCCGCGCCGCAATTGATCTACGCGCAGCCCGTCATCGTGCAGCGCCCGCAATACTATTCGGCCCGCCCCATCTATTTGCGCGTGCCGCCCGGCCATGCGAAAAACTGGTCCAAGCACTGCCGCAAGTATAATGCCTGTAACCAAGAGGTCTATTTCGTCCAGGATAGTTGGTATAACAACCAATATGCGCCCCGTTACCGCCAGCAGCATGGCGACCATGGCCGTCCCGATTATGGCGACCGCGGCCGTCATGACGACAAGCATGACAAGCACTATGACAAGCATGACGACAAGCGCGACAAGCATGATGACAAGCCGGGCCGAGGCAATGGCAATGGTCACGGCAATGGCAACGGCAACGGGCACAGGGATTAACACGCAGGAGGATCTTTGCACAGTAAAATCGTAATCGTAGGGGGAGGAGCAGGCGGCCTGGAGCTGGCCTGCAAACTCAGCCGTAAGCTCGGCCCCGGCCAGGTCATCCTGGTCGACAGCCGGCTGTACCATATCTGGAAGCCGTCGCTGCATGAAGTGGCGGCCGGCACCCTGGATATTCACCAGGAAGGCCTGTCGTACCAGATGCTGGCGCATGACAATGGTTTTACCTATGTCTATGGCCCCCTGATCGCGCTCGATGCGGCCACGAACAGCCTCACCGTGGGCGCCATCGCCACCGACAAGGATGAACAGCTCTTGCCGCAGCGCACTGTCAGCTATGACCAGCTGGTGCTGGCCGTGGGCAGCACCTCGAATTACTTCGGCGTGCCCGGCGCCAAGGAAAACACGATTTCCCTGAATGCCACGGAAGACGCCGAACGTTTCCGTCTGACCCTGCTGAAACTGCTGGCCATGGCCGAGCAGCGCCAGGGCGACGCGGGCCATCCCGGCGTCGATATCGTCATCATCGGCGGCGGCGCCACGGGCGTGGAGCTGGCGGCCGAATTGCGCGAAGCGAGCGGCGTGTATGCGGCGTATGGTTTTCAGAATCTCAACGCCATCAAGGATGTGCGCATCACCCTGCTCGAAGGGGCGCCGCGCATCCTGGCGCCGCTGCCCGAGCGCGTCTCCATCGCCGCCTCGAAACTGCTGCATCAACATGGCATCAGCGTGGTGACCGATACGCGCGTCACCACGATCGAAGCGGACAAGGTGACGGTGGCCAGCGGCACCAGCTATGCGGCCGACATCTGCGTGTGGGCCGCCGGTATCCGCGCGCCGGAATTTCTGTCGACCCTGGGCTTGCCGACCAACCGCGCCGGCCAGCTGGAAGTGACGGGCATGCTCAATGTGCAGGGTCATGCGAATATCTTCGCGCTCGGCGATTGCGCCGCCTGCATGGGGCCGGACGGCAAGCTGGTGCCGCCGCGCGCCCAGGCCGCCCACCAGCAAGCCGATTACCTGCTGAAAACTTTCCTGCTGCAAGCGAAGGGCAAGCCGCCGCAAAGCAAGCCGTACGAGTACCTCGACTACGGTTCGCTCGTGTCGTTCGGCCGCACCACCTCGGTGGGCACCCTGATGGGTTCGCTGAAGGGCCTGAGCTGGTTCGTCGAAGGCTTTGTCGCGCGCATGATGTATGTCAGCCTGCACCTGATGCACCACAACGCCGTGCTGGGCAGCGTGCGCACGGCCGTCATGGCCATGGGCCGCTTCCTGATCAAGCGCAGCACGCCGCAGGTGAAGCTGCATTAATTAAGTGGATGTCAGCGCAGAAAGGGGCCTTGCGGCCCCTTTTTATTTGCTGCGCGTAATCGGCGCCGCTTCGCAGCGGCCCCGCGTCATGGGGAAATCGATGGTGGTGAGCTTGCCTTTCAAGCTGCCGGTGATGCTGGCATGCAAGATGCGCTCGCTGTCGTGGCGGTAGATGATACGGCTCGGAAAGTCATTGTCCAGGTTGGCGAAGATGAATTCATTCGGCTTGTCCTGGCGCAGCAGGTTGAAGATCACGGGCGGCTGGCCCGACGGCTGCACGATGTAGGCCAGTTGCCCCGGTTCCGTCAGGCGGATCTGCACGAATTCGAAGGCCGTCGTCTTGCCGCCCTTGACGGTGCGGCTGGTGCCGAGCAGGGTGCCGCCGGCGGCCGTGCTCCATTGTTCCCCGGAGCCGGGTTCGGCGCCGTCGACGTTCCAGCAGCCGGCCAGCCAGGCCAGCTTGTCCACGGTTTCCGGCGGCGGCACGGTGTTGTTGGCGGCCTGGACGGCGCTCGTGGCCAGCAACGCTGCCAGCAGGGTGGGGATCAGTCGTTGCATGCGGTCTCCTGTCGTCGTATCGTTCAGCGGGGCAGGGCGCCCGGCGGTGTCCTGGCACTATGCGGCCTGGCAGGGACTATTCTTTCGGGCTAATGCGCGGCAAGACGACGGTCAGGGCCGTGCCGCCTTGCGGATTGGCCGTCAGGCTCAGGCTGCCGCCGAGGTAATGCACGCGCTCGCGCACGGCGCGCAGGCCGTGCTTGTTCATTTCGACGGGTTCGCTGGCCGGCAGCCCCACGCCGTTATCCTTGACGGTCATCATCAGTGCTTCGTCGTTGTCGTCGATGATGATGTCCACCTCTGTGGCGTTGGCGTGCGTGGCGATGTTGCCGAGCGCTTCTTCCAGCGTGCGCAACAGGGCCACGCCCACGTTGCGGGGGCAAATCAATTCATCGTCGGGCAGGCTGCAGCGCACGGTGATCTTGTGCTGGTCGGCAAATTGCGCGGCCAGTTCGCCCAGCGCGACATTGACGCCGAGAAACTCCAGCTTGTCATTCCACAGTTTCATCTGCATTTGCCGGTTGGTTTCGATCACATTCAGCAGCAATTGCTTCATGGTTGCCGCACGGTCGAGCAAGGCCGCTTCCTGCGGCATTTTTTGCGTCAGCAGCGACAAGTGCATGGTCAGCGCCGTCAGCGAGGAGCCGAGGCTGTCGTGCAGCTGGCGCGACAGGGCGCGCCGTTCATTGTCCCAGCTGGTGTTGACATGACCGAGCAACTCGCTGAGATCGGCGGCGCGTTCCGCATCGGCCTGGGCCGCTTCCTTGTTCGGATCTGTTTGTGCGGACATAGCGCCCCGTGAATGGTGAAAGGTGGACCAAATTCAAGTGGTGGATGATACATGAGGATTTCATCGCAGGGCGCATGGATGGAAAATTTCTGTCTTTTCGGCAATTTTAATCTCCTCCCATCATTTTTATATCATAGGCAAGATTATCGTTGGCGCCAGGGGCACCGTTCCCGCCGTTGCGTACGGCTGCGCACATACCGGGGCGCCGCGCGCTGCCATAGTGGGGGCATGCATTCTCCCCATGCAACATAGCCGCTCCGCGGCGCAGGGCGCAGCACCGGCCCGTTTACCGAAACGAAAGGACATGCCATGAATATCGAAACCATCGTCGACAAGGAATACCTCGACAAAAGCTTCCGCGACATCGTCAACGCCCCCATCAGCGCCCTGCGCGGCGTCAGCGCCAAGGATGCCAAGGCCTTGCAGCAGGCGTTCGGCGTGACCACCGTGCGCGAACTGTCCAACCTCAATTTCGTCAAATGGGCCAGCGCGCTGGCCATCCTGGCCGATGAAGAGGGCATGAGCGGCGAAGAGCGGGCCAAGGAAGAGTTGCTCGACGATGCCGTCGAAATGACTTTCCCCGCCAGCGACCCGATCTCCGTCGATGCGGGCATCACGCGCATCGAAGTGGCGCCGGACACCGTGAATGCGCAAACGGACCACCAGCATGCGGGCCAGCATGAAGTGACGGCTAGCAAGAAATAAAGTGTCTCTGTAATAAAAAACCGGCTGGACATGATGTCCAGCCGGTTTTTTTATGTGCCGCGCGGAAAGTACGTTCAGGCGATCGAGGGGATGCTGCTCTTTTGCATGTTGACCTGCGACGCGATCACTTCGTGGGGCGAACAGCAAAAGCGGTTCTTGCCGGCGCGCTTGGCTTCATACAGGGCCGTGTCGGCCGCGCCCAGCAGGGATTCGACGGTGCTGGCGTCGTCCGGGTAGATGGCGATGCCGATGCTGGTCGACAGGCGCAAGGTCAGGTCGTTGATGAAATACGGTTCGGAAATGACTTCGATCAGCTTGGCGGCCGGTTCGCGCGCATCGCCCTTGCCGGCCAGGTTGCCCAGCACGATGACGAATTCGTCGCCGCCGATGCGCGCCACCGTGTCTTCCTTGCGCGATGCGCCCACCAGGCGGGCCGCCACCATTTTCAGGATGTCATCGCCATAGCCGTGGCCGTAACTGTCGTTGATGGCCTTGAAGCCATCCAGGTCCAGGTACAGGATGGCCGACTTGCCGCGGCTGCGGGCCGATTGCTGCAGCGTGTGTTCGATGCGGTCTTCCAGCAGGCGCCGGTTCGGCAAGCCCGTCAGCGGGTCGTGCAGCGCCAGTTCCTGCTGCTGCTTGCTGTATTGCGCCAGTTCCTTGTACAGCAGGCGCACTTCCAGCATGTTGTGGATGCGCTTGTGCACTTCCATCAGGTCGAACGGTTTGCTGATGAAGTCGCGCGCCCCCGCTTCCAGGGCGGCGATCTTGAAACTCGGCTGCGCCGTCAGGGCCAGCACGGGCAGGTAGCCGCCGTGCTCGATTTCCTTCAAGCCTTTCATGACCTGGAAGCCATTCAATTCCGGCATTTGCAGGTCCAGCAAGATCAGGTCGTAGCAATGCTCCCGGTGCAGGGGGCAGACCTGGGCCGGACGCATGGTGGCCGTGACATTGGTATAGCCCGCATCGCGCAGGATTTCCAGCATCAGGTCGACATTGTCGGGCGAATCGTCGACGACCAAAATTTTGGCTTTCAAAATCTCATCTTGGCTGGGCATGTAGGGTCTCGGTTAATACGGTCTATGCAACGCTGGCTTCTACCGCTGATGATCGGCTGACGGCGGTGGGAAAGATAGTAGCGCCTTGCAACATGATACGGCGCACAACAGCGCTTGAACTCGCTTCTGCCACTGATGGCAGCCAAGGCTGCCTGTCTCCTGCCTGCCGTGCAGGGGGTGCTTCTGCATTTCAGTGTAGCAAATTTCAGCTTAGTTGCTTGTAGGACAGTGCCGCGTCTGAAAGTAGGAAGGCCAACCCACGAAAATAGTCATTTTATTCTGCAGTGTGTATTTCTTTGCATTATCTTTTCAAGAGTGGGGCCGTGACGGGCGTCGCGGCCAGTTGCGCCACGGTCGTCAGCAGCTCTGCCGGGTCCAGCGGTTTCGAGACCCAGGCCTGGAAGCCGCTGGCCAGCGCCCGCTGGCGATCCTGCGGTTGCGCGAATGCCGTCAGCGCCAGCACGGGCAGGCGGGCGGCGTCAGGGGAAGCGTGCGCGCGGATTTGCGCCAGCAGGTCGAAACCGTCGGCATCGGGCATGCCGATGTCGCTGACCAGCACATGCGGGCGCACCTGCTCCAGCAGTTGCAGCGCCTGTGCCACGCTGGCGGCGCCATGCACTTCGGCGTGGTGGTCGCGCAGGATGCGTTCCGTCAGTTCGCGCGCATCGGCTTCGTCATCGACCAGCAGCACCCTGACGCCGCGCAAGTCGGGGCTGGCGGACGGGGCGCCGCCCGCCTGGCGCGCGGCGGCGGGCGCGCCCAGGGGCAGGCGCACGGTAAAGCTGGCGCCCTGCATGTCGCCGGCGCTGCTGGCCGTGACCGTGCCGCCATGCTGTTCCACCAGGTGCTTGACGATCGCCAGTCCCAGCCCCAGGCCGCCGTGCCGGCGCGTGGTGGAGGCGTCGGCCTGGCGGAAGCGGTCGAAGACGTGGGGCAGGAAGTCTTTCTTGATGCCCACGCCGTTGTCGGCCACCGTGATGGCCAGGCGGCTCGCCTCGCGGCGCACGCCGATATCGACCCGCCCCCCTTGCGGCGTGAACTTCAGGGCATTCGACAGCAGGTTCCAGATCACTTGCTGGATACGGCCGGGGTCGCCCATGATGCTGCCCGCATCGCTGGCGATGCTGCTGTGGATGGCGATGTGCTTGGCGTCGGCCGCCGGGCGCAGGGTTTCGATGGCCGAGGCGATGACGCTGGCGGGCGCGAGGGGCTGCAGGTCGAGCAACACCTTGTCGGAGGTGATGCGGCTCATGTCGAGCAAGTCCTCGATCAGTTGCGCCTGTGCGCGCGCATTGCGTTCGATGCTTTGCAGGCCGCGGTGCAGGTCGGCCTGGTCGCGCGTGCCGCGCCGCAGCACCTGGGCCCAGCCCAGGATGGCCGACAGCGGCGTGCGCAGTTCATGCGACAGGGTGGCGAGAAAATCGTCTTTCAGCTGGTTCGTGCGCTCGGCTTCGGCGCGCGCCTCGCGTTCGCTGTCGAGCAGCACCTTGCGCTCTTCGGCGGCGCGCGTGGCGGCCGCGTACAGGCGCGTATTGTCGAGCGCGACGGCGGCCTGCGCGGCGATGGCCGAGACGATGCGTTCGCTGCGCGCGCTGAACATGCCCGCCTGCGGATGGCCGAGCAGCAAGCGCCCCAGCAACAGGCCCGAGCGCGAACTGACGGGCAGGCTCAGGCAGCTGCGCAACGGCGGCGCGCCATCGGCGCTGGCGTCGGGTGCGGCCAGCAGGTCGTTCTCGCGCATGGCCGGTCCCTGGCGCAGTTCCGCGGCGACGGTGTCGGCCTGGCGCAGGCTGAGGCCGTTGACGGCGCGCGCCGAGGGGAGGGCCTCGCCCGCCTCGTCATAATAAAAGACGCCGAAGCGCGCGCCGCTGATGCGCGTGGCCGCATCGACGGTTTCCTGCAGCAGGGCCGGCAAGTCCAGGGTGCTGGCCAGGGCCGCGCCTGTGTTGTTGAGCAATTCCAGCACGCGCGTCTCGTCGCGCAAGGCTTCCTGCGCGCGCTTGACCTGGTCGACGTCGGTGCTCGTGCCAAACCAGCGCAGCAGTTGGCCGCCCCGGTCGCGCACGGGATTGGCGCGCGTCAGGAACCAGCGGTACTGGCCGTCCGCGCCGCGGATGGGGAACTCCATTTCGAACGGCGTGCCATCGCGCAAGGCGGTCTTCCAGGCTTGCAACATGGGCGGCAGGTAGCGCGCGTCATAGGCGATGCTCCAGCCGTCGCCCGCCATCTGTTCGGCGCTGGTGCCCGTGTAGTCGTGCCAGCGCTGGTTGTACCAGGCGATGGTGCCGTCGAAGCTGGCGATCCAGGCCAGTTGCGGGATGGAGTTGGCCAGCGCGCGCAAGTCTTCTTCGCTGTGGCGCAAGCTTTCCTCTGCCGCCTTGCGCTGGCTGATGTCCTGGATATACGTGGTCAAGCCTTCGCTGGACGGGAAGATGCGCACTTCCAGCCAGCGCCCCGGCGGCGGATACAGCAGCTCGAAACTGCAGCTGTGCTGCTGCGCCATGCTGCGCCGGTACTGCACTTCCAGTTCCGTGCCCTGCAAGTGGGGGCAGGCTTGCCACAGGCTGCTGCCCGCCAGCTCGCCGCCGGGCGCACGCTGCGGTGCGAGCATGTCGGCGCCGCGCGTATTGATGTAGCGGATGGTCCAGTCGTGGTCGAGCAGGCAAAAGCCGTCGGTAATACCCTCCAGCAAGTTGGCCAGGCGCTCGTCGGATAGGCTCAGCGGCGCTGATGGGGGGAGCAGATCTTGCTTGCGGTCATGCTTAGCCATCGGAAATCCTGCAACGGTGAGTCTGCCGCGCGGGCTGTTGCCCCGCCGGGCCGCCGTCGCTAAGCTCAGTTAAATGGGTCATGATGGAATTGCCTGCCGTCATGCATGAGAGGAGACACAAGCGCCCCTGTCTGACTGGTATTGTAGCCCCAAGCGGCGCGGCGCCACCGCACGCTTGCGTGCCGCCTGCAGATAGCACTGGACAGGCGGGAAGGCAGTCCCTATAATCCCGCTTCTTTCGAGACAGCAACTTCTCGATGCGCTGGGTGCCACTGTGAAAGCAGCTGTGTCCATCGATGAAAGGCGTAGGCTTTTCGGCAGTGAAAAGGTGGCTGATGGTGCGGGGCGGTATTCTGCAAAAATCAGCTAAGCGATTGAAAAATCGAACTTTTCAAAGCGAAATGAATACGCTATAATGTTTGCCTGCGCGGCTGTAGCTCAGCTGGATAGAGTACTTGGCTACGAACCAAGGGGTCGTGGGTTCAATTCCTGCCAGCCGCACCAGAATACTGAAAATCAGACTTTGCCTGGTTTTGTTGTAACAAGTTTCACCTCCATGTTGTTCATGGACTGTTGTAGAAGTTTTGCGGCTGTAGCTCAGCTGGATAGAGTACTTGGCTACGAACCAAGGGGTCGTGGGTTCAATTCCTGCCAGCCGCACCAGTATTGCCAAAACGGAGTTCGCTTCGTTTTGATGAAAGTTTCAAGCTTCGCGCCGTCCGGCGAAGTGTGTCAGAGTTTGCGGCTGTAGCTCAGCTGGATAGAGTACTTGGCTACGAACCAAGGGGTCGTGGGTTCAATTCCTGCCAGCCGCACCAGTATCAGCAGTAAAGAAAAAACCCGGAAAGGTAACTTTCCGGGTTTTTTTTCGTTCGGCCAAACGGTCGCTTGAAACACGCCGCCAGCAGCGCGGCGTGTTTCAGTCTGCCAAAGGGGCGTCAATTCGGATACGGCTGGCCCGACGACGCCTGGTTGCCCAGGACGATGGTGGTCAGCCACAGTCCGCCATTCGTCACGGGGCCCGTGAACTTGAACAGCGAGGCACCCGTCTGCGCCGGGTCCGCCACATTCGATGCCAGGGAATTTAGCCCCGAGGTCGTGAAGGTGCACGAGGTTTCTTGTCCAACTGCATTTTGTTCCGCGTTCAGCACCGGCGTGGCGCCATTGAACAGGGACAGGCCGCAATTATCCATTTTGGAACCGTAGGTGGCGGACTGCGTGTAGTTGAAGGTCACCACGCCGTCGAGCAGGGTAGAGGCGGGGAGGGACGACAGTTTCGCCGGCGTGATGCCGGTGAGCGTGGCGAACAGGCTGGCCTGGTTGGCCCTGGCAAAGGCTTTCGACAGCGGCACGGCATTGATCTGGAACGGGAAGGCGCTGACGGGGCCATTCGGCGTTTTCAGGGTCCAGACATACACCTTGCCAGGCGCGACTTTCGTCTCGTCGATGCAAGCCGTGCCGGCGCCCAGGCCCGGCGTGTTGGCGGGCAGGCCAGCCAGGTCCTTGCAGCTTTGAATGGCTTCCGCGTTATGGTAGAAAGTACTGGCGGCGCCATTGCTGTCGGCCACCCGCATGTGCGTGTAGCCGGTCGCCGGCAGGATCAGCTGCAATTTGCTGCCGGCCGTGCCCGGTATCTGGAAGTCGCCGAACGTCGTCAGGCCCGGTCCCCGCACATCGATCTTGTTGATGGCCGGATTTTCCTGCAGCACGGTGTCGAGCTCGACGTGCGCGGCCCATTCGCGCGCAAAGCTGGCCGTGCCCGCAGTATCGACGCTGCGCTGGATGCGCGCATTCATGTGCATGTCCAGGTGGCCGCTGCCGGCCAGTTTCCAGCCGCCGGCGCAGCCGCTGGTGTCGCTGGTCTTGAGCAGTTTCCAGTTGAGCATGCCCGCGTCGCCGCCGATGCGCAACTGCACCCATGCGCTGCTCGGCTTGCCTGCGGTGAAGGCGATGGCCGTCGCCCCGGCGCCCAGGCGATTGCCGATGAAGTCGGCAACACGCGTCGTCGAAGTGCTGGACGAGGACGTCAGCGTGGCAATTTCATCCGTGCTCAAAGGCTGCATGCTGACGCTGGCCAAGCCCAGTGCTTCGATCGTCAGCCCCGCATGGGCGGCCTGGTCCGGGCTGGTCAGGGCGGCCAGGATTTCCGCCTTGCCCACCGCCGCCCCCATGCTGAACGAACTGTCGATGAACGGCGACACAGCCGTCGTCGACGGCACGACGAAGCCCGTCTTCGGATACAGCGCGCTGAGCGAGGCCATGCAGGCGCGGATTTCCGGCAAGACACTGGCTGCGGCCGTCGCCTTGACCAGGTCGGCGTCCGATGGTGGCGTCGCCGCCGGTATCGTCGACGCGCCGCCGACGGCGGCGGGCAAGGTCACGCTGCCCAGCGCGCTGTTGGTGGCGATCAGGGTGACCGTCGCCATGGCGCCTTGCGCTTCCGCGGGCGCGACGAGGATCTGGTCCAGCACGGCGTCCATGCCCGTGCCGTTGGCAACAAAGGCGCCCGTCAACGGATTGGTATTGCCGGTATTGATCGGTTTGATCATGGCGACGACGGCGGCCACGGCCGCATCGAGCCGTTGCTGGGTCGCCGCCGTGGCCAGCGCCGTGGTGCAGGCGGCCGAGACCGTATTGGCGACGGGGGCGCAGACGGCGGCCAGGGCCGTGCCGCCGGGCTGGCCCGACGCCGTGGAGACGATCAGGTCGGTCAGCGGCGTGATGTTGACGGTTTGCCCCGCCGCGGTGGCGATGGAGTTGAGCGTCACTTGCTTGCCGCCGGACGTGCCGGTGATGCTGAGGAAAAACGGCGCCGTCATGCCGGCCACGTCGACCGTAAAGGCGCCACCGGCGCCGGTGTTGACCGCCACCGACACTTTGCCCTTGCTATCGATGGCCACGACGCTGCCCGCGACGGGCGCGCCGACGGCGGCCGTGCCGCTGACCGTCGTTGCCGGTGCCGGTACGACGGGAGGAATGGGCGGCGCCGGGTCGGCGGGGGTGCCGCCGCCGCCACAGGCGGCAAGAAGGAAGGTGGCGGCGCAGGCGGCAGCCAGCGGCAATAATTGATGCAAATTCTTTTTCATGACATCCCCTTGGTATTTTTTTTGGAATTACTGCCAGTAAACATTCTCAAAATTTTCCATGAATTGCAATTGATTTTTCATGGATGCATTGATAATGTCTAAGAAGAAATAAACCTGTCGGTTTTGCGCCGCAGTCAGAAAATAAATGTGATGAAAGATGCAAGTGAGCGGGGTGGGTCGGCCGCTGAAAAACAGGGGAGGGCGTCAATTGTGAAATAGTGCCGCCACGCCCTTTGCCATTCCGCAAAGCCCTGCTATAATCTTGTCTTAGGCGGCTGTAGCTCAGCTGGATAGAGTACTTGGCTACGAACCAAGGGGTCGTGGGTTCAATTCCTGCCAGCCGCACCAGAATATCGGGGGTCAGATTATAAAATCTGATCCCCTTTTTCGTTTCCGAATGGATTTATGTTGCGCCCGTGGCGCCGTGCCGGTATTGCCGGCGAAACGCGCGCGGCGTGACGTGCCTGGCGGCGCGGAACTGGCGGTTGAAATGCGCGAGGTTGCGGTAGCCCGCCTCTTGCGCGATGACGGCGATGGCGAGATTGCTCTCGATCAGCTGTTGGCAGGCGCGGCCGATGCGCAGCCGCGCCAGGTACTCGCCCGGCGTGCAATGCGCGTGGCGCTTGAAACAGCGGTGAAACGCGCCCAGCGACAGTGCCGCCTTCGGCGCCAGGGTTTCCAGTGCGATCTCTTCCCGGAAATGCGCGTGCATGAAATCAAACACGCTGGCCATGCGCTTGTGCTGCCCATCGGGCAGCGGCGCCTGCGCCATCGAGGCCAGCGGCCGCGCGCCCGTATCGCCGGCCAGATCCAGCAGCACGTCGAGCAGCAGCGGCAAGCGCTGCGGTACGGGCAGGGCGTTCAGTTGCAGCAGTTTATCTGCGCTGCGCGCGCTCATGTCCGCTGAAAAATGCAGGGCGGGACCGGCGCGGGCCGCCAGTTGCCGCAAGCCGTGCAACTCGGGAAAACAGGCCGCCAGCCGTTCCACCCATTCCAGCGAAAACCATACGACGACGGCCAGCATCGGCTGCGCGCCGTCGATGCGCTCGCTGGCCGACCACGTATGCGGCAAATTCGGCCCCAGCAGCACCAGGTCGCCCGGCTCGAAGTCGCCCAGGTGGTCGCCGATGTAGCGTTGTCCCCGGGCATTCACTGTGAGGGTCAGTTCGAACTGCGGGTGGTAATGCCAGATGAAGGGAATGGTGTCGAGTTCGCGCCACAGCAAGCCCCAGGAGTGGCCCGTCGGTATCGTGACTTGTTCGAATAAAGGCGTCATTGTGACGTTTGAAGCGTAGGAATAGTCAGGATAGTATCAGTATTGGCCACCCGGCGCGCATTTTACGGGGCCGTGCCATCGCACAATCTGTCTCACACCAACACAGGAGACAGCGATGCAAGACAAATATCAATACGGCGAAGACCGTCCCGGCAACCCGTCCGTGGCCTATACAGAGCAAACCCAGTTGCGCGACATCGAGAAACAGCTGCCCCTGCGCGTGCTGTCCGACAGCGATTTTTTACACTGGCAAACCTACGGCTACGTCATCGTCAAAGATGCCGTGTCGCCCGAGCAAGTGCGGCGCACAACAGATTTCCTGTGGGAGTTCCAGGGACTCGACCAGCATGATCCCGCCACCTGGAACCGGGACCAGTTGCGCGACCATGCGATGAAGGAACTCAACGGCTCCGGCATGGTCGAGGCCTATCACCACCAGACCCTGTGGGACAACCGCCAGACCCAACGCGTCTATGACGCCTTCGTCGACATCTGGGACCGTCAGGATTTGTGGGTGACCATCGACCGCGCCAACCTGAACACGCCGAACCATGGCAAACGCAAGTTTAGCGGTTTCATCCACTGGGATGCGGACACCACGCTCGACCCGCTGCCCGTCAACGTGCAGGGCGTGCTGGCCCTGTCCGACACCTCGCCCGAGAGCGGCGGTTTTCAATGCTATCCGGAACTGTTCAACAATTTGCTCGCGTGGCGCAAGACGGTGCCGCTCGACCGCAATCCGTGGCAGCCGGACCTGGCGACGGTGCCGTACCCGATGCAATTCATCGCCATGAAGAAGGGAGAACTGTTGATCTTCAACAGCCTGCTGGCGCACGGCATCCGCCCGAACACGTCCACGGACCAGGTGCGCCTGGCGCAATATATTTCCTTCACGCCAGCCCAGCAAGACAACCAGGCCTTGCGCGACTGGCGGGTGCAAAGCTGGCGCGAGCGCAGCGCGCCACAAGGTTATGCGTTTCCCGGCGACCCCGAGGAAAAGGAAAAGCTGTGCTATCCGCAGGCGCGTTTGACTGCGCTGGGCGAGCGGATCCTTGGCGCGCGCGACTGGTAAGCCACGTTCTGTCCGCCAGTCTTGCCTGCCGGATAGACAATTGCGGGTAAATGCACGATCATGGTTCGACTTGCCATCGACCGAGGAAACGCATGAGTATCATCACCTGCATCGAAGACTTGCGCGTGCTGGCCCAGAAACGGGTGCCGCGCATGTTTTACGACTACGCCGATTCCGGTTCCTGGACGGAATCGACGTACCGCGCCAACAACAGCGATTTCGCCAAGATCAAGTTCCGCCAGCGCGTGGCCGTCAACCTGGAAAACCGCAGCCTGGCTTCGACCATGGTCGGACAGGCCGTTTCCATGCCGGTGGCCCTGTCGCCCACGGGCTTGACGGGCATGCAGCATGCGGATGGCGAAATTCTCGCGGCCCAGGCCGCTGAAAAATTCGGCGTGCCGTTCACCCTGTCGACCATGAGCATCTGCTCGATCGAGGACGTGGCGGCGAACACGACGAAACCGTTCTGGTTCCAGCTGTACGTGATGAAAGACCGCGAATTCATCAACCGCCTGATCGACCGCGCCAAGGCGGCCAAGTGCGGCGCGCTCGTATTGACGCTGGACTTGCAGGTGCTGGGACAGCGCCACAAGGACTTGCGCAACGGCCTGTCCGCGCCGCCCAAGCTGACCATTCCGAACATCCTCAACATGGCCACCAAGCCGCGCTGGGTGGCGGGCATGCTGGGCACGAAACGGCGCGGCTTCGGCAACATCGTCGGCCACGCCACGTCCGTGTCGGACATGTCGTCGCTGTCGGCCTGGACGCAGCAGCAGTTCGACCTGAGCCTGTCGTGGGCCGACGTGGAATGGATCAAGCAGCGCTGGGGTGGCAAACTCATCATCAAGGGCATCATGGACCCGGAAGACGCGCGCCTGGCCGTCAACAGCGGCGCCGACGCGCTGATCGTCTCGAACCACGGTGGGCGCCAGCTCGACGGCGCGCAATCGTCGATCGAAGCCTTGCCCGCCATCGTCGACGCCGTCGGCTGCCAGATCGAAGTGCACATGGACGGCGGCATCCGCTCGGGCCAGGACGTGATCAAGGCCGTGGCGCTGGGCGCCAAGGGCGTCTACATCGGCCGCCCGTTTTTATACGGCCTGGGCGCCATGGGCGGCCCGGGCGTGAGCAAATGCCTGGACATTATCCGCAATGAGCTCGACCTGACGATGGCGTTTTGCGGCTTGCGCGACTTGCAACAGGTGGATAAAAAAATCCTGCTGCCGGGCACGTTTTAAGCCGTCACCCGCACGAGGTTAAAACCTTCCGATGCGGCGGGCGGCACGAAGTGGCGAGTAATCTCATCAAATTGCGCGTCGCTGGTGGAAAACGGGTGCAGCCCGCTGGCATTGCGCTGGCGCAAGCGCGCCTTGCATGCGTCGTCTGGCACGTCCAAGTAATGCAGCACGTGCGGTGCGCCCGCCTGCTGGAACAGCTCGCGCATCCAGGCGCGGCTGGCGGGCGTATTCGCGGGGAAATCGAGCACGACGGACACGCCCGCCCGCAGCAGTTGCAGGGCCAGAGGCGCGATGGCCGCGCGCAGCCGCGCCGCGCAGGCCACATAGTCGGCCAGGCTGGCGATCTGGCCCGGATACAGCTGCGCCAGCAGGCTGTCTTCGCTGATGCGCACCGTGTGCGGTGCGCTGGCCAGCCGGGCCGTCAGGGTGGATTTGCCGGACGCAATCTTGCCGCACACGAGGTGCAGGGTGGGGGTAACGGGGGTGCTGGAAGTGGTTTGCATGGTCGCTCGCTCAGGTGAGTAAAACAAAGCCTGCGAGACGTCTTGATTGTTTGTTGCGTATCCAAGCCGCCTTGCAGGCGGCTTGGTCAATGTCATTCCTGTCCAGCCACCATGTGTAAAATGGCGGCAATAATCGATGGCAGGGGCGGGAATGACGATGGCATGGAGCAACAATGCCATGCGATGGATGGCGTTGTCAATGCTTGGTCTTTACTCGAACAATTGCCGGTACTGCGCATACGGTTCCATGCCCATGCTGGCGCGGCGCTGCTCCAGCCGCTGCGGATCGTCGATGGGGAAGGGGACCGTCTTGCCGGTGCTATCCGTGCGGAACTGGCTGCCGTACAGCTGCGGCAGCTTGTCATTGCTCAAGTCGCGGTCGATCGCCAGTGCGAGCTTCGATGGCGTGATCTCCCCCCGTGCCGCTGCTGCGCGCATCAGTGGCAGACTGCTTTTCAGAAAAAGTTCCGAGCCATGCTGGGCGATCAGCCAGGCGCTGCCCGCCGCCTTGTAGCCCACCATCGTTTGCGTGGGCCAGCCCTTGCTGGCGATGATTTGCCGCAAGCGTTGCTCACGTGCCTTATCCGTGGCCAGCATGCGCTGGCGTGTGGCCAGGTCCGGCCCCGTTGGCGGGAATCCCGGGCGCAGGGCCTGGTCTTCCTGTTCCATGGTCCGTAATTCCGCTGCCAGCGCCGCTTCGGGCACCGCGGCCGGATACAGCAGGAAGTCCAGCGCGCCCGCCGTGGCCGCGCTGAAGATGAGCTTGGGTTCCGCTTCCCAGTCGGGCGATTGCAAGAGCAGTACCAGTGTGGCGCCTTCCGGTACGTCAATGCGGTAGCGGCCATTTTCGACCGTGCCATGTATCCGCGGCTCGCCGTGCATGCGCTCGGCAACGATGGTGATGACTGGCGGCAACGGCGGGCCGTTGCTGCGGATGGTGCCGCTCAGTTCGAAGGCGCCCGCATGGGCGCTCCAGCACAGCAGGATGGCGAAGGTCAGGCGTGGCATCGGAGTCCGTTCAGGAGTGGGGGAGGTCGAGCAAGGTCCAGGTTTCACGGAACGTGGCCGCATCGAGCGGCCGCGCATGCGGGTCGTCGGGCTGGAACAGGCCGCCGATCAGCATATCCTGGATGGCGCCCGTGAAGCCGCCATACGCTGCGCGGCCCCACTGGCGGCGCGTGTGGGCGAAGACGACGGCACCTTGCTGCGCCGCCAGTTGCGCCAGCGCTTGCCGCAAGGTGGCGGCCCCTTCCGGGCCCATGTCCGTGGCGATGGCGTACACTAGGCGCTGGCCGAATTGCAGGGGCTTGCCTGCCAGTCCCAGCAGCGATTCGTTGGCCAGCGCGAGGAACACATCGGGCGCCTGGTCGTCTTTTTCGCAGACGGTCCAGGTGGGCGCCCAGGCTTCCAGGGTCATGAAGCGCGCTTGCGTCGTGGCCGCCGTGTGCGTCCACTTCGCGTGCGATTTTTCATCCCAGCCCAGGCGGCCAAAGGGAATCGGCTTGCCCTTGGGGTTGTATTGATGGCTGCGCACGCCGGCCTTGCCCCGCGCTTGCGCCATCAGGCCATCGAGGCTGGCGGCAAACGGCGTCCATTGCGCCGCCTGCCACAGCGGCGCGGCATCGGGCGCGGCCAGCAGCAGGAACACTTCGTACTCACGTGAAAAAAACGCCATCTACCTTCCTTATCGTTGCAGTTCAGATATGGCCGCCCGCTGGCTGGGGCGCAGCAGGTAGACGCCATACAGGCACAGGGGCAGCACGGCCAGCAGGGCGATAGTCGGCAGGATCGATGCGCCGTCTTCGGCCGGGTTGGGCAAGGTGGCCGTCACCAGCGCGTAGTCCCATAGTCCATGCACGAGGACCATCGGCCATACCGAGCGGGTGCGCAGGCGGATGGCCGCATAGCCGACGCCTTGCAGGGTGGCGGCGACGGCTTGCCACACGGCGCCGCTGACGTCGCCCGTGGCCAGGCCGTTGGCCAAGTGGGCCAGGCCGAACAGCGCCGAGGACATCAAAACGGCGGGCCAGACGGCGTAGCGGTCCAGCATGCCCTGCAGCAAGATGGCGCGGAACATCAGTTCTTCCGAGATGGCCACCAGCGCCGCATTGCACGCCACGATCAGCAGCACGCGCGGCTGCGGCCAGCCGCCCGCCCAGGCCAGCAGCAACATCAGCAAGGCATACAGCAGCGGTGGCCAGACCAGCCACGTGCTTTTCCATGGCTGCGGCGCGCACAGGCCCGCCGCGCGGCGCTGGCCGGACGCCAGCAGCAGCGCCAGTGCGAACACGGCGGCCAGCGCCCACGACAGGCCGATACGGCCGGTGACGGCTGCGCCCGGCAAGGCGTAGCCGGCCGCTTCCAGCCAGCGGCCGCCCATGCTCAGGGCCAGCCAGATGGCCAGTGCGCCGATGGCGAGCGGCATGGTGAGGTGGATTCTGGGGATGGACATGGTCGGCTTCGGTGTGTGCTGCATCGTTTACTGCGTGCATGAGCGGATCATGAAGTTGCATCTATGATATGGATAAACATTGCCATAGTACATTAAAAGCCGCGCTGCAAAGTTGCCACATCATTACAATTGCATGGAATAATAAGCATTGCTCGTCTCAACCTTCGATTGGAGTTGTATGGCTTACACGAAAATCCTCACCACTGAACGCCTGATCCTGCGCAAGCCGCAGCCATCCGATGAAGCGGCCCAATTCGCCATGCATGCCGACCCCGAAGTGATGCGCTATTTCAGCGAGCCGCCGTGGACCGATGCCAGCCGCGCCACGCGCCAGATTGCCGAAGACAGCGCCGCTTTCGAGAAAGAGGAATTCTTCCGCTTCGCCGTCGAGCTGAAAGCGACGGGCGAATACCTGGGCAGCTGCAGCCTGTTTTCCGAACACCGGCAGAACCGCCGCGCCGAAATCGGCTACGCGCTGGGCCGTCCGTACTGGGGCCGTGGCTATATGCACGAAGCCTTGTCGGCGCTGCTCGAATTCGCCTTCGTCGAGCGCGACCTGAACCGCCTGGAAGCCGACATCGACCCGCATAACGCCGGTTCGGCCAGCGCCCTGGAGCGCCAGGGTTTCAACAAGGAAGGCTTCCTGCCCGAACGCTGGATCGTGGGGGGCCACGTCAGCGATTCGGCGCTGTACGGCTTGCTGCGGCGCGAGTGGGAAGCGCGGCGTTTGCAAGCAGGATAATCATGGGGCAGCGGAAGACATTTTCCATCCCGCTCATCCTGGCGCTGTGCCTTGCCGCCATCATTGGCGGAAATTTGCTGGGCATTTATTTGCTGCGCGATATGCCAAATGATCAACATGCGTGCACCATCGCTTGTGCGAAGAACAATCAGACGGGTTATCTGGTGTATGTCTACGGTGCCGCGCAAACTGCAGGTATGCGCGGCAAAGGCCCGGCAGAATGCCAGTGCCGGTAAGCCGCGTGGCTTTTATTGAGCACGACAGGGAATGTAGACAGGATTAAGACTGATGCAAAGAATCGAAGATTTCCAGCAAGCACTGGGCCACGCCTTGCCAGCGTACTACAAGGGCTTTCTGCAGCACTGGCAAGAGGGCATGCGGGGCGAGCAGGTATTGCTGTACGGCGCAGAAAGTTTGATGGAGCGCAACGAAACATATGACACGCAGCAATCCTGCCCCGGCTACCTCACCATCGGCGACGACAGCGGCGGGCGCGCCGTCATGCTGGCGCTCGATGGCGTTGACCGCGCCGTGTACCTGGTGGGCCATGGATCGATGCAGCGCGACGATTTCGAGCGGGCCGCCGATGATTTCGCCGCCTGGCTGGCCGCCGATTGCCCCGTCGATTGATTACTCCATGAGCAAACGATGAAACCGGCTGACTTGCCCTGTTCCACCCATCCCCTCGTGATCTTGCGCCGCCTGGAACGCAGCGACGTGCCCGCCTGGTATGCCTACCTGGCCGACCCTGTCGTCGTCGAGCACACGAGCTGGGACTTGCGCAGCATCGACGACCTGCAGGCCAATTTCGATGACTATGCATCGGCCCAGCCGTCTTCGCCCATCCGTCTGGCCGTCGTGCTGCGCGACGGCGGCCAACTGGTGGGCACCATCGGCTTGAATGCGATTTCCCCGCCGCACCGCACGGCCGAAATCGCCTACGACCTGGCGCCTGCCGTCTGGGGGCAGGGCGTGGCCACGGCCATCGTGAACGCTGTCGTGGACTGGGGTTTCCAGCGTCTGGGCTTGCTGCGCATCCAGGCGACTGTGCTGGAGAGCAATGCACGTTCGATCCGCGTGCTCGAACGCTGCGCTTTCGAGCGGGAAGGTTATTTGCGCTGCTACCGGCAGATTCGCGGAAGATCCGGCAACTTCTGGCTGTATGCGCGCCTTGCCGGCGTTCCATGAACAAGCTTCCCTTGAGCATCCTGCTGGTGGAAGACCACCTGGCCATCGCGCGCCAGGTGCTCGACTTCCTCGACGGCTTGGGCTGGCAGACGGACCATGCGGGCACGGGCGCGCTGGCGGTGCAATTGGCCACGCGCAACAATTATGACGTGGTGCTGCTGGACCTGAACCTGCCCGACATCGATGGCTTGCAAGTGTGCCGCGCCATCAAGGTGGGCGCGCCCAGCAATGTGCCGATTCTGATGCTGACGGCACGCGACGCCTATGAAGACAAGGCGCTCGGCTTTCGCGATGGCGCCGACGACTATTTGACCAAGCCCTTCGACTTGCGCGAACTGGTCTTGCGCTGCGAAGCGCTGGCGCGCCGCCACCAGTTGCACGTGCACCAGGAAATGCGCGTGGGGCCCTTCACCTTGCAGACGCGCGCAGGACGCGCCCTGCTTGGCGATGCGGCGCTGCCACTGACGCAGACGGGCTTTAAAATCTTGCTGCTGCTGTGCCGTGAACATCCGCACGCCGTATCGCGCTCGGCCTTGCTGCAGCAGCTGTGGGGTTGCTTGGCGGGGTTGGCGCGGCGGGCATGCTGGTGACCATCCCGCAGCTGGGCTACCGCCTTGCCTTCGACTCTGCGGCATCTCCGTGAGCCAGTCGATCCGCCACCAGCTGTTCGCCGCCCTGGCCGGCTTCACCGTCCTGCTGTGCCTGTGCTACACGGGCCTGGCGCTGGTGATCGCCTATGTGACGGAAGACATGCTGGTGCAGCGCCTGCTGGAGCGCGAAGCGGCGGCCATCAGCCAGCGCTGGCGCCAGCAAGGTGAGCTGACGCCGTCTGGCAGCGACCTCATCACAGTTTATGGCAGCTACCTTGCATTGCCTCAAGCGGTACGTGCGCAAGTGCCGCCGTCCGCCCCGCGCGGGGAGGTGTTCACGACGACGGGCCAGCATTATCACGTGCTGGCGCTGGACCACGTTGCCGCTGGCCAGCCGCAGCGCGTGTATCTGCTGGCTGACGTGGCAGCCGTGCTGGTGGTGTCGCGCCTGGCGCAGGAAGTGGGCGGTGTCGTCGCTGGCATGGCGCTGGCGCTGATCGCCCTGGCCCTGCTGTTGGCCTACTGGCTGGCGCGGCGTCTCGTGCGGCCCTTGCAGAGACTGGCCCAGGAAGCGCGCCAGCTGGCGCCCGGCAGCGCCGTGCATTTCAGCGCGCGCGATCGCCCCGACGAGATCGGTTTCCTGGCGCGCCGCCTGGAAACCACCTTTGCCGAACTGCAGGCGGTCTTGCAGCGCGAACAGGCCTTCGCGCGCGACGTCAGCCACGAACTGCGCACGCCGCTGACCCTGATGCACAACACGCTGGCGCTGGCGAATGCGCAGCCCCTGGGCGGGCAGGGGCAGGCGCAGCTGCAGCAATCGACGGACGACATGCGCGCCACCATCGAGGTGTTGTTCGCGCTGGCACGGGCCGAGCAGCTGCCCGGCGAGGTGGTGGAGTTGCGCGGCTGCATAGAGCAATGCCTGCTGCGCCTGCTGGACGACCATCCCTGGGATGCCAGCCTGCTGACCCTGGAGCTGCCCGAGCGGCTGGAGGTGCTCGGCAACGGACAGCTGACGATGTTGCTCATCAATAATTGCCTGGCCAATGCCCTGTTCCATGGCGGCCCGGCCTGCCGCATCAGTATTACGTTTGCGCAAGGCTGCCTGAGCATCGGCAATACGCTGCCGGCGGGGCGGCCACGGCGCGTCCAGGGCTTTGCGCATGGACAGAACCTGCTGCTGCGCCTGGCACAAGCCATGCGCTGGGACATTGCTTTCCATCCCGGCGAGAGGGAGTACCGTGTCGCCATCATGGTGGTGCAATAAAGGCGCCGGATTTCACCGCGATTTCACCGGCGCTTGCGTAAGCTGCAAGCTCTTGATCAACGGAGAAAGCCGCATGAAATTGTTTATCAGCCTGCTGGTGCTGGCCTGCACGTGCATTCCTGCGCTGGCGCAAGTGACCAGCCTCGTTCACAAAGACGAAAAACGCCGCTACATCGTCTATACGCCCGCCGCTTATCAACGCCAGCCGCAGCAAGCGTTTCCCGTCGTCTTCAATTTCCATGGCGGCGGCATGAGCATGGCGGAACAGATGCTGTACACCCAGATGAACAAGGCGGCCGAGCGGCACCAGTTCATCGTTGTGTATCCGCAAGGTATCAAGCAGGACTGGAACGTGGGCTTTGGCATGGATTACCTGGCCGGTACGGATGACGTCGGTTTTACGCAAGCGATGCTAAGCAAGCTCAAACAGGATTACCGCATCGATGACAAACGCGTGTATGCGACGGGCCTGTCGCGCGGCGGCTTCTTTGCCTTGCGCCTGGCGGCCGAGCTGCCGCAGCAGTTCGCGGCCGTCGCTTCCGTGGGCGCGCCGATGCCCGTGCCCGTCATCACCCACCATACCGTGCTATCGCCGGTGGGCATGCTGTTGATACAGGGCACGGCTGACCAGGTGGTCTTGTATGGGGGCAAGGATGGCGGCTATCTATCCGCCGAGGACACGTTTGCCTACTGGCGCAAGCAAAACCGCCTCGAAGGCGCCGCGCCACCGGCGCGCATGCTAGCCACCGTGCCAGGTGACGATACGCAAGTGACGCATGTGGAGCAGGGCAATGGCGCGCAGCAGGTGGCCTTGCTCACCGTCAAGGACGGCGGCCACACGTGGCCCGGCGCCGACGCCTTCAATGTTGGCCTACCCATCGGCAAGACCACGCGCGCCATCGATGCGAATGAGGTGATGTGGGAATTTTTCAGCCGCCATCGCCGTTGACGCCATGCTAGGATGGCGGCGCATGGCGTAACCCAACAGGAAAGGCAGGCACAGTGGGATTATCAACAGCAGGTATCGCGGCCATGGCCGAGGCAATCTTCGCCAAGCCCGGCGCGGCCGTGGCAGAGGTGTATTCGGCGCCGGAACGGGAAACGCTGCATTTCCACTCGCCTGGCGAGCTGTGCGCGTATGCGGCCAGGCTGGAGGCCGCAGGGGCCAGCGAGGTGCTGCTGGCCGTGCATTACCCCGACATGGGCGGGCAGTTTGCCCCGACCCGCATCGCGCTCGACCCGGCCCAGTGCGGCGGCCTCACGTATCGTTATGTGTGCGAAGGCTGGGGCGTCATCCGCGTCTACCTGCGCCTGTCCAGCGGCAAGGGCCTGAACTCGAACGTGGGCGCCAATTCGCGGAAACGCGCGGAAAAATGGCAAGCCCATTACCCGGCATTCGGTTCGCCCGATGCCTGGGACTGGGACGCCGTGGGCCGCCACGAACGCAGGCTGATCCGCGTGCTGAAGAAGGTCGCCGCGCAAGAAGGCCAGTCATGAAGGACGTGATGCAGATCCACCCCGCCACCATCTTTTGCCGCTCGCTGGCGCAGCTGTCCGCCATGCTCGACAAGACCGGCACGGCGCCGCAACTGCTGGCGGCGCGTTTGCACCCGGACATGCTGCCGTTCGCCCAGCAAGTGCGCGCGGCCGCGAGTTTTTCCCTGCGCGGCTGCTGCCCGCTGGCAGGGCTGGAGGTGGCCGATTTCAGCGCCGCCGCCACCCTGCAGGAGCAGATCGCGCAGACCATGCGCTACCTCCAGGCGATTCCCGTAGAGCGCTTTGACGGGCCGCCTGACCGCCTCTGCCGCGACCGCGCCGGTTTCGCCGACATCGCCTTGCCGGCCGGCGAGTATGTGAATCTGTACATCCTGCCGAATTTCTATTTTCACTTCAGCATGGCGTATGCGATCGCCCGCAGCAGCGGTGCGGCCATCGGCAAGGGCGATTTCGACGGCTATCACGCTTACGCGCCGGGTTTCAGCTTTGAGCGTCCCGCCGCGCCGTAGTGGTTACAAGCCCGCATCCTTCCATGCAGAAAACCCCAGCCGTTTCAGCAGCCGGCCCGACAGTCCGCAGCTCCAGCAACTGATCTGGATTTGCCGGTGGCTTGCCGGCCCCTGCGCATGCCAGGCTTGCTCGGCGTAAGCGAGCAGCGCATCGCTGAGCGGGGAATGGTCGGCTGTCGCCGGCAGGCGCGACATCAGTTCGAACACGCCGTGGGTCGTCTCCCTGATCTGCAGCAAACCGGCCAGCAGAGCGCGCAGTACGGCGCCGTCGATGTTGGTACTTGCTTGCGTGAAACGCTGCTGCCAGCACAGGCTGCGCGTCTGCCACAGGGCCAGCAGCGCGGGCACATCGGCGGTGCGCAGCTGCCCGATCAGCTCGTCCGCCTCCTGAAACAGGTCGAGGCGGTCGTATTCATCGTCGTCCAGTCCCAGCAAATCGTCGAGTTCGTGCCAGACGCTCATGCCACCACGTTCACGGGAGCACCGCGTTCGAACGCTTCGATGTTGCCGATCAGGATATCGGCCAGCTTTTGCATGGCCTCGCCACTGGCCCAGGCCGTGTGCGGGGTGAGGATGAAGTTGGGCAGGCGCAAATTTAAAAGCGGGTTGTCGGGCGGCGGCGGCTCCTTTGATAACACGTCGAAACCGGCGCCGGCGATCACGCCCTGCGTCAACGCCTCGGCCAGCGCCGCTTCGTCGACCAGGCCGCCCCGCGCCGTGTTGATCAAGAGCGAAGTCGGCTGCATGCGCGCCAGTTCTTTTGCTCCGATGATGTTGCGCGTCTTGTCCGTCAGGGGCAGGTGCAGGCTCAGTACGTCGGAAGTGGCCAGCAATTCGTCGAAGCTCACCTGCGTCACGCCGTCGTCCTCGATGGGCGAGCGGTTGTGCACGATGACGTGCATGCCGAAGGCGCGCCCCAGCTGGGCCACGGACTTGCCCAGCGCGCCGTAACCGAGCAAACCCAGGCGGCTGCCGGCCAGGTCGCGGATCGGGTGGCCGAACAGGCAGAAGCGCTCCGATGCCTGCCACAGGCCTGCTTCCACGTCGGCCCGGTAGGCGACCAGCTGGCGGCGTAGGGCCAGCATCAGGGCCAGCGTATGCTCGGGCACGGTGGCGCGCGCATAGTCGCGGATATTTGCGACGACGATGCCCCGTTCGCGGCAGGCGGCCAGGTCGAGGATATCCGTGCCGGTGGCGGCCACGGCGATCATTTTTAAATCCGGCAACTGGGCCAGCTCGGCCGCGCGCAGCGGCACCTTGTTCGTGATGGCGATGGTGGCGCCTTGCAGGCGGGACACCGTCTGTTCGCTGCCCTTGGTGTGCGGAAACTCTTCCCAGCTGTGGGCGAAGGCGGGCGGACGCACAGTGGCGATCAGGCTGTCGCGGTCGAGAAAGACGATGCGGTGGGACGATGTGCTTGCTGCGGTCATGGCTGGGCCTCGGTCTGGACGGTACGCGCGGGAAGGTTGCTCTTGCCCTTCAGTTGCGTGGCCGGGTGGTTGGTAAACATGTCGGCGACCCACTCGACAAACACGCGCACCTTGGCGGACAGGTGGCGGTTGGGCGGATAGATCACGTGGATGGGCAGCGGGTCGGATTCCCAATCGCCCAGCAATTCCACCATTTTGCCCTGTTCCATCAGGGGCGCAAGCATGAAATGCGTCATTTGCACGATGCCCAGGCCCGCCAGGCCGGCCGCCGCGTAGGCGTTCGAGTCGTTCAGGGCGATATGGCTGGGCATGGACATCTGGATGCGTTCGCCGGCGCGCGTGAAATCCCAGTCAAACGTCTTGCCCGTCTTGGCGGAGAAAAAATTCACGCCCCGGTGCTGCGCCAGGTCGTTCGGATGCAGCGGCGTGCCATAGCGTGCCAGATAGCCGGGCGCGGCGCAGGTGATGAAATGCAGCACGCCGACCCGGCGCGCGATCAGGTTCAGGTCGCCCAATTCTCCGCCGCGCACGGCGCAGTCGACGCCTTCCTCGATCAGGTCGACGGGCCGGTCGCTGCAACCGAGTTCCAGCGAGATGTCGGGGTAGCGGGCAAAGAAGTCGGGCAGGGCGGGGATGATCAGTTCGCTGGCCAGGGCCGTGGGCGCATCCACGCGCAACCGTCCGCTGGGGCTCAAGCGCGTGCGCGACAGCGACTCCTCCGCTTCGCGCACGTCGGACAGGATGCGCACGCAGCGCTCGTAATACGCGGCGCCGTCGGAGGTGATGCTGACGTGGCGCGTGGTGCGGTTGAGCAACTTGACCGACAGGCTCGCTTCCAGCGCCTGGATCAAGGTCGATACGGTGGCTTTCGGCAACTGCATGTTTTCCGCCGCGCGCGTAAAGCCGCCCGCATCGACGACTTGGATGAAAACTTCCATGGCTTGCAGCTTGTTCACTTGATTCCTTATCATGTTATGCGCGATTGTTCGTAATTCTGAACAATCAATTCGTCATTGCACTCTTTATCAGATTGTAGATCAAGTCTATAGTTGTTGTACTGCAGCATAAATGTGATGCCGCAGGAAGTACAACAGGAGAAAAATCATGGGTCATCGGAATGGAATCTTTGCAGTGCTTGCTCTCGCTATGAGCTCGCTCGCTCTGGCCGCGATGGTATCGACGGATGCCTACTCGTTGGCGGCGCAAAGCGAAGCCAGTGCGTATAGCGCCGTGACCCATGAAGTGGGCGGCGTCGCCCTGTTGTGCCTGAACGACACGGTGCTCGATGTTGCGGTGCAGCCGATGGTGGCGCAATGAGCGTTGCCGACACCACGGCCGAGCTGGCACCTGGCCAGGCGCTGAAGATACGCGACATCGAGGTGCAGGGCGCGCAGGATGCGCTCGCCGCGCGCGTCTACACGGCCGGCGTGCCGGGCGCCAGGCAATCGAGCCTGATCGTCTTCTTCCATGGCGGCGGCTTCGTCGCCGGCGACCTGGAGGACGCGGACGACTTCCTGCGCTGCCTCGTGCTGAGCAACCCGGACCACGTGGTGCTGGCCGCGAACTATACCTTGGCGAAGGTGCGGCCATTCCCCGCCGCCGTGGAAGACGCGCATGCCGTGTTGCTGTGGGCAAAAAAGAACAAGTCCAAGCTGGGCTGGACGGGCAAGCAGATGGTGGTGTCGGGCATCGAAGCGGGCGCCAACCTGGCCGCCGTGTGCGCCATGATGTCGCGCGACCGGGGCGGACCGCCCCTCGCGGGCCAGGTGCTGATCATGCCCATGCTCGACCCCGGCCTGTCGACCTGCTCGATGCGCAGCTTGCCCACATGCCCCGACCTGGCGGAAGTGGCCGACCAGTGCGCCGCCGCCTACCGCGGCTACTTGCCGAATGCCGCTGACCGTACCCATCCGTACGCGTCGCCATTGCAGTCGAGCCGCCTGAAGAACCTGCCGCCAGCCTTGATCTTGTCCAGCGAAGATGACCCATTGCGCGACGAGGCTGAACAATACGGCAGCAAACTGATCGCCTGCGGCATCAAGACCACCGTGCGGCGCATGGCCGCCGCGCCGCTGCAAGACGCTGGCGCGCGCAATGAGTGCGCGTGCAAGGTGCAGGTATTGAGTGAAATCGCCAGCTTTGTCGCCGGACTGGGGCAAGAGCCCGAGTCATGAGGCCGCCATCTGCGGTACCGCAAAAAAACTTACACTAATTAGTTTACTTTTTGAGTTTCGGTTGCTACACTACGCAGTGTAGTTCCCATCTTGTCTGCGTTGTGCGCTCGCACAGCCGGCTTCGTCGTCCCCGTCCGCTTTTACGCTGCTGGCGGCCTGTTTACCTTTGATCGAGCGCCGTCGGGCGCCATGGCACCACCATTCACTTTTTCAGTTGGGTTGCTTCTTGCCGCCCATACCATTAGAAATTTTCATAAAACAGGGAAATAAAATGAAAAACGTTCAACAATTTTCCACTCTGCTGAAGCCCCTGGCTGCCTCGCTCGCGCTGGCAGGACTGGTGGCCGTGAGCCTGGCCGGCTGCGATTCGGCCAACAGCAAGGTGCCCGACGCGCCAGCGGCCGGCGGCCCACCCGTCTCGGCCGCCGCCGTGGTGGAAAAACAGATCACGGAAACGCAGGAATTCTCGGGTCGCCTGGAAGCGATCGAGCGCGTGGAAATCCGCTCGAGAGTCGGCGGCTTCATCACCGCCGTCAATTTCAAGCCGGGCAGCGAAGTGAAAAAGGGCGAGGTGTTGTTCGTCATCGATCCACGCCCGTTCCAGGCCGAAGTGTCGCGCGCCGAAGGCACTGCCGCCTCGGCCCGCGCCAAGGCCGAACTGGCCAAGCTGGAACTGTCGCGTGCTGAAAAGCTGCTGGCCGAAAAAGCCATCGCCCAGCGTGAATTCGACGAAAAGGCCTCGGGCCTGAAAGAGCTGGACGCGAACGCCCGCTCGGCGCAAGCCGCGTATGAAGCGGCCAGGCTGAACCTGTCGTACACGCAGGTACAGGCACCGATCAGCGGCCGTGTCAGCAAGGCGGAAATCACCGTCGGCAACCTGATCGACGCTTCCGCCATCCTCACTTCGGTGGTGTCGACGGACCGCATCTACGCCAGCTTCGACGGCGATGAAGATACGTATCTGCGCGTGGCCGGCACGGCGCAAAAGGGCACGCCCGTCACCGTCAAGGTGGGCCTGGCCAACGAAACGGGCTTCCCGCACGAAGGCAAGCTGGAATTCGTCGACAACCAGCTCGACCCGGCCACGGGCAGCGTGCGCATGCGCGCCACCTTCGCCAACGCCGAGCGCCAGTTGGTGCCCGGCCTGTTCGCGCGCATCTTGCTCGACGGCGGCAACGGCCCGCACGCGCAAAACACGGCGCTGTTGATCAGCGACCGCGCCGTCGGCACGGACCAGAGCCGCAAATACGTCTACGTGGTAGGCGCTGACAACAAGGCCGAATACCGCGCCGTCAAGCTGGGCCCGAACTCGGACGGCTTGCGCGTGGTGCGCGAAGGCTTGAAAGCGGGCGAAAAGATCGTCGTCAACGGCTTGCAGCGCGTGCGCCCCGGCGCGCCCGTGACGCCGCAGATGGTGGCCATGGATTTCGATCCGACCGCGCCCGTCGCCCCCGCGAAACCTGAAGTAAAAGACGCCAAGATCGCCGCCAAGGCGGCATCGACTTCCAAGGAATAAACATGAACTTTTCCCGCTTTTTCATCGACAAGCCGATTTTCGCGGCGGTGCTGTCGATCGTCATATTCGTGGCCGGGCTGCTGTCGATATTCGGCCTGCCCATCTCCGAATATCCCGACGTCGTGCCGCCATCCGTGGTGGTGCGCGCGCAATACCCGGGCGCCAACCCGAAAGTGATCGCCGAAACCGTCGCCGCGCCGCTCGAAGAGCAGATCAACGGCGTCGAGAACATGCTCTACATGTCCTCGCAAAACACATCCGATGGTTCGATGATGCTGACCGTGACCTTCAAGATCGGCACCAACGTCGAGCAGGCCGAGACGCAGGTGCAGAACCGCGTGCAGCGCGCCTTGCCGCGCCTGCCCGAGGAAGTGCGCCAGATCGGCGTGACGACCGTCAAGTCCTCGCCGAATCTGACCATGGTGGTGCACCTGGTCTCGCCGAACAAGCGTTATGACGATATGTACCTGCGCAATTACGCGGTGCTGAACGTCAAGGATCAACTGGCCCGTTTGCCCGGCATGGGCGATATTCAGATCTTCGGCGCCGGCGACTATGCCATGCGCATCTGGCTCGACCCGCAAAAAGTGGCGGCGCGCGGCATGACGGCCAATGACGTCGTCGACGCGATTCGCGAGCAGAACGTGCAGGTGGCCGCCGGCGTGATCGGCGCCTCGCCAGCGAAGAACTCGGACTTCCAGCTGACCGTCAATACTCAGGGCCGTCTGCAGACGCCCGAGGAATTCGGCGCCATCATCGTGCGCACCAATGCCGACGGCGCCATCACGCACCTGAAAGACGTGGCGCGCGTGGAAATGGGCGCCAACAGCTACTCGCTGCGTTCACTGCTGAACAATAATCCGGCCGTCGGCATGGGTATTTTCGAGGCACCGAATGCCAACGCGCTGCAATTGTCGTCCGACGTGCGTTCCAAGATGGAGGAACTGAAAAAAGACTTCCCGCAAGGCGTGGAATACCGCATCGAGTACGACCCGACGCAGTTCGTGCGCTCGTCCATCGAAGCCGTGATCCACACCCTGTTAGAGGCCATCGCCCTGGTGGTGCTGGTGGTGATCATCTTCCTGCAAACCTGGCGCGCCTCCATCATTCCGCTCTTGGCCGTTCCCGTGTCGATCGTCGGTACCTTTGCCGTGATGCTGGGCTTTGGCTTCTCGATCAACACGCTGTCACTGTTCGGTCTCGTGCTGGCCATCGGTATCGTCGTCGATGACGCCATCGTGGTGGTGGAAAACGTCGAGCGCAACATCGAGGAAGGGCTGTCGCCGCGCGACGCCACCATCCAGGCCATGAAAGAGGTCAGCGGTCCCATCGTCGCCATCGCCCTGGTGCTGTGCGCCGTGTTTGTGCCGATCGCCTTCGTGCCAGGTTTGTCGGGCGAGTTCTACCGCCAGTTCGCGCTGACGATCGCCATTTCGACCGTGATTTCCGCTTTCAGCTCGCTGACCCTGGCGCCAGCCCTGTCGGCCGCGCTGTTGAAACCGCACGATGCGCCGAAAGACGCGCTGACGCGCGGCATGGACATGGTCTTCGGCCGCTTCTTCGCCTGGTTCAACCGCTTCTTCGGCCGCGCTTCGCACCGTTATGAATCGGGCGTGAAGGGCGTGTTGGGCCGCAAGAGCGCCTCGCTGGGCGTGTATGCGCTGCTGGTCGTCGCCGCCATCTTCACCTTCAAGTCCGTGCCGGCCGGCTTCGTGCCAGCGCAGGACAAGCAATACCTGGTGGGTTTTGCGCAATTGCCCGACGCCGCTTCGCTGGACCGCACGGAAGATGTCGTGCGCCGCATGTCCGACGTCATCAAGTCGGTGCCCGGCGTCGAATCGACCATTGCCTTCCCCGGCCTGTCGATCAACGACTTCACCAATGCGCCGAACGCCGGCATCGTGTTCGCCACCTTGAAGCCGTTCGACGAACGCACCAGCAAGGAATTGTCGGGCGGCGCCATCGCGGCCGAGATCAACAAGCGCCTGGGCGGCATCCAGGACGCTTTCATCATGGTCTTCCCGCCACCACCGGTCAACGGCCTCGGTACCATCGGCGGCTTCAAGATGATGATCGAAGACCGCGGCAACCTCGGTTACGACGCGCTGTACAACGCCACCCAGGCACTGGCCGCCAAGGCCTACCAGACGCCGGAACTGGCGGGCGTGTTCTCGGGCTACCAGATCAACGTGCCGCAGCTGTTCGCCGACGTCGACCGCGTGAAGGCCAAGCAGATGGGCGTGCCGCTGGCGACCATTTACCAGACCTTGCAGATCAACCTCGGTTCGCTGTACGTGAACGACTTCAACCAGTTTGGCCGCACCTATCAGGTGCGCGTGCAAGCCGATGCGGTGTTCCGTTCGCATGCGCAGGATATCGCGCAGCTGAAGGTGCGTAGCAACAAAGGCGAAATGATCCCGCTGTCGTCGCTGATGCGCGTCAAGGACAGCTATGGTCCCGACCGCGTGCAGCGCTACAACGCTTACGCCGCAGCCGACTTCAATGGCGGCGCCGCCCCTGGCGTGTCGAGCGGCCAGGCGCAAGCCGCGCTGGAGCGCATCGCCAAGGAAGTGCTGCCGCAAGGGATTTCGTATGAATGGACGGAGCTGACCTACCAGGACATCTTGTCCGGCAATACGATGATTTATGTTTTCCCGCTGTGCGTGCTGCTGGTGTTCCTGGTGCTGGCCGCCCAGTACGAAAGCTGGACCCTGCCGTTGGCCGTGATCCTGATCGTGCCGATGTCGATCCTCTGCGCCTTGCTTGGCGTGAAACTGACCGGCGGCGACAACAACGTGTTTACCCAGATCGCGCTGTTCGTGCTGGTGGGGCTAGCGTCAAAAAATGCCATCCTGATCGTGGAATTTGCCCGCGAACTGGAAGAGCATGGCCGCACCGTCGTGCAAGCGGCGCTGGAAGCGTGCCGTCTGCGTCTGCGTCCGATCCTGATGACGTCGATCGCCTTCATCATGGGCGTGGTGCCCCTGGTGTTCTCGCACGGCGCCGGCTCCGAAATGCGCCATGCGATGGGCGTGGCGGTGTTCGCCGGCATGCTGGGCGTGACCTTCTTCGGCCTGTTCCTGACGCCCGTGTTCTACGTCCTGCTGCGCACCCTGGCGCAGCGTTTTGAGAAAAAACCAGCCGTCGCTGTCGCCAAGCCAAGCGCTGCGCCAGCGCTGGACCTGGAAGGAGATATATATTGAAAACCAATGCAATCATCCGGCGCGCGGCGCCCGTCTTGAGCGCCATGGCCGCCGCAGTCCTGCTGGCCGCCTGCGCGGCGCCCGAGTTCAAGCAGCCGCAGATCGAGACGCCCACGGCGTTCAAGGAAGCGCCAGCGCCTGCCGTGCAGACGGCGGCCGACGGCACGCGCTGGAAGCAGGGCGTGCCCGCCGAGCGCCAGGCGCGCGGCGAATGGTGGCTGGCGTTCAATGATCCGGCCCTGACCAGCCTGATCAACGAAGCCACGCAGGCGAATGCCAACCTGGCGGTGGCCGCCGCCCGCGTCAAGCAGGCGAGGGCGATTGCCGGCATCGCCGAAGCGGACCGCATTCCGCAGGTGGGCGTGAACGTGGGCGGCCAGCGCAACCGCGCTTCGGCCGTGTCGCTCGGCTTGCCGAACGGCGCGCCGGTGGCGGCCACCAACGTCTACCAGGCCAGCCTGACGGCCAGCTACGAAGTCGATCTGTTCGGCAGGGTGGCGGCTAACGTCAGCGCCTCGCGCAGCGATGCGCTGGCCGTGGAAGCGACGTACCGTTCCGTGCTGTTGTCGCTGCAGGCCGACGTGGCGCAAACCTACTTCCAGCTGCGGGCCACGGATGCCGAGCTGGCGACCCTGGAACAGACGGTGCGCCTGCGCGAGGAGAGCGTGCATGTGAACCAGCGCCGCTACGACCTGGGCGACATCGGCGAATTCGATTTGTCGCGTGCCCGCACGGAGCTGTCGACCGTGCGCGCCGAAGCCATCGGCCTGCAGCGCCAGCGCGCCACCGGCGAGCATGCGCTGGCCGTCCTGCTGGGCAAACCGGCCGCCAGCTTCACGGCGAGCGTCAACCCGCTGCAGGACAGCGGCTTCCTGCCCGTGATCCCGGCCGGCATGCCGTCGTCCCTGCTGGAGCGCCGTCCCGACATCGCGTCGGCGCAGCGCACCATGGAAGCGTCGAATGCGCGCATCGGCGTGGCGAAATCGGCCATGTTCCCCGCCTTGAGCCTGAACGCTTCCGGCGGCGGCGCGTCCGATACCTTCTCGGACATCTTCAAGTGGAGCAGCCGCTCCTGGCTGCTGGGCGCCCTGATGTCGATGCCGATCATCGACGGCGGACGTAATAAAGCTGCCGTGAGTCGCAGCGAAGCGCAGCTGGAAGAGTCGGTGGCGACGTATCGCCAGAGCGTGCTGGTGGCCTTCGCCGAGGTGGAAGACAACCTGGCCGGCCTGCGCATCCTGTCGGGCCAGACGCAGCAGATCGACGAAGCCGTCGTCTCGGCGCGCCGTTCGGCCGACCTGGCGCAAAAGCTGTACGACGCGGGCCGTTCCAGCTACCTCGATCTGCTCGACGCGCAGCGCAACCTGGCTGCCATCGAGCGCAATGCCGTGCAACTGCGTGGCAACCGCGCCGTCACCACGGTGGCGCTGATCCGCGCCCTGGGCGGCGGCTGGGGCGAGACGGAGCCGCAGGTCGCGGCCAACTAGTTTCCCGGCACCGCGGGCTGGAGTGTCCGGCCCGCGGCAAGGGATGCATATCGGGAACGGCGTCGTGCGCTTGCACGGCGCCGTTTTTTTATAGCTTGCGTAGACAATCAGTTGAATCCGTTTGCGGACAGACCGCGTAAGTACTCCTGCAATCACGCAAACGCAGTCATCCAGGAGATATCATCATGCGCACCTTCATCCCCGCAGCATTGTTCCTCACTTCCATGCTGGCCGCCAGCACCTCTTTTTCCGCCGACATGACGACCATGGTGGGTGGCCAGAGCATGTATCCGTCCAGGGACATCGTCGATAACGCCGTCAATTCGGCCGACCACACGACCCTGGTCGCCGCCGTCAAGGCAGCCGGTCTGGTCGATACCCTGAAAGGCAAGGGGCCGTTTACCGTGTTCGCGCCGACGAATGCGGCGTTTGGCAAACTGCCGGCCGGCACCGTCGAGACCCTGGTCAAGCCGGAAAGCAAGGCGACGCTGACGAAAATCCTCACCTACCACGTGGTTCCCGGCAAATACGACTTCAAGGCGCTGGCCAGGGAAATCAAGATGCATGATGGTAAAGCCACTTTGCCCACGGCCAGCGGGGGCAAGCTGATGTTCGCCATGAATGGCATGCACAATATCGTGGTGATGGACGAGGGCGGCAACAGCGCCAACATCAGCACCTATGATGTGTACCAGTCGAATGGCGTGATCAATGTGATCGACACGGTACTGATGCCGAAATAAAGACACGAAAAAGCGGACGAAAAAAAAGACAGGGAAAACCCTGTCTTTTTGGCTTGCGCGGCCTTGATTACTTGGCTGGCGCTGCTGCCGGTGCGGAAGCTGCTGCCGCGGCCGGAGCTGCTGGCGTTGCCGGTGCGGCTTTCTTTGCCTTGTGATGCTTGGCTTTCTTGTGCGTTGCCGGCTTGACGGCGGCTGCCGGCGCTTCGGCCTTGACGACAGGGGCGACGACAGGAATCGGTGCCACTGGTGCGACTGGCGCGACGGCTGGCGTCTGGGCGAAAGCGGCGGTGGCGAACAGGCTGGCGATCAGGGTGGCGATAACTTTTTTCATTTTAATATCCTTGGTATGTGTGGTCAGTAACGTGTGTCGGAATTACTTGGCTGGAGCCGCTTCGGCGGTGGCCGATGCCAGCTTTTCGTCAGCCTTGGCCTTGGTTTTCTTGGCTTTGTGGTGGGCCTTGGCCTTGGTGGTGGCCGCTTCCGCTTTGGCGCTGGCGACGTCCGTTTTCGCGGCGACGACTGCTTTCGCTTCTTTCGCGTCCGCTTTGACGACCGTTTGCGCTTCCTTGGCGTCCGCTTTCACGACGGCCTTGGTGTGGGCCGCTTCCACTTTGGCGGGAACCGAGGCTGCTGCGGTAGCATGTGCTGCCGGAGCTGCAGGCGTTTGGGCGAAGGCTGCAGTTGCGAACAGGCCGGCGATCAGGGTAGCGATAACTTTTTTCATGGTGCAGTCCTCAGTGGTGGTTTGTCTGGTAAGTCTGTTGGTGCCGGGATGATTCCCGTGTCACTGAGCATAAAACGCGCTCCGGGACGCTTGCGTTGACGGTCATTACAAACGCTTACATCTGCGTTGCATCCGCCTTCAGGATGGCTTTGAGGATGTCTTCCGAACGGCGCTGCCCATGCGCCTTGCCGTAGGCGCTCGATGCGATGCTGACGACCATGCGACGCGCCGGTATCACATAGATCTTGTTGCCGCCATTGCCCGAGGCGAAATGCACGGCAATCTGCTGTCCGTCGATGTCCTGCGTCTTCGCATACCAGAAATAACCGTAGCTGTCGGCGTAGCGGTCGACGGCGCCGATGGCCACGCGCGGCGCCAGCGCGGCTTGCAGCCAGGCGGCGTCGATCACTCTCCGCCCATCAAACACGCCGTCGTCGAGCACCATCTGGCCGATTTTCGCCGTATCGCGTGCGCGCAGCGACAGATTGCCCTGTCCTTTCGGGTGGTGTGCCACGTCGCGGCCCCAGCTCCAGCGCGTGATGCCCAGCGGCGCGAACAGCACCTTGGCGGCGAAATCTTCGAGGTCGGTGCCGCTGGCGTTTTCCACCACGCGTCCGGCAATGTACGAACCCAACGAGTTGTAGCGATAGGTGCTGCCCGGCTTTGTTGCCGCCGGCACGCCGCGCACGAAGGCGGCGGGGTCGGACGCGGCATCGAGCTTGTCTTCATTGCCGGGCGACTGCTCGTCTTCGTCGAAGGCGGCCAGGCCCGAGCGCATGGTCAGCAAGTCGTCGAGGACGACCTTGCCGGCGGGGCTGCCAGCGATTTCGGGCCAGTAATCGCCCACGGTTTTTGTTGTCGCCAGTTGTTCCCGCGCCACGGCGGCGCCCACCAGCAGAGCGGTGATGCTCTTGCCGGCCGAGCGGATGTCGTGCAGGGTGTCGGCCGTCTCGCCGTTGTAATAGCGTTCGGCCACGATAACGCCATCGCGCAGCACGACGACGGCGCGCAAGTCGCCATGGCTGTCGCGGTCCCGGGCTTGCAGGACTTGTTCCAGGGTGGCGGGGGCGTCTTGCGCATTGGCGGCGCAGGGCAGGGACAGGGCGGCAAGCAGGAGCAAGGGCAGGTGACGCATGGGATAGGCTTCGCGGCGATGGTGGGATTGCCAGTGTCCCTCATGTGCGCCGCTTTGTCGCGCACAAGCTGGCCTGTTCGATGAAGTTTGCATGAAGGCGCAGTGCAAGAGGCAACATGCAAAAAGGACAGCCGAAGCTGTCCCTGGTATTGCAGGCGAATTGGCCACGTTAGCGCAGACCCGGCGGACGCGCTCCCGTGACTGTGTTCGCGATTACTTCGCTGGTGCTGGCGTTGCCGGAACGGTTTCTGCCGCTTTCGCTGCATCCGCTTTCACTTTGGCCTTGCTGGCCTTGTGATGGGCCTTGGCCTTGGTGGCTTTGGCATCGGCCTTGGCGCTGGCGACATCGGCTTTCGCATCGGCGGCGACGACCGCTTCCTTGGCATCGGCTTTCACGACAGCCTTGGTTTCCTTGGCTTCCGCCTTGACCACGGCTTTCGTGTGGGCCGCTTCCGCCTTGGCCGGAGCCGGGGCTGCAGGGGTTTGGGCGAAGGCTGCGGTAGCGAACAGGCTGGCGACGAGGGTGGCGATAACTTTTTTCATTTTATTTTCCTGGCAAGTGGTAAGTGATGGTGTGTCGAGGATTACTTGGCGGCTGCTGGTGCCGCTTCAGCGGTGGCCGAAGCCAGTTTTGCATCGGCCTTGGCCTTGGTGTGCTTGGCCTTGTGGTGGGCCTTGGCTTTCGTGCTGGCCGCTTCCGTTTTGGCGCTGGCCACGTCCGTTTTCGCGGCGACGACGGCTTTCGCTTCTTTCGCATCGGCTTTCACGACGGCTTGCGCTTCCTTGGCGTCCGCTTTCACGACGGCCTTGGTGTGGGCCGCTTCCACTTTGGCAGGAACCGAGGCTGCTGGCGCTGCAGGCGTTTGGGCAAAGGCAGCGGTAGCGAACAGGCCGGCGATCAGGGTAACAATTGCTTTTTTCATGGTGCAGTCCTCGGTGGTGGTTTGTCTGGTATGTCTGTGGGTGCCGGGATGATTCCCGTGTCACTGAGCATAAAACGCGCCCCGGAAGCTTACCGTTGACCTTGTTTACACTTTCTTACAATCAGGTTTTTTAAAAGATGTTGCTGCATGATGTGGTGGTGAAAACGAAAAAAGACAGCCGAAGCTGTCTTTTCTTGTGGCGCGGAAAACGCGCGGAAGCGATTATTTGGCTGCTGCCGCGGTCGCTTCAGTTTTGGCTTCGTCAGCCTTGGCCTTGGCTTTTTTCGCTTTGTGATGGGCTTTGGCCTTGGTGGCTTTGGCGTCAGCCTTGGCGCTGGCGACATCGGCTTTGGCGTCTGCAGCGACGACGGCTTCTTTCGCATCGGCTTTCACGACGGCCTTGGTTTCTTTTGCTTCTGCTTTGGCCACTTCCTTGGTGTGCTTGGCTTCGGCCTTGGCCGGCGCTGCTGGTGCTGGGGTTTGAGCAAAGGCTGCGGTAGCGAACAAGCCGGCGATCAGAGTAGCGATTACTTTTTTCATGGTGCAGTTCCTCGAGAAGTGGGTTGTAGTTCAGGAGATGCATTTCCCCTGTCACTGAGCCAAAAACGCGCCGTGCGGCAATTGCGTTGACACGCCATTACAAATACTTACACTTGCCGCGTAAGCACCTTGCCGCACGGCCTGCGCGCGTCGACGCACTCTGTTAGCTGGCGTACCGCGCGCCAGCCCCTGGCGGCCTAGACTCGATGCCATCCTCACCGCATGGGTCCGCCATGAAAGCCGACTTGAAAACCGCTTTGAAAACCTATCAGGCCAAGCGCAATTTCGCCGTCACGCCCGAGCCGGCAGGCGGCGGCGAGGACGCGGGCGAGGTGCTCACCTTCGTCATCCAGAAGCATTGGGCCAGTCGTTTGCACTATGATTTTCGCCTGGAACTCGATGGCACGCTGAAAAGCTGGGCCGTGCCGAAAGGCCCCAGCTACGACCCGCGCGACAAGCGCATGGCCGTGCAGGTGGAAGACCATCCCCTGGCCTACGCCAGTTTTGAAGGCACGATCCCGGAAAAACAGTATGGCGCGGGCAAGGTCATCATCTGGGATAAAGGAACGTGGCAGCCGCAGCCAGCCACGCCCGATGCGCGCGCCGCGCTGGCGGCCGGCGAACTGAAATTCACTGTGCGTGGCCACAAGATGCAGGGCAACTGTGTGCTGGTGCGCATGCAGGGCAAGGATGAAAAGAAACCGGCCTGGCTGCTGATCAAGGAAAAAGACGCGTTTGCCCGGCCGGCCGCCGAATTTTCCGTTGTCGACGAGTTCCCCGGCAGCGTCAAGCACAAGGCCTTGTCCGCGCGCAAGTTGGCTGCCGCACCGCCCGATGCCGCTTTGCCCTCCACCCTGTCGCCCCAGCTGGCCACCCTGGTCGATACGCCGCCGCCAGCCGCGCAAGACTGGATTTTCGAGGCGAAATTCGACGGTTACCGCCTGCTCGCGCGTTGCGATGGCGATCAGGTCGCCCTGATCACGCGCAATGGCAATGACTGGACGGCCAAATTGCCGCCGCTGCGGCAGGCGCTGGAACAGATGGGCTTGCCGCCAGGCTGGTATGACGGTGAAATCGTCGTCAACGATGCCGGCGGCCACCCTGACTTCGGTGCCTTGCAGCGCGCGTTCGATGCGGACAGCACCAGCGCGATCGTGTATTACTTGTTCGACGTGCCGTATTTCGACGGCCATGATCTACGGGGCCAGCCCGTCGAGGCGCGCAGCGCTCTGCTGCAGGGGCTGCTGGAACAATTGCCCGCCTCGCCGCTGGTGCGTTTCAGCGGCGCGCTCGACGCCGAACCCCGGCAACTGCTGGCCCACGCCTGCCGCCTGGGGCTGGAAGGGGTGATCGGCAAGCGGCGCGGCTCGCCCTACGTCACGCGGCGCTCCGGCGACTGGATCAAGCTCAAATGCGGGCTGCGCCAGGAATTCGTCATCGGCGGCTATACGGCGCCGCAGGGCGCGCGCGAGGGGATCGGGTCGCTGCTGCTGGGCGTGCACGATGAGCAGGGCAAGCTGCGCTACGCGGGCAATGTGGGCAGCGGCTTTGACGATGCGGTCCTGCGCGACTTGCGGCGCCGCCTCGATGCGTTGGCCGTTGATGCCAGCCCGTTCGCAGGCAAGGCGGGCGGCGTGCGCCAGCCCATCTGGGTCCAGCCGCAACTGGTGGCCGAGGTTGGTTTTGCGCAATGGACCCGTGGCGGCGCCGTGCGCCATGCCGTGTTTCACGGCTTGCGCAATGATAAAAAACCGGTCGCCATCGTGCGCGAGCGGGCACAGCGGATCGACAGGGAGAAGACGATGCAAAATCAAGCCACGCCGGACGGCGTCTTGCCGGCCAGTTTCAAGGTCAGCCATGCGGACCGGGTGATCGACCAGGACAGCGGCGCGCGCAAGATCGACCTGGTGCGCTATTACGCGCTCGTGGGCAAGCTGATGCTCGTGCATTTGCGGGGCCGGCCCGTGTCGCTGGTGCGTGCGCCGGGCGGCGTGGGCGGCGAGCTGTTTTTCCAGAAGCATGCGGATACGTCGACCATGCCCGGCGTCAGAGAGCTCGATCCCGGCCTCGATCCCGAGCATGCTTCCATGCTGGAAGTGGCCAGCGTACAGGGCCTGTTATCGGCGGCGCAGTGGAATGTGGTGGAGTTTCATACGCAAAACGCGCTGGCCAGCGCCTACGACACGCCGAACCGCCTGGTGTTCGACCTGGACCCGGGCAAGGGCGTGGCCTGGCCCGCCATTCGCGAAGCGGCCGTGCTGCTGCGCGCCTTCCTGACGGAGCTGGGGCTGCCCGCCTGGTTGAAAACCAGCGGCGGCAAGGGCTTGCACGTAGTCGTGCCGATCCGCCCGAAACACGACTGGGATACGGTCAAGGCGTTTTCGCAAGCCATCGTGGCGCACATGGCGCAGCATATACCGGCGCGTTTTGTCGTCAAGAGCGGGCCGGCTAACCGCGTCGGCAAGATCTTCATCGATTATTTGCGCAACGGACGGGGCGCCACCACCGTGTGCGCGTGGTCGGCCCGCACGCGCTCCGGGCTGGGCATTTCCGTGCCGCTGGCCTGGGAGGAACTCGAGCAGCTGAAGGCGGGCGATCAATGGACGGTGAACAACGTCCACAGCCGCCTCGACGTGGGCAATGCGCCGTGGGCTGGCTATGCGCGCAGCGCCAGGGGCATCGATGGGGCCATGCAGAAACTGGGTTTCACTGCGGCGGCTTGAGCGGCAGGCTGGCGCGCACCAGTTGCAGGGCTTCGTCGATGGCAACGTTGAGCTGGGGAATCTCGACGGGTTTGGTCAGGTAGCGGAAAAAGCCCGCGGCCAGGCCGTGATGGATGTCGCCTTTCATGGCATTGGCCGTCAGCGCGATGACGGGGATGTGCGCCGTGCGCGGATCGTTGCGCAGGATGCGCTGCGCCTGGTTGCCATTCATGCCGGGCAGGTTGATATCCATCAAGATCACATCGGGGCGGCGCTCCAGCGCCAGCGCGATGCCATGGCGCGCGTCGGTGGCCGAGATCATGCGCAGATGGGGCAGGAAGCTGATGATGTCTTCCACCAGCCGCAGGCTGGCCGGATTGTCTTCCACGTACAGCAGCAGGGCCTGGCCGCCGGCATCGTCGGCGGCGTCGCCAGCAGGTTCGGCCAGCCCCTCCGTGTCCAGCGGCATCCTGGCGGGCGGCGTGGCCATGGTGTCGAGTTCGATCCAGAAGACGCTGCCCACGCCGACGCAGCTGTGCACGCCCATGGCACCGCCCATCAGCTCGATCAAGCGCTTGGTGACGACCAGGCCGATGCCCGTGCCTTCCTCGCTGCCCGCCTCTTGGCCCAGGCGGTTAAACGGCTGGAACAGTTCCGCCATCTGCGTGTCGTCCAGGCCCTTGCCCGTGTCGCGGATGGCGATGCGCACGCGCTGCGCAGCCGGTTGCGAGATTTCCAGCGCCACCTTGCCGGCCGGGCGGTTGTACTTGATGGCGTTCGACAGCAGGTTCAACAGCACTTGCTTGAGGCGCGTATGGTCGGCCCTGACTGTCAGCGGCCCGCAGACCGAAAAGACCATCTCGAGCTGGCGCTGCTGCGCCTGTTCTTCCACCATCACGCGCACTTCCTCGATCAGCGCGGGCAGCGCCACCGCCTCGATCGACAGGCTCAGGCTGCCTGACTCGATCTTCGCCAGGTCGAGGATTTCATTGATCAGGGTGAGCAGGTGGCGGCCCGAGGTGACGATGTTTTGCACGAAGGCGCGTTTTTGCTGCACGGTCGCGGGCAACGATTCGTTGGCCAGCAGCTGGGCAAAGCCGAGGATGGCATTGAGCGGCGTGCGCAATTCGTGCGACATGCTGGTGAGAAAGCGGTCCTTTGCCTGGCTGGCCCGCTCCAGTTCGATTTTCTGTTCATTGAGCGTGTGTTCGATGCGCTTGCGTTCCGTGATGTCGCGGATGGCTGACGAAACCAGCACGCCTTCGTCCGTCTCCAGCGGCGACAGGCTGATTTCGACGGGAAACTCGGTGCCGTCGCGGCGCAAGCCGTACAGTTCCAGGCCCGCACCCATGGAGCGGGCGCGTGGCGCTTTGGAAAAGGCTTGCCGGTGGTGCGGATGATCATGCGCGTAGCGGGCCGGGATCAGCACTTCCACATTGCGTCCCAGCAGCTCCGCGCGCGAATAGCCGAACAGGCGTTCCGTTTGCGAGTTGACGAGCACGATCTCGCCATCACCATTGACGATGACGATGGCGTCCGGCGCCGATTCGAGCAGGCCGCGGAACTTTTGCTCGGCCCGGCGCCGGTCGCTGACGTCGCGGATGGCGCTGATGACGAAGGTGCCGATCTCCGTCTGGATGGGCGAGAGGCTGATTTCGACGGGGAACTCGACGTTGTCCTTGCGCAAACCCAGCAATTCCAGGTCGGCGCCCATGGTGCGCGTGCGGGGCTGGTCGAAATAGCGCGCGCGGTGTCCCACGTGCGCGTGGCGCAGGCGTTGCGGCAACAGGGTATCGATTTGCCTGCCGCTCAATTCTCCTTCCGCATAGCCGAACAGGCGCTGCGCCTGCTGGTTGGCCAGCACGATGGCGCCCGTGGCGTTGACCATGATGACGCTGTCCGGCGTCGATTCGAACAGCACCCGGTAGCGCACGTCGACAAACTGGGCGTCGCGCGCCGCTTTCAGCAAGGTCGTGTCCTTCATGGTGGAAATCAGGTAGCAGGGGGCATCCGGCGTGGCGCGTGCGGACTGGCAGGCCACATCGATGTAGATGAGTTCGCCATCCTTGCGCCGCCGCATCGATTCGCGGTCATAGCTGCCATGCAGCGCCAGTTTCTCGTCGATCAGCGGGGCTGCTTCGGCCTGTCCCGGCAGCGAGATCAGTTCCCACAGCGGGTGGCCCAGCGCCTCATCGCTGGCATAGCCGAAGATGCGCTGCGCGCCGATCGTCCAGCGCACGACGACATGGTCTTCATTCGTGATGACAACGCCGCCAGGGGCGCCGCTGAGGATAAGCTGATCTAACTCGGCATCCATTGTTTTCCCGCACGCATGACAGGGCTTGCCGGACGGCAGGCTGTGTGCATACGCTAGCGAGAAGCTTGATCAAAGTCAATGCATTTATATTATTGAAGATTATCCGCGGCGGACTGCGAGCATCAGGCCGTCTTGCGCCTGGCGGGCGGTGGTTTGCGGGAGGCGGACGAGGCCGCGCGCGCCTTCTTGCCCAGGCTTTGCTGCAGCAGGGCGACCAGGTCGATCACGTTGCTGCCGTGCTCTGCTTCCGGCTCGGGCGCGGTGATGGTCTTGGTCTGTTTCGCCTTGATTTTTTTCTTGACCAGCGCCAGCACGTCTTCGCGATAGCTGTCGTGGTATTGCCCCGGTTCCCACGTTTCGCTCATGCCCTCCACCAGCGACAGGGCCATTTTGAGTTCCTTGTCGGTAATGCCCGCCCCCTTCAGGGTGCTGGCGGGCAAGTCCAGGTCGTCCGTGGGGCGGATTTCATCGGCGTAGCGCAGGGTGTTGAGCACGATGGCGTCGCCGACGCAGGCGAGCGCGCACAAATGTTGCTTGGTGCGCATGACTACGCTGGCGATAGCCACTTTATCGGCCTTGCGCAAGGTTTCGCGCAGCAGCGCATAGACTTTCTCGCCGCCCTTGGCGGGCAGCAGGTAATACGGGTGCGCGTAAAAGGTCAGCGGCACTTCCGTCGCATCGACAAAGGTCAATATGGCTATGGTTTGCGTGGCCTTCACGTTCGCCTGCCTCAAATCTTCGTCGGACAGCACCACGTATTCGTCCGTCTTGTATTCATAGCCCTTGATGATGTCGTCCCACTCGACTTCCTTGCCCGTCTGCTTGTTGTAGCGTTTGTAGCCGATGGGTGCGAAGTCGCGCCGGTCCAGCATGGATAAGTCCAATTCATGGTCGAGACTGGCTGAAATCAGCTCGACGGGGATGTGCACGAGGCCGAAGCTGATGGCGCCTTTCCACAATGCGCGCGCCATGGCCTAGTTCCCCACGCTGCCGGTGACGGGCAGGACGATGCCCGTGATGTAGCTGGAACAGGCGGGCGAGGCCAGGAAGACGTAGGCGGGCGACAGTTCCTCGGGCTGGGCCGGGCGGCGCATGTCGGTGTCGGCGCCGAATTTTGCGATGTCCTCGGGCGACTTGTCGGCCGGGTTGAGGGGCGTCCAGACGGGTCCCGGCGCGATGGCGTTGACGCGGATGCCCTTGTCCAGCAGGTTGCCGGCCAGTGCCATGGTAAACGCATGGATGGCGCCCTTGGTGGTGGAATAATCGAGCAAGTACTTCGAGCCTTGCAAACCCGTCACGGACCCCGTGTTGATGATGGAGGCACCGCGCTGCAGATGGGGCAACACGGCCTTGGCCATGTGAAAGTAACCGTAGACATTGGTTTTCATGGTGAGGTCGAAGCGCTCCTCGCTCAGGTCCAGCAAGGATGCGGCGTGTTCCTGGAAGGCGGCGTTGTTGACCAGTATGTCGATGTGCGTGAACCGTTCCAGCACCTGATTGACGGCTTGCTGGCAAAAGCCCTGCTCGCGCACGTCGCCGGGTATCAACAGGCAGCTTTGGCCTTCCGCTTCCACATAGCGTTTCGTTTCGTTGGCGTCCGCATGTTCGTTCAGGTAAATGATGACGACATCGGCCCCTTCGCGCGCATACAGCACGGCCACGGCGCGGCCGATGCCCGAATCACCGCCCGTGATGATGGCCACCATGCCGGCCAGCTTGCCGCTGCCGCAGTAGTCGGGCGCCAGGAAGCGGGGTTTCAATGGCATCTGTGCTTCGCTGCCGGGTTTGGCGGCATCGCGCTGCTCCGGCTGGACGGCGCGCTGCAAGTTACCGGCGGACTGGTCCTTGTTCTCGTTCATGCTGGCCTCCGTGGAAACGAAGATCCAGTATCGGCGCGGCACCCCCATCAAACGGTGCGCTTGCTAACAGAGTGGCGCAAACGGGTGTAAGATTAGATGATGATTGACATCATAGTGGAGGCAGCATGAAAGTGAGCAGGGAGCAGGCGGCGCTGAACCGCGAGCGCATCGTCGACGTGGCGGCCAGATTGTTCCGCGAGAAGGGTTACGACGGCATCGGCGTGGCCGACCTGATGAAGAACGCGGGCCTCACGCATGGCGGCTTCTATGGCCATTTTGCGTCCAAGGAAGATTTGATGATCGAAGCGTGCCAGCATGCCTTGCATAAGTCGCTGGAAGGCTGGCGGGCGAAGGTCGCCAGCGACCCGCAGCGGGCGCTGCCGGCCATCATCGATAGCTACCTGACCACCCGCCACCGCGACCAGCCTGGCACAGGCTGCCCGGCGGCGGCCATGGGCGTCGACGTGGCGCGCATGTCGCCCGGCGCGCGTCCCGCCTTTGCGCAGGCGACGCGGCAGCAGTTTGCGCTGCTGGAAGGCTTGCTGCCGGACGGCAGGCCAGAAGAGCGGCGCCAGCAGGCCATCGCCACGTTTGCCGCCATGGTGGGCGCCATGGTGCTGGCCCGTTCCGTCGATGACGAGGCGCTGTCGGCGGAAATCCTTGAGGCCGTGAAGGCGCAATTGCTGCCAGACTGAGCATATCCCCCTGTCAGCCGGCCGCGTCGCATGATAGGCTTCGGTTTTCAGATTTCGGGATCATTCATGCTGCTCTGGCTCAGGCAATACCGGCGTCCTCTGTTGGCCGGAGACATCACCGCCGGTATCGTTGTCGCCATGATGATGGTGCCGCAAGGCATGGCCTACGCGCTGGTGGCGGGCTTGCCGCCCGTGGTGGGCATCTATGCCAGCATCCTGCCGCCCGTGCTGTACGCCTTGTTCGGCAGCAGCATGACGCAATCGGTGGGGCCCATGGCCATCGTTTCCCTGATGACGGCCGCAGCCCTGGCACCGCTGGCCGACCCCGGCTCCTCCTTGTATATCGTGCTGGCCGCCCAGCTGGCCTTCATCAGCGGCCTGGTCCTGCTGCTGTGCGGCGTGCTGCGCCTGGGCTTCATGGCCAGCTTTTTATCGCGTCCCGTGATTAGCGGCTTCAGCAATGGCGCCGCGATCCTGATCATCTGGGGCCAGATCACGCCCTTGCTCGGTGCCAGCATTCCCCACTGGCATACGCCCAGCCTCGTGCTGGGGCTGTCCGGCCTGCTGTTCCTGTGGCTGGCCAAACGCTACGCGTCGCGCCTGCTGCAGCGTTGCGGCTTGAACCAGGTGGCGGCCGATGTGGGCGCGCGCCTGGCGCCGATGGCGCTGGTGCTGGCCGGCATCGCGCTCGTCGCCTATGGCGGCCTGGACGCGATGGGCGTGCAGACGACGGGCCACGTGCCCAGCGGCTTGCCGGGCCTGAACCTGGCCACCTCGGGCGCCCATTGGCGCACCTTGCTGTCGCCGGCGCTGCTGATCGCCTTCATCATCTTTTTGATGAGCATGTCCGCCGCCCAGACCCTGGCGCAAAAACGCGGTGAAAAACTGCACACGAACCGTGAACTGCTGGGCTTGGGCGCGGCCAACGTGGCCAGCGCGCTGTCGGGCGGCTTTCCCGTCACCGGCTCCATCTCGCGCTCGGCCGTCAATTTCCAGGCGGGCGCCAACACGCCGCTGGCCAGCATCATCACGGCGGGCTTGCTGGCGCTGGCGCTGGTGGCGCCCACGGGCTGGCTGGCCCTGCTGCCGCTGCCGGTCCTGGCGGCCACCATCATCTTTGCCGTGGCCAGCCTGCTGGACTGGGATACCTTGAAACTGTCGTGGCGCTACGACCGCAGCGATGCGCTGGCCCTGCTGGCGACCACGGCCGGCGTGCTGGTGCTGGGCGTGGAAGCGGGCGTGGTGATCGGCGTGCTGCTGTCGATGGGGACCCTGATCTGGCGCGCCAGCCGTCCGCACATCGCCGTGCTGGGGCGTATCCCGAATAGCGAGCACTTCCGCAACGTGGAGCGCTACGAGGCGCAAACCTTGCCGGACGTCTTGCTGCTGCGCATAGATGCGGGCCTGTTCTTCGGCAATGTGGAAGCCGTCACCGAGCGCGTGGAAGACGAATTGCGCGGTCACCCGACGGCGCGCCACCTGGTGCTGGTGTTGTCGGCCGTTAACCAGATCGACAGCACGGCCCTGCTGGGCTTGATCGAACTCAACAGCGCGCTGGCCAAGCGCGGCATCAGCCTGAACCTGGCCGAAGTGAAGGGCCCCGTGATGGACCGCCTGCGCCAGAGCAGCCTGCTGCATGACCTGAGCGGCAAGCTGTACCTGAGCACGGCGCTGGCGACGGCTGATTTAAGTGGGGGAAACGCGTGAACATGGAACTGAATCTGCACGGCGAGGCACGCGCCGTTGACAGCATCGCTGCGCTGGAACAGGCGCTGCGGGAGGCGCGCGCGCTGGCGCAGTGCGAGCTGTGGCTGACCCTGGCCACCGAGGCGGAGCAGGGCCCGGCCCTGTGCATGCTGCGCAACGGCGGCAACGCCTGGCTGATGTATCTGTCGGGGCAGGATGAGCTGAGTTTTCATACGCTGGGCGACGAGGAGGCGGACGGCGTTTGCAGCTACCTGCTGTCGAATGGCCAGGTGGATGAGTATCCCGAAGCCTGGTGCGTGGAGGTGGAGCAATGCCAGCGCGCCTTCGTCGCGTTTTTCAGGACAGGCGGCGCGCGGCCGGCCGCCATCGCGTGGGAGGCGGATTGAGATGCCGCAAACCACGCAAACGATCATCGCCGACATCGACAGTGAACTGGTGGCCGCGCTGGACGCCAGGGCAGGTTTATTGACGCTGCGCGCCATCCTGCTGCGCTACAAGGCCAGCGGCGTGACGGCGGCGCAGGTGGCCGGCTTGCTGCAGGAACTGCGTCCAGCCACGCAGGAGGGCCCGCTGGAAGACGTGATACTGGATGCCCTCGACATGGTGACAGGCTGGTGCACGCCGCAGCTGCGGGTATGGGACGACCAAGTCATATGAATCATCAAGATGAACGCCTGGACGCCTGGTACGACGGCTCGGCCATCTGCCTGATCGCCGTCGGTGCGCACGGCGACCCGCTGGACCTGAGCGACGACGAAGTGCGCGCGCTGATCGCGAAGCTGCAGCACTGCCTGGCCGAGTCCGAAGCTGCTGCGACAGACGACTGACGGCTCAGGCGGCCGCCAGCGCCTTTTCCATCGCCACGCTGGCCAGGCTGATGCCGCTGGGATGCGCATACGCTTCCTCGCGCAAGGCGATGAAGCCGGCGGCAGCGTAAAACGGCTCCGCATTGAGCGACGCGGACAGGTGCAGGCGCGCAATGCCGCGCTGGCGCGCCTGCTGCTCCAGCGCCGCCAGCAGGCGCTTGCCGATGCCCAGGCCCGCGCGGGCCGGATCGACGAATACGGCATCGACTTCCTGCTTGTCCGCATCGAGCATGGCGTAGCCGGCAATGATATCTCCCTGCAGCGCCACGATGCCGCCACCGGCAGCCAGCATGGCGGCATACGAGTCCGGCACGGGCGAGGCCGTCCATACGGCGATCTGTTCCGGCGCATAGTGCGTGGCGCAACCGACGCGCACGGCCACCGTGCGCAAGGCCCACAGGGCGTGGATGTCGAAGGGCAGCGCGGGGCGCACGGTGATGGGCATGGGGGATTTCCGGGCAAAAGGCCATGCTAGCGCAATGGCTTGCACTGCGCCAGCATGCCTTTTTGTCACTGCGCCGGCTTGTCCGGATCGATGTAGTACGAGCCAGGCGGCGCACCCGGCACTTTCACCCGGAACTTCAGGCCGGACAGCAGCTTGTCCCACAAGGCAATGGCCTCTTCGTCCGTCAGCGATGCGGCTTCGGCGGCGCCGACCATGTTGTGGGCGACTTTGGTGTACATGGATGCTTCCAATACCGCTGGATAGGCGATATCGCGCGGCGTACCGACCAGTGTCCATTCAAAATCATGCACGCCATCGGTACGCCGTATCAACGATTCCTCGCCATGCCAGTGCTGCACGTCACGCTTGCCCTCGCGTAGCAGAGTACGAGGGGGATAATTCTTGCCTTGTTGGTCTTTTGCTTCCTGGATACGAGCAAGTAATGATAATTTTCCACGTACTTTTGCATCATATTCGGCAGGAGGATAGTCACCGTAGGCATTTTTATTCGCAGTGATGGAAAAAGTCACGTCTGGAAAGCTGGGGAAATACAAGCCTGCATCCGCCATTTCCTGACTATTATATTTGTTGTCGCTCATGAAACCATTTTTGACGCAATAGCCAGGTTCCTTGGGAACTTCATTTTCATCGCGCAGACGTAAGTTGTTGGCGCGGACCATTTGATTTCGTTTGGAGTCTGCTATTGTTTCATCTTTTCTTTTTGATCCATCAAGAATAAATATGTGGTTTCCTTTTATAACGTAGGTCTTGAAGAATAGATCGCCATCTTCCTTGGAAAATTTCCCATCGTAATATTGAAGTTGCCAGCTATTTTCTACTGGACCTTTTTCATTGTATATAATTTCAGAGTTTGGGTCATTTTTTCTTATTTTTTCAATTTCTTCTTCAATGCGTTCGTTTTTTTTCTGTTATTCCACCTGGTATGCTCTTGATTTCCGAAAGAATTGTTGTTCCTCCTGATATGAGTTGTGCTTCTTGTGGAACCTCCAGGGCATAGCGCCCGAAGCATACAATTTTTGTTTTTAAAAAGAGAACTTCCAGACGTTTGCTAAGTTTGAAATTCCCAAGCATTATGGTCTCCTTGTCTGCATTTTTTTTCGCGTGGGCGGATAGGAAAGCCATCGCAATAACTGTGATCGTGAGGAAAATTGTTTTCTTTATCTTATTATTCATGGCTTAATCCCATTTTGCCGTCTTGGCAATTTGTACGATGGAATACAGCATGGATGCCATTACATTTGTATCGGCATAGCTGTTCTGGTGGTCATAACCGTTCGCTTCCGCCATGCCATGTATGAACAGTGTGCCTGTGATGTGCCGTGCAGAACGGTCTGACGGTACCGTCCCATCACCGCGTGCACTGGCTGACTGTAGCTTTAATTTTAAGTTTTTCCCTCCGGCTTGGACGAGGAGTTGTCCCTTGCTATCATCTTCAAGTAATTTCCATTTTTCAGGTAGCGGCTCAAATTTATTCCATGGATCGTTAGATCCGCTGTGAAGACCGTTAATTAATTTAAATACGACATCGCCATAACTTAAAAAATTCCTCGATGCGCAATAGCTTGCATAAGTGTTTGGGTGAAACGTTTTCTCTATGGATGATAAAAATTCTGAGGCTTTTCTTATGCGCTTCATTGTTTCTTCTATACCGCCACCTTTTTCACGAGGGAGGTCAGCGGGGTTTACCCATTTTGGGTTGATTAGCCTCCACCACGCATTGGCGGGTTGAAGGTAAATGCTTTCCAGTGCAGTGGCCTTATCGCGAGGCCAGCTCCATAAAACTTTATCCTGTGCATCTACAATTTTCAGCCAATTCTGGCCATATGCCGCACCTGGCAACATTTCCAGTGGCGCTGGTGCGTTAGCCAGAATGGCGGTAGCATGCATACCGTCGATGCCCAGAATTTTGGCTTCTATTTCTGCTATAGAACCTTCTCTTTCCTGAAAGCCAAAACGCATGCGTTTATATGCCCCTGCGGCTCCAATGGTTGGCATCACGTTGTGATAAATTCCCAGAATTTTCACATCTTTATCATCAAGCATCTTTCCATAGCTGGGGTGTATCAATGCACGGGCCAGCAAGCCCCCCATGCTATGCGTGACGATGATGACTTCGTTGCATTTGAATCCGCGTTGCTGGTAGCCTTTGACCAGACCGCGCAGTCGCTCTGCAATAGTGACGGCGGATACCCCATTGCTCTTGATAAAGTTGTAACCCATCGCATGCACTGGATACCAGCAAGGAGAAATTTTCTTTAAATCGCCGACGCTAATGGCTTTGCCCGATGACGCGCCAAAATTTTCTGGATCTTGCAAAAGCAGTGCGCCAAGGCCACTCGTTTGACGCCAGACAGGATGTGGCTTACCGTCGGAAATCATGTTATTGAGATGCAGTTCGGCAGCCCGCAACATTGTTCCGTATGCACCAGCAAATAACACTTCACTCCATCCTCGCCAACGTGCTATTTGTGCTGGGCTTTGGTAGGAGCAGGCTTTACCTTGATTCGGACGTGTTGTTGTCGCGATCCTGTTAGTTCCCATTAAAGGAGGAATGGGTGTAAAGCTGTCGGGCACATTTTGATGTCGTGCATCTGCGGCTCTGGTTTCCGCACCGTCTGGATCGAAGCGGCTGTTGCTTTCGGTGTAATGGTAGTACTCGACTTCGGTTTCATTGGGATCAAACACCAATTGACGCTGCCGTGGCGACGCATCTTTGAACCAGCCACCCAAACCATTGTTTGTGAGGACAGCCGCCTTGCCTCCCGCACCCATCATATCGTCTGGCCGCCAAGCCCGATTGTCTGGACGGCCCAATTCTTCCTGGCGCACCTTGCTCATCCGTAGATTGCTGCCCATCACGCCTGGCAGGAAAATGACAGGAATTACCTTGCCTGGCGGTAGGGTGACGTCATGTCGCGCGGTATCTTTTGTTTCCGTCATCGAAACGGCGAGTTCCGCCCAACCTCCTACGCCCTGACTAAATTTTTCAGGATGATTGCCGCGGTTATTCAAGTCCTCACATTTGCTCATGGCAGTTCTCCCTTATAACGAATGATGTAGCTGTCCATGCCGGTGGATTTTTGTAGTTGCGTGGAACCGTCTTCCGCGCTTTTGCCGGCCATGTTGCCGTCATCGCGCAGGATTTCAAAAGCAACGCCGACGGCTGGCGTATCGTCGACATTCACCAGCAAGACTTCCTGATCAAAACTGCTGTGTGGCCGTTCATTAAATTCCTGCGACACGCTCTTCGGCGCCAGGGTCTCCAGGTTGCCGTTGAAGAGCACCGGGGATGAGGTGAAGAACTGCACCTTGTCGCTGATTTCCAGCATGTGGTTGGCGCCGTGCAGGCGGATGCCTTTCTTGCCCTTGATGTTGACCCAGTCCGCTTCGCTGATCTGCGACAAGACTTTCCGGGCGAGAATTTCCACCTCGTCGCTGTGGGCCTGGATGGACACCTTGCCGCTGGCGGCGATCAGCTTCATGCCGGCCTTGTGCACGAACAGGCTGAAGCTCCTGGCGATGCTGGCAAACATGCTGTCGCCGCTGGCGAGTGAAATATGCTTGCTGCTGGTGAGCGCCACATGCTCGCTGGCGGCCAGGTGGATGGACTGGGCCGTGCTCAGCTCGATGCCGGCCGGGCTGGCCAGCAGCAAATGTGGTTCGGACAGCTCCGGGAAATCGCCGCCGGCGCCCTTGATGGCGGCGTTTTGCCGCTGGATGGATTCGGCCACGCCGCCCTGTTGAGCGGCGCTGTCTTGCGCACCCGCGTCGACAGCCATGCCGGCCAGTCCCTCTTGCAGTTGGCGCGCCTGCGCCAGGCGAGCTTGTGTTTCGTCGAGCTGTTTGACTGATCCCGTTCCTGTTGATGTTTCGGTGGTGATCAGCATGCCTTTGGCGGCACGCAGGGCGCCCCAGGCGTTGCTGGCCAATTCAAAGCCCACGCCGCGCGCCTCCTTGCGGCCGGCGTTGTCGTCGATGCGGGTGATGTTGCCCAATGACAGACGGCTATCCTGGTGCTCGCTGCGCAGCTGTGCCTGGATCGAGCCCTTGGTGTCGTCGAGCACCAGGTGGTTGGCGCTGCGGGCGCCCAGTTCGCGGCTGCGCAAGCCGGACAGGGCACGCTGCTGAGGCAGTTGCCATGGCGGCGGATTGGCGCTGTTGTAGACCACGCCGATGACGATGGGATGGTCGATATTGCCGTCCTGGAATTGCACGACGACTTCCTGGCCTACACGGGGCAAGGCGATTTGCCCCATTTGCGGGCCCGCCATCGGCATCATGACCCTTATCCACGGCGAGCTGCGCTCATCGAATGTGCCCAGGCGGTCCCAGTGAAATTGCAGGCGGATGCGTCCCAGGGCATCGGTATGGATTTCCTCCCCGGCCGGCCCGACCACCAGCGCCGTCTGCACGCCGGCAACGATGCATGGCGTGCTGTTGTAGCCACGGCCCGGCCGCCAACGGATGTCCCGGCGCACGCACACCATATTGTTGACATAGTGGGAGGGCGCGCTGGGGCCAACCTGATAATTATTGCTGGCGCTATGCACCACTGACAGGATCAGGTATTCGCGTTCGGCAATACTGTCAGGGCGCTCCTGGCCAGGCTGGTAGTGTTTTTCCTCGGCGCTGAAATGCCCATCGAGCCGGAAGCAAAGGCCGGGCTGTGCGCCACGATGATTGCCGGCCGCCTCGAAATACTGGCGCAGATGGTCGCTTTCTTCCATGCGGCGTTGTGCCAGCGATTCCCCATCATCGACATTCCTGTAGCCATAGGCGCCCGTGTTTTCGTACAGTTCGTGGGCAAATACATCGCCCTGGCGATTCAGGGAGTGGCCGCTGGCAAGGCGTGGCTGCGGATTCTTATAGTCGAAACTGGCCAAGGTCAGCTGCCCGGAGCCGATCCGGCGCACGGCTTGCCACTGTTGCAAGCCATCGTCTTCCATGGAACCCGACTCGGAGTGAAAACGCATGGCGCCGTCGCCGGATGCCGTGGCGATCATGTCCGCCAGGATGCTGTTGTCCGCGAGCCAAAGCGTATGCCCATCGGCGCGGTGCGCGTACCAGTAATGCCAGCCCAGCGCCTCCCAGCGCCGGTGCAGGTGGTTGTAGTCGGTTTCATTGTGCTGGTTGGCGCAAGTGATCTGTGGATCGTCGCCATGGATGCTGGTTTGCCAGTCGCGCTGCCCGTAGTGCGCGAACGTTGTTTCGGTCAGCTGTATCACGCTTTGGCCATGAAAGGACACATTGTCCTGGCGCAGCCGGGCAAAGGCCAGCCACGGTTGCAGCACCATGCGGTACCACGCAAAGCCGCCATCGGCGCGCAGCAGGCAAAACTCGCCCACATAGCCGTTAAAGTAGCGCAGCGTGCCATCGTCGCGCAGCATGGAAATGCTCACCATGCGGCCCATCATGGCCTTGAGCGCAATGTGCGCGTCATCGGACAGCAATTCGGCTTCGAAACGGAAGTCGCGCGATACCTCTTCCCTGGCAGTGAGCGAATTGACCAGCAGGATGGCGCCGGCCGGGCCATCGTCATGGGGGAACTCGATCTTCAGCAAGCGCCGCTCTTGCGCGGCGAGGTCGAAGGCCGATAGTGCCGCCTGGATGCTTGCATGCATGGCCTGCCTCCGTTATAGCGATGTGATCAGGTGGGCGCCGCAGGCGGTGGCATCGCCGTCATAGGCATACGGCTTGCCCAGGTGTTTTGCGCCGGCGCCGTCCGGCGTGATGGGAAAGTTGCCCTTGCATTTGGGGCAGAAAGTCATGTCATCGGCCAGCGCCGCCGTCTTCCCCATCACGGTAGTGCCGGATGATGCGCTGGTGACCTTGCCGCCATGATCGGTTGCGTCTCCGAGCCGGATAACGCCGCGTCCCGCATGTTTCATGCTTGCCTCGCTTTCCATGGATGAGTTGCTCAAGCCAGTTGCAGCAGATAACGCACTTCGGCGCCGCGTACCTTGCCTTGTGCGGTTTGCAAGAACGTCGTCCAGCCAAGGCGTCGTCTTTCTGACGGATTGGCACTCAGGAGCAGGGGGGTAATGCATGGCGGACTCAGTATCAGCCGCACTTCATATTGCAAGTCCGGCACGCCAAACAGCGTCAGCATCTTTGCCAGTGCCGCCGCCCCCGCGCTGCGTGGCAGGAAGCGTTGCAGGCCGGCGGGATCCAGCGGGCCGATATGCAGGCAGATGCGCATGTCCTGGCGCCACAGCCGCAGGCCCAGGGTTGCGCCGCGCGCCAGCGTAAAGTTGACACTGCCTAGCAGGCTGCGCCGGTTTTTTTCCAGATAGTCCCAGCCACCGACAAATTGTTGCAAGGTGACGGGTACGCCGCAGTATTCGGCCAGCACGCGGCCAATCGCTTGCGCGGAGACGGGACGGCAGCGCAGCAGACCCGCGTACCAGGCCGCGACGTCCTGCGTCACGGCATCCGGTGCGGCCTTCGACGGCAGCGCAGTGCGCCGCACGCCGCCCAGTGCCAGCAGCAAAGGCAATTGTGCATCTTTTGCCTGGGTCTGGAGCGTCGATTCCAGCCGATACTTTTCCCACGTCTGGTAATACAGCGCGACCATGCGGTGCGAAAAGATATCGAGAAAGGCCGAGACGCCGGCATCCTTGCTCGACAAGCGGTAGGCGGCGATGCGTTCCGAGTGATGCAAGGGCAAAGTGCCGCCGACGCCCAGAAAACGCATGAACGTCGGTGTCAGGATCAGTTGTTCATGCTCGTCGAGCGAGAGCTGTTCGATTTCACTGGCGGGAAAACTCAAGGACAAGCTGTTTTTGAAGCGCAATACCTGGCTGAAGGCTTGTGCATGGGACACGTTCTGCTGACGTAGCCAGCACAGCAGAATACGCACCGCCTGGATGAACTGGTAGCGGTATGGCTCGGCCAGCAAGTGGTGCATCACACCAGATTCTGCAGTCCGCTTCTTGGTTTGCATCGGATCAGCTCCTCTCCGCTTTGCTGTGACAGCACCACCAGTTCGATGAAACTGTTGATTTGCACATACAGCCCAAGGAAGTGATCGATCACCTGCACAAACAGGTGCATGCCGCTGCCGACGAACGCTTCCTCGTCCAGCGTGATGCGCACCTCCACGCCATGCGCCAGCGAGGTTCCGCGCTTGTGCCGCAGCCATGTCGTGGTCGGCGCGTGCGCCAGCGCGGCGATGCCGCCGATCTGGCGTTGCGAGCTTGCCGATTGGGACAGGTCATACAGCGTCAGCATTTCGCGCAGCGCCGGCAGGCCTTCCTGGACCAGCGCGTGATGATTCAGCGCCAGGTGCGAAATGAGGCGCCAGTGCAGGCCCGCGCCCGGCGAAAAGCGGCGCGGCTGGCTGGGGCGTCGCAGCATGTGCAGCGCGGGTCCGCCAGCGCATGGCTGCAGGTCTCCTTGCGGCTGGCCGTATTTGAGGGCAAGGGGAAGATCGCGGTTGCTGCATGTCAGCGACAGCGACAAGCTGGCCTTTTCATGGATCAAGGGATTGAAGTCGCTGTCGACCAGCGTGATTTTCTTTTCGTGACCAGGACTGTTGATGGCCAACGCCGTATCGTGGCGCATGACCCAGTAATGGCCTTGTTGCGCCGTGCCCTCGCCATGGCGCAGGCTGTACAGGGGGCGAAATTCGCTCAGCGTGCTTTCGCCTCCCCGTTGGCGCAGCAAGCGCACCGCATCGACGGAAACGACTTCGTAGCCATGCGCATGCGTGGCATGGGCCAGCACGGAGTAGTCGGTTTTTTGCCGGGTGACGGAAATCGGCACGCCTTCCTGGCGGAAGAGATTGACCGCAGGACTGCAGCCTAACTTTAAGTTTTCGCTGGAAATGCTGGACAACATGCGCGCCGCAGCGGAATCGGGCCGCAAGCCGGCCATGCACAGATGCAGGGTAAAGCGCTGGCTGCCAGGCGGCAGGGCCGCGCTCAGCGCCGCGATATCGATGTCAAAGAAATTGAATTTTTCCGGATACGCAAAATACTCGCTCAGGATGCGGTACGCGGGCTGCGAGCGAGCACCGAACGGTATCAAGGCATCCGTGTCGGCGAAGCCGACGGGCGTCACAGGCACGGCAGGCAAGGCCATCCATTGCAGCGCGTCGATCGACACAAAAGCGCAGACCGTATGCCTGAACAAGGCATCGCGCAATGCGGCGGAAAAAGAAGCTTCGCCATCGATGAAAACGCGCAGCGATGCTGGCGCCGCGTCGAGATGCCGGATGCCGATGTTCAGCGAGGAAGTTGCCGATGCTGGCAGGCGCACGCCTGGCGGCGCCTTGATCATGGCATCGTAAACGGCGCTGTCCAGTACCGATGCTCCTGTCGTCATATCGTAGATCGTCTTGAAACGGCAGCGCACGCCGCGCACGGGCGTTGCGTCCATTTCACTGCCGGCCGGCAGGTGCGATACGCCTGCGCCAGCCGCCGGGGTGGGCTGGCGCACGATGCTGCACGATGGAAAGGGGCGTAGATAATGGGGGAACAGGGCTTCGAACAAGGCTTCGGTAAATTGCGGATAGTCGTCATCGAGCCGTTTTGAAATACGTGCCGCCAGCATGGCCACCGATTCGATCAGGTGTTCGACGTGCGGATCTTCGCAAGCTTCGCCGGACATGTGCAGTTTTCCGGCGACTCTCGGATAGCGCTCGGCAAACTCACGGCAATGTCGCCGCAGCATCACCAGCTCGCGCTCGAAATACGGCAGCAAATCCTCCATCTTTCTTTTCCTGTGTCTTTGCGGCGGAATGGCCAGTATCCGAGCGTTTTCTCAAAGGTAAATTGCGTTTGCGCAAATAATTGAACAGGGTGCTGCGCGACATCAAGGGCTTCCACGCTAACAACATCAGACTGGCAAAGCAGCAAGATTCCAACGGTCAACATGGAGAACGCCATGACATTGCCATCCAAATTACTTTGGTCCGAAGGCCTGGCCATCGGCCCCCAGCAATTCCAGCAGCTGGACCGCTACCATGAAGCGCGCCTGCAACGTCTGGCCTCGTTGATTAATCCCCATTTATGGGGCGTGCATGGCGTCAGCTGGAATGCGGATGCACTGGCCAACAATAGCTTGCGGGCGGACGCCATGTCGCTCGTCTTTCAGGATGGAGAACTGTTTGAGGCGCCGCTTGGCGATGTATTGCCCAGTGCCGTGGATCTGTCCAAGCTGCCTTCCAGCGAACATAGTTTTACTTTTTATGCCGCGCTGCCGGCGCTGCAGGCACATGGCGGCAATGTGAGCTCCGCAGGCGCGCGCTATGTCCAGGCGGATATCGAGACCCCGGATCTGTACAGCGAGGCAGTCAGCATCGAGGTGGCTTATTTGAAGAAGCGCGTGTACCTGCTGTCGCAACTCGACCCCCTGAATGATTACCTTGCCATCCCGGTGATTCGTTTGTACCGTGCCGGCAACGGCGGCTTCGAAGTCGATACTTCCTTCATGCCACCTGGCCTGACCATCAGCGCCGAGTCTTCGCTGCAGAAAATGCTCGAGTCGCTGATCGACCGCATGGGCGCGAAAATTGAAGCGCTGTACAGCCGCCACCGTCAGCCCGGTAACAATACGGTGGAATTTCATGGCGGCGATGTTTCCTCGTTCTGGATGCTCAATACATTGAGCACGGCCAGCGCCACGCTCAGTCATTGCGCCAGTTACCGGCGCCACCATCCCGTGTATTTGTTTGAAAAATTGATGGCGTTGGCCGGTGGCTTGATGACGTTTTCGAAAAAATACACGTTGAGCGACTTGCCGGCTTATTCCCACGATGATGCGGCTCCCGGTTTCGGCAAGCTCGATGGCATTATTCGCGACCTGATCGATACGGTGCTCCTGTCGCGTTACTTCCCGATTGCGCTGTCCAACGACGCGCAACAAAACACCCACTATTACGGCTTGCTCGATGCCAAGCGGATTGACCGTCAGACCGAACTCTGTCTTGCCGTAAACGCCGATATGCCGGCGCTGGAACTGGTCGCCACGGTGCCGTTGCAGTTCAAGATTTCATCTCCGGACAATATCGAACTATTGCTGGGCCGGGCACTTCCGGGTGCCGAGTTGCGTCATATGGCCCAGGTTCCTGCTGAAGTGCCGGTGCGGCCGAACACATATTATTTTTCCATCGATGGCAAGGGCAGTATTTATGACAGCATGATCAAGGCCCAGGCGATTGCGATTTATGTGCCGTCTGGCATAAAAGGGCTGAAGCTGGAATTGTTCGGTATCAGCGGTACCGCCGCGTAACGATGCGTGGCGTGGCGAGCGGGTGGATTGTCAAAAGATTGCCCTAAGGAATAGACTTGCCCCTGCAGTTGACGTTATCATGTTTTTGTAAGTGTCGGTGGCTGATCAGCCAGCGCATGGGTAAAACATGGTGACAGGCGGGAGTGGGCATGACGAATGATGCGTGATGTGCCGGGCGGTGGGCAGGGCAGGGCAGCGGTGCGCCGCTGCTGCCGCGCATTGCTGCTGGCGTTGTGTATCGCCGCGCCCTGCGCCGCATCGCCGGCAGCGGCAGCGGCCGTCGCGCCGCCGCACGAGGGCCAGCGCGTGCTGTTCCTGAACGCCTACGACTATGGCCGCGCCGGCGTGGAATCGTACACGCGCACCTATGTGACCGCCATGGTCGCCGCGGGCCTGGCCAGCGAAGACATCATGGTCGAGCACCTGAACCTGAATACCCAGGGCGACCCGGCGCTGCGCAACGAAATGCGCGATTTGTTGCTTTTAAGATACACCCAGATGATGGGGCGCAAGGCCGACCTGATCATCGCCATGCAGCAGCCGGCGCTCGATTTTTTGCTGTCGGACCTGGCGCCGCTGGCGCGCGGCGTGCCCGTGCTGGCGATTAACACCTCGGGCATGGTCTTGCCTGCCGGCAGTCCGCCTGCCATCTGGCAGCAAAAGGCGAATGTCGACTTTCCCGGCACGCTTGCGCAAGCCATGGCGCTGTTCCCGGAAACCAAGACCATCGTCATGGCCGTCGGCACCAGCGAGGCCGACCAGGTCTTGAAGCGCAGCATGCAGCAGGCGGCGCTGGCATGGCAGGGCAAGGTGGCCATGCGCTACCTCGATGACCTGACCCTGGAGCAGATGCGCGCGGCGGTGGCGCGCCTGCCCGCCGATACCGTGCTGGTGGCGGGCAATGTCAACCGCGACGTGGCCGGCAATATCGCCACGCCCGTGCAGTTTTCCGTACAGCTGGCGCGGCTGGCGAATGTGCCCACCTTTGGCATGTACAACGCGACGGTCGGCAAGGGCATCCTCGGTGGCTCCATCCTGCACATCGAACGGGCCGCGCAGCAGGTGGCGCAGATGTCGCTGGCCGTGTTGGACGGCAAGGCGCCCGCCGCGCCGGGAGCCTTGCTGCCGCCGGTTCGCCCGGTGCCCATGTATGACTGGGAACAGTTGCAGCGCTGGGATGCCGACATCAGCCGCCTGCCGCCGCACACGCTGTTCTTCAACCGGCCACCGCAACTGTGGCACGAGCACCGCGTTGCCGTGCTGCTGGTGGGCGGCGTCTTCATCGTGATGGCCGGCTTGCTGAGCGCCTTGCTGCTGCAGCGGCGGCGTTTGCGGCGCGCCGAGAGCGAGGCGCGCGAGAGCGAGCAGCGCTTCCGCATCCTCGTCGAGCATGCGCCGGAAGCCATCCTGGTGTACGACCTGGACCTGGACCGCTTCGTCGACGCCAACAGCAGCGCGCAGCGCATGCTGGGCCTGTCGCGCGCAGCGCTGCTGGCGCGCGGGCCGTTCGACCTGTATGCCGGCAAGCAGCCCGATGGCTTGCCGCTGGGGCTGATGATGGAAGAGCATCTGCGCCGCGCCATGCTGGGCGAGCCTGTCCTGGTGGAACGCAATGTGCGGCGTGCCGACGGCAGCATTTTTCCCTGCGAGGTGCGGCTGGTCAAGTTGCCCATGGAGGGGCGGCGCCTGGTGCGCAGCGGTATCGTCGACATCTCCGAGCGCAAGCACAGCGAGCAGGAATTGCTCGGCTACCGCGACCACCTGGAAGAACTGGTGCAGCAGCGCACGGCGGCCCTGTCGGTGGCCGTCACCGAGGCCGAATCGGCGAACCGCGCGAAAAGCGTCTTCCTGGCCAACATGAGCCACGAATTGCGCACGCCCTTGAATTCCGTGATCGATTTTTCGCAGATGATGGCCGATTCGAGCAGCATGTTCGAGGAAGAAAAGCACAACCTGGCCATCATCAACCGCGCCGGCCATCATTTGCTGACCTTGATCAACGACATCCTCGAATTGTCGAAAATCGAAGCGGGCCGCATGCAGCTGCAAACGGGACCCGTGGACTTGAATGGCTTGCTCGACGAAGTGCTCGAAATGGTGCGCATGCGCTCGAGCGACCAGGGCATCGCGCTGCAGATCGAACGTTCCGGCGTGCCGCCGCTGGTGCGCCTCGATGGCGCCAAGCTGCGCCAGGTGCTGCTCAATTTGCTGTCGAACGCGCTCAAGTTCATCGAGCAGGGCAGCGTGACCCTGTCGCTGGCGTGCCAGGCGGCGGAAGGTGGGCAGATGGCGCTGGCGTTTGCCGTGCGCGATACGGGCAGCGGCATCGCGCAAGCGGATCTGGAACGCATCTTTGAACCGTTCGTGCAGGCCGACAGCGCCGTGGCGCAGGCCGGCACGGGACTGGGGCTGACCATTTCGCGCGAATTCGTGCGCCTGATGGGCGGCGAGCTGCGCGTCGATTCCACCTTGGGAGCGGGCTCCGTATTCCGTTTCGACCTGCGCGCGCCGGTGCTGCAGCAGCCGGCCATCGCGGCGCTGGCGCCGGGCCGCGTGGCGCGCCTGCCGCCGGGCCAGCGCGGACGCATGGTGCTGCTGGTCGACGATGACGACAACTGCCGCAAGCTGCTGGCCGGCTTGCTGGCGCCGCTGGGCTTCCAGCTGCGGGAAGCGGCGGGCGGCGCGCAGGCGCAAGCCATGCTGGCGGCGCAGCGCTATGACATGGTGCTGAGCGACTGGCGCATGCCGGACATGGATGGCCTGGCGCTGACGCGCTGGCTGCGCGCGCAGCCGGCGCTGGTGCAACCGCGCCTGGTGATCATGACCGCTTCCGCCTTCGAAGAAGAAAAGCAGGAGGCGCTGGCGGCCGGCGCCGACGGCTTCCTGCGCAAGCCGATCGAACAGGAACACCTGTTCGCCATGCTGGAGCAGCAACTGGGCGTGCGCTTTCAGCGCACCGCCGGCGCGCCGCCGCGCGTGCCGGCGCCAGCCTTTGACCTGTCGCAGGCGCTGGGCCAGCTGGGCGCGGCCGAACGGCAGGCGCTGCTCGAATCCGTGCAGGCCCTCGATTTGCGGCGCAGCGCCATCGTGCTGGCCGGCGTGGCGACCGGCCTGCCGCAGCTGTCCGCCCACATCGCCGCCATGCTGGAACAGCATCAATACCAGCCGCTGTGCGCCTTGCTGACGCAGCTGGCCAGCGAACCGCAGGGCGAAGACGCATGATTTTTCACGCACCGAAAGGCGACCGCCTGGGCGGCGTGTCCATCGTGCTGGCCGTCAGCGTGGCGCTGACCTGTGTCGTCACCGTGCTGCTGCTGGCGTTTGCCGTGCTGTTTTACCAGTCCGAACGCGAGCAGCGCTGGCAGCACCTGCATCGCAGCCTGGCCGTCAGCGCGGACCAGCTGGCCGTGGCCATCGAACTGCCATTGTGGAACCTGGATGAAAAGCAGATGCAGGCCATCATGCGCAGCATGCTGGGCAAGCGCGACCTGGTGGCCAGCTCCCTCACGCCGGGCATCGGCAAGGAGGCGCTGGTACTGCGCCGGACTGCGGACGGCGCCATCGACAGCCTCTCCGCGCTATCGGCCGAACCGGGCTGGCTGGTGCAGCGGCGCCCCGTGACGATGGGCGGACAAGTCATCGGCAGCGTTGCCGTGTATGCGACGCCGGCCCTGCTGGACGCGCAGCTGCGGCAGCGCGCGCTGGGCATCGGCGCCATGATCGTGGCGCTCGACGTGATCCTGGTGGCCAGCATCTGGCTGCTCATGTGGTGTCTGATGCTCAAGCCGTTGAAGGCCATCGGCCAGTACGCGGCCGGCGTCAAGGCGGGGCAGGGCGAAGCGTTCGGCACGCCGCCGAAAGCGTGGTTCCTGGGCGAGCTGCGCACCCTGTACCGCTCCATCCGCGACATGGTGGCGCTGCTCGACAGCCGTTACCGCGCCCTGCAGCGCAGCGAGGAGCGCGTGCAGATGGCCACCGGCGCGGCCAGCATCGGCATCTGGGACTGGAACGTCAGCAGCGACGCCTTGCAGTGGGATGAACAGATGTACGCGCAGTTCAAGGTCGATGCGGCCAGCACCATGTCGCCGGCGGCGATCTGGCGCGCGGCGCTGATGCCGGACGACGTGCCGGCCACCAAGGAGGCCCTGCGCGCCGCGCTGGGCGCCGGCCAGGCGTTCACGCACGAGTACCGCATCCTGTGGCCCGATGGCGCCATCCGCTACATCAAGGCCGATGCCGTGATCTTCCGCGACGGGCGGGGCCAGCCCATGCGCCTGGTAGGCTCGAACTACGATATCACGGCGCACCGCGAGGCTGAAATGGAACTGCTGCGCCACCGTCACCACCTGGAAGAATTGGTGGCCGAGCGCACGAGCGCCCTGTCGGTGGCCGTCAGCCAGGCGCAGGCGGCGAACCGCGCCAAGAGCACCTTCCTGGCCAACATGAGCCATGAACTGCGCACGCCCTTGAATTCCGTGATCGGCTTTTCGCGCCTGATGGCCGCCTCGCCCAACATGCAGGACGATGAAAAGCGCAACCTGGCCATCATCCACCGCTCCGGCAATCATTTGCTCACCCTGATCAATGAAATCCTCGAACTGTCGAAGGGCGAGGCGGGGCGCTTGCAGGCGCAGGCGACCGTGGTGGCGCTGGCACCGCTGTTGCAGGAAGTGATGGACATGCTGGGCATGCGCGCCGAGCAGCAGGGACTGGCCCTGCGCCTCGATTGCGCGGACCTGCCGGCGGCGGTGCTGCTCGACGCGACGCGACTGCGCCAGGTGCTGCTGAACCTGATGTCGAATGCCGTCAAGTTCGCCGGCGGCGGCGAAGTCACCTTGCGCGTGCGCGGCGAGCGGCGCGATGACGCCACATGGCGCCTGTCGTTCGCCGTCAGCGACACGGGCATCGGCATCGCGCTGGAAGATCAGCAGCGCATCTTCGAACCCTTCGTGCAGGCCGACAGCGCGGGACCGAAGGACGGCACCGGCCTGGGCCTGGCCATCTCGCGCGAATTCGTGCGGCTGATGAAAGGCGAGCTGACGCTGGAGTCCTTGCCGGGGCAGGGCGCCACCTTCCGTTTCAGCATACCCGCGCAGGCGGCGCAGGCGCCAGTGCCGGCCCCCGTGCCAGCGGCCATGTCGGCGCAGGCGGCAGTGCCGCCGGCGCTGCAGGCGCAAGACTTGCTGCTGCTGGCCGGGGCAGAGCGCGCCGCCTTGCTGGTGGCGCTGCGCGAATTGAACCTGGCCAGGGTGGCGCAACTGCTGGCGGCCTTGCCGGCGGCGGCTGCACCGTTGCTGGTGCCGCTGCAGGCGATGCTCGAGCAGCACCAGTACCGCCAGCTGTGCGACTTGCTGGAGAATGAGGGCGCGCTGGCGCATATATGAAAGTGTGGGCTGACAACATCGAATTCGATGAAAAGGCGGACTAAGTGCCGTGGATGGATGGTGCCAAATTGCAATAAAGATTATGATGATAGTACGTAGTTCATCGCAAAGAAATGTCTTGTCCAGCGTGGCAACCGACCGCCGCGCCTCATCCAAAGCTGAGAGAACTGCTACATGCACCGCGATTTTTCGGAAGTGAATTCGAAGGGCGAAGTACTGATCGTTGAAGATACGCCGGCTTCACTGAAGCTGTTGAGCGACTTGCTGGGCGGCGCCGGCTATGCGGTGCGCCAGGCGCCGAACGGTGAACTTGCTCTGTGGACGGCCCAGGCGCGCCCACCGGAGCTGATCCTGCTCGACGTGCGCATGCCGGGTCTCGACGGCTTTGAAGTGTGCCGCCGCCTGAAGGAGATACCGTCCCTGCGCCAGGTGCCGGTGATTTTCCTGTCGGCCCAGTACGATACGGACGACAAGGTGCGCGGCTTTGCGCTGGGCGCCGTCGATTTCATCGCCAAACCCTTCCAGGCCGAGGAAATCCTCGCCCGCACCGATGCGCATGTGCGCCTGGCGCGGGCGCAGCTGCAGCTGGCGCAGGAGCGCGCCAACCTGGAACGGCGCGTGGCCGAACGCACGGCCGAACTGGAACAGGTGGCCAGCACCCTGGCGCGCGAAGTGCAGATCCGCCGCGCCAACGAGGAATTGCTGCGCCTGTCCGGCCAGGTCTTCGAAGCCACCCAGGACGCCATCCTGATCACGGATCCGGCCGGCGTCATCGTCACGGCCAATCCCGCCTTTACACGCATCACCGGCTACGCGGCGCAGGAAGTGGTGGGCACGGACATCATGCGCCTGCACGCCGAATACACGGGCGAAGCGGTGCTGCTGGCCCTGCGCCAGGGCTTGCGCAGCAGCGGCTGCTGGTCGGGCGAAGTACAGACGCGGCGCAAGAGCGGCGACACCTATCCCTGTTTGCTCAGCGTCTCCACCGTGCATGGCCCGGACGGCGGCGTCGTCAACTACGTGGGCGTCTTCCTCGATATCAGCGAGCGCAAGGCCGAGCAGCACCTGATCGACTTCCTCTCCTACCACGACGCGCTGACGGGCTTGCCGAACCGGGTGCTGCTGCGCGAGCGCTTCGAACAGGCGCGCGCGAATGCCCTGCGCGACAGCCAGCAGGTGGTGCTGATGTGCCTGGACCTGGACCGCTTCAAGAACATCAACGATTCGCACGGCCAGGCCGTGGGCGACAAGGCGCTGCAAGTGGTGGCGCGTTTCCTGTCCGGCTGCGTGCGCGAGGGTGACACGGTGGTGCGCCAGGGCGGCGACGAATTCCAGATCCTGCTGCAGGACGATGCCCTGCTGGGGCGCACGCTGGCGCTGGCGCAAACCATCCTGGCCGGCTTGCGCGAAGAGCTCAGCGTCGATGGCGAGCGCCTGGCGCTGACCACCAGCATCGGCATCGCCATGTGCCCGGCCGACGGCGACAGCCTGGACGACGTGCTGCGCCACGCCGACACGGCCCTGGTGCGCGCCAAGGAAATGGGGCGCGACCATTACGCCTTCTTCACAGAGCGCATGGGCAGCGATATCCGCGCCCGCCTGGCCATGCAGCAGCAGCTGCGCGGCGCCATCGGCCGCGATGAATTCACCGTGCATTACCAGCCGCAGATGTGTTTGCGCACGGGCGCCTTGCTGGGCGCGGAAGCCTTGCTGCGCTGGGATAACCCGGTGCTGGGCAAGGTGCCGCCCGGCCTGTTCATCGCGCTGGCCGAGGAATACGGCTTGATCACGGCCATCGGCGAATGGGTGCTGGAAAGCGTCTGCGCGCAGATCCGCGCCTGGCACGACGCGGGCCTGGGCAGCATCAAGGTGGCCGTCAACCTGTCTGGTAAACAGTTCGCGCAGGACCGCACGGTGCCGTTCGTCGAGGCGGTATTGCGCAAATACGGCATCGCGCCCGCCTGCCTCGGCATCGAGATCACGGAAAGCACGGTGATGGGCGACCCGGACAAGGCCGTGGCGGCGCTGACGCGCCTGAAGGATATCGGCGTGGGCATTTCGCTCGACGACTTCGGCACCGGCTATTCCAGCCTGGGCTACCTGAAGCGCTTTCCCATCGACGTGCTGAAGATCGACAAATCCTTCGTCGACGACGTCACCACCAGCAGCAGCGACGCGGCCATCGCCCGTTCCGTCATCTCGCTGGCACACAACCTGGACATGCGCGTCATCGCCGAAGGCGTGGAAACGCGCGAGCAGGTGGACTTCCTGACGGAGCACGGCTGCGACGAAATGCAGGGTTATTATTTCAGCCGGCCCCTGGCTGCCGCACCATTCACTGTCTTGCTGCGCGAACGGCGCACCCTGGCCGTGGCCTGAGCATACACGCCGCGGTGCGGCCGATGCACCATGCCGGTGCGTCCGCGGCAGCGTGGTGCGCGATTCTCACCTTTCCTTCCCCTGACGCTGGCACATATCCTGCTTAGGTAATCGCTTATTTACGCGATTGCCCCGCATGCCAGACAGTACCCACCCAGTCATGCCTTCACAGCCCAGCGCGCACGGCGCCTGGCAGGCGCATTTGCGCCTGGGCTTTGCACTGCACGACGGCGTCAGCCGCCTCGTCGAACGCACGCATCGCGGCCCTTTGCGCGTGCAAAAGCCCCTGTACCCGGAAGGCGATGCCGTCTGCCACGCCATCATCATCCATCCGCCCGGCGGCGTGGTGGGCGGCGACCAGCTGGCCGTCGACGCCACGGTGGGCGCAGGCGCGCACGCCTTGCTGACCTCGCCGGGCGCGGCCAAGTGGTACCGCGCGAATGGTCACGTCTCGGGTCAGCACATCGTGCTGCGCGCTGGTAGCGGCGCCGCCATCGAGTGGCTGCCGCAGGAAAGCATTTTCTTCGACCAGGCTTGCGTACGCCTGCGCCACGAGGTGGAACTGGCGCCGGACGCCGGCTACATCGGCTGCGACATCGTCTGCCTGGGCCGCAGCGCCTCGGGCGAAATTTTTAACACTGGCAGCATCAGCCAGCAAGTGCGGATCCGCCGCGGCGGCAAGCTGCTGTGGTGGGAGCAGGGCGTGCTGGCTGCCGGCGGCGCGCTGATGGCCAGCCCGCTGGGGCTGGGGGGCCACACGGTATGCGCCACCCTGATCGCCGTCGGCACACCGGTTTCTCCATCAGTACTGGCAGCCGTGCGCGGGATCGCCGTGCCTGCCGGCGCCGCGTTTGGCGCCACGCACATGAAAGCGCTGGTGGTGGTGCGCCTGCTGTGCGGCGACAGCGAGGCGGCGCGCCGCATCATGCTGGCCGCCTGGCTGCTGCTGCGCCCCGCCATGCTGGGACGCGACGCCGTCGTGCCCCGCATCTGGAACACTTGAACAGGAAAGACGCACAAGGAAAACCATGGACCTGACTCCCCGCGAAAAAGACAAGCTGCTCATTTTTACGGCCGCGCTGCTGGCCGAACGGCGCCTGGCGCGCGGTTTGAAATTGAATTATCCGGAAGCGGTGGCCCTGATCAGCGCCGCCATCATGGAAGGCGCGCGCGATGGCAAGTCGGTGGCGCAGCTGATGTCGGACGGTACAAAAATACTCTCGCGCGCCGACGTCATGGACGGCATCGCCGAGATGATCCCCGATATCCAGGTGGAAGCGACCTTCCCCGATGGCAGCAAGCTGGTGACCGTACACCATCCGATACCGTAAGCACACAAGCGACATTGACAGGAGCCGCTCATGACCCCAGGCGAATACAAATTGGAAGAAGGCGAAATCAGCCTCAATGCGGGCCGCGCCACGGCCACCGTGGTGGTGGCCAACCGTGGCGACCGGCCGATCCAGGTGGGCTCGCACTTTCACTTTTTTGAAGTCAATCCCGCGCTGGCTTTCGAGCGCTGGCGCGCCTACGGCATGCGCCTGAACATCACTGCCGGCACGGCCGTGCGCTTCGAACCTGGCCAGCAGCGCACGGTGGAACTGGTGGCGCTGGCGGGCGAACGCAAGGTCTACGGCTTCAATGGCGCAGTGATGGGCGACCTGCAAGACACACCCCCGGGAAAGGATTGAGATGGCCAGCATTCCCCGCAGCGCGTATGCCGAGATGTTCGGCCCCACCACGGGCGACCGCATCCGCCTGGCCGACACGGAACTGTTCATCGAGATCGAGCATGACTATGCGATCTACGGCGAAGAAGTGAAATTCGGCGGCGGCAAGGTGATCCGCGACGGCATGGGCCAGTCGCAGCGCTGCGCGGCCGAGGTGATGGATACCGTCATCACGAATGCCGTCATCCTCGACCACTGGGGCATCGTGAAGGCCGACATCGGCCTGAAAAATGGCCTGATCTTCGGCATCGGCAAGGCGGGCAACCCGGACATCCAGCCCGGCGTGACCTTGGCCATCGGCGGCGCCACCGAGATCATTGCCGGCGAAGGCCTGATCGTCACGGCCGGCGGCGTCGACACGCACATCCACTTCATCTGCCCGCAGCAGATCGAGGAAGCGCTGATGAGCGGCGTGACCACCATGCTGGGCGGCGGCACGGGACCGGCCGTGGGCACGGCCGCCACCACCTGCACGCCGGGACCGTGGCACTTGCACGCCATGCTGGCGGCCGCCGACGCCTTCCCGATGAACCTGGGCTTCATGGGCAAGGGTAACGTCAGCCTGCCGCTGCCGCTGGAAGAACAGGTGCGGGCGGGCGCCATCGGCCTGAAACTGCACGAGGACTGGGGCAGCACGCCGGCCGCCATCGACAACTGCCTGTCCGTCGCGGACCGCATGGACGTGCAGGTGGCGCTGCACAGCGACACCCTCAATGAAGGGGGATTTTTGGAACACACGCTGGCCGCCTTCAAGGACCGCACCATCCACACGTTTCACACGGAAGGGGCGGGCGGCGGCCATGCGCCCGACATCATCGCCGCCGTGGGGCAGTCGAACGTACTGCCGTCGTCGACCAACCCGACGCGCCCGTTTACCGTCAACACGCTCGACGAGCACCTGGACATGCTGATGGTGTGCCACCACCTGGACCCGGCCATCGCGGAAGACGTGGCGTTTGCCGAGTCGCGCATCCGCCGCGAGACCATCGCCGCCGAGGATATTTTGCACGATATCGGCGCCATCTCGATGATGTCGTCCGACTCGCAAGCGATGGGGCGGGTGGGCGAGGTGATCATGCGCACCTGGCAGACGGCGCACAAGATGAAGGTGCAGCGGGGGCCGCTGGCGCCCGACACGGCGCGCAGCGACAATTTCCGCGCCAAACGCTATATCGCCAAGTACACGATCAACCCGGCCATCACGCATGGGATTTCCCACGTGGTCGGTTCCATCGAGGCGGGCAAGATCGCCGACCTCGTGCTGTGGAAGCCGGCCTTCTTCGGCGTCAAACCATCAATGATACTCAAGGGCGGCATGATCGCCGCCGCGCAGATGGGCGACCCGAACGCCTCGATTCCCACGCCGCAGCCCGTGCATTACCGCATGATGTTCGGCGCCTTCGGCGGCGGCCTGAAAAAGTCGTTCACGTTTGTCTCGCAGGCGGCCTACGACCTCGATATCGGGCACCAGCTCAAACTCAATAAATCCGTCATCGCCGTGAAAAACATGCGCGGCTTGCGCAAGCACGACATGATCCATAACAGCGCCACGCCGCACATGGAGGTGGACCCGGAAACCTACGCCGTGCGCGCCGACGGCCAACTGCTCGTGTGCGAGGCGGCCACCGTGCTGCCCATGGCGCAGCGCTATTTTCTATTTTAAGCAGGAGACATCATGCTCACATTGCATACCAAACTGGCGGCTGACGATACTCGCGCCGCCGTTGCCCAACTGGTGCTGCCCTACGACCAGCGCGAAAAATGCCGGCTGCGCGCCGTGCTGTCGAATGGCGACGAGGTGGCCGTGTTCACCGTGCGCGGCACGGTGCTGCGCGACGGCGAGCGCATGACGGGGCCGGAAGGGCAGGTGGTGCGGATCGTCGCCGCGCGCGAACCGACCTACCTGGTGCGCTGCGCGGATGCGCACACCCTGCTGCGCTGCGCTTTCCATTTGGGGAACCGCCACACGCAGGCGCAGGTGGGCGACGGCTTTTTGCGCATCCGCACAGACCCCGTTTTAAAAGAAATGCTGCAAGGCTTGCAGGCGATGGTGACGGAGGAAAGCGCGCCGTTCGAACCGGAGGCGGGCGCGTATGGCGGCGGCCATGGTCACCACGACGGCCACGGCCAGCATTTGCTGGCACCCGTGCCGCTGCGGCAGAAAATCCACCGCCCTGGTGACACTGCATGATGCAGGCCTCGGCCCTGCTGCATCTGCTGCAGTTCGCCAGCCCGGCCCTGCCGATCGGCGCCTACAGCTATTCGCAGGGGCTGGAAGCGGCGCTGGAGTCAAGCCTGGTGCACGACGCGGCCACGGCGCGCGCGTGGATCGCCCAGCATCTGACCTTGGTGGTGGCGCGCTGGGAAGCGCCGCTGTGCTGGCGCTTGATGCAGGCGTTCGAGCAGCAGGATTTGTGCGCCGTGCAGCGCTGGAGCGAGCGTTTCATCGCTTCGCGCGACACGGCGGAATTTCGCGCCGAAACCATCCAGATGGGATATTCATTGACCAAATTGCTGGCCGAACTGGGCGTGGCCGACGGCGTGCTGATCGACATGCTGCAGGGGCAGCCGGAAGTGGCGCTGCCCACGGCGTATGCCTGCGCCGTGGCGGCGCTGGCGATTCCGCGCGAAGAGGCGCTGCTGGCCATGCTGTTCGCCTGGGCGGAAAATCAGGTGCTCGTCTGCGTGAAATCCGTGCCGCTGGGGCAGGTGGCGGGCCAGCGCCTGCTGCTGTCGCTGCGGCCGGAACTGGAAGCGGCGGCGCTGACGGCGCAAACGTTACCAGACGACGAGATGGGCAACTGGGCGCCCGGCCTGTCGCTGCTGTCGATGCGGCACGAAGTGCAGTACAGCCGCCTGTACCGTTCCTGAACTATTGAATGAGAGAGCAAACATGACATCGATTACCTCCAATCCGCTGCGCGTAGGCATCGGCGGCCCGGTCGGCTCGGGCAAGACGGCCCTGTGCGAAATGCTGTGCAAGGGCATGCGCGAGCGCTACGACATGGCCGTCATCACGAACGACATCTACACCAAGGAAGACATGGAAATCCTGCTGCGCGCCGATGCCTTGCCGGCCGAGCGCCTGATGGGCGTGGAGACGGGCGGCTGCCCGCACACGGCCATCCGCGAGGATGCGTCCATCAATCTGGAAGCGATCGCGCGCATGCAGGCAGATTTTCCGCATCTCGACTTGATCCTGGTCGAATCGGGCGGCGATAATTTGGCCGCCACATTCAGCCCTGAACTGTCGGACCTGACGATTTACGTGATCGACGTGGCCGGTGGCGAAAAAATCCCGCGCAAGGGCGGGCCCGGCATCACGCGCTCCGATTTGCTCATTATCAACAAGACGGACCTGGCGCCGTACGTGGGCGCCAACCTCGATGTGATGGCGCAGGATGCCAAACGCATGCGCGGCGAGCGCCCCTTCGTGTTCACCAACTTGCGCAGCGGCGACGGCGTGCAGGTGGTCATCGATTTTATCCGCGAGCAAGGTTTGCTCGATCAACCAGGCAAGGAGCTGCAATGACTGCAAGACTGATGACAAAAACGGCCGCCGTGGCCGCGCTGTACCTGCTGGCCTTGCCGGCGATGGCCCACCCCGGTCATGGCGAAAGCGTGGGTTTTCTGGCCGGTTTCGCCCATCCGTTCACGGGCATCGACCACTTGCTGGCCATGCTGGGCGTGGGTATCTGGGGCGGCCAGCAGCGCCGCGGCCTGGGCCAGCCCGTCACTTTTCTCGGCATGATGCTGCTCGGTGCGCTGGCCGGCATGGTCGGATTGACGGTGCCCGGGCTGGAAACGGGCATTGCCGCCACGGTGGCGCTGGTGGGGCTGGCCATCGCGCTGGCGCTGGCCTTGCCGAACTGGCTCGGCATGCTGCTCGTGGGCATGTTTGCGCTGGCGCATGGCAATGCGCATGGCCAGGAATTGCCGGCTGCCTCGGCCGCGTGCGGCTTCCTGCTGGCTTCGGCCATGCTGCTGTGTGCGGGACGTTTCGCCGGCCAGGTGCTGGCCGGGCGCGTGCTGCGCGTGGCCGGCGTGGCCTTGACGGCCGCCGGCGTGGTGCTGCTGGGAGTGAACTAAGCGCCGGGGCGCTTCTCGGACAGCACGATGGGCGCCGCCTTTTCCGGATGCAAGCCCTGGTGGCCCGCATACACGGCGGCGATGGCGGCCATGTCGGCATCCTTGTCGCCCGTCAAGTATAAATGGTCGACGACGCCCAGCACCTTGTTCGGGTAGTCGATATACACCAGCAGCAGCGGCACCTTGGCGGCCAGGGCCAGGTGATAAAAGCCGCTTTTCCAGTTCGGACGGTAGCTGCGCGTCGCTTCCGGCGTGATGGCCAGCCAGTACCAGTCGGCGGCCAGCATGCGCACGGCCTGACGTTGAATCGTGCCGCTGGTGGTGCTGCGGTCGACGGGTTCGCCGCCCAGGTAGCGCAGCACCTTGCCCATCGGGCCGCGGAACAGGGAATCCTTGGCCAGCCAGCGGAACGGCAGCGACAGCGCCCATTTGCCGAACAGGCCCACCATGAAATCCCAGTTCGACGTGTGCGGGTAGACGACGACGATGCCGCGCGGCCCCGGCAGGGGACGGAAGCGCAGGCGCCAGCCAAATAGCTGCAGCACGCGCAACGCGCAGCGCTGGTGCCAGGTCGGCAAGTCGTCCGCTTGTACAAATAAATCGTCCATTGATACCCTTCAGTGACACTGTTCTTGATCGGATGGCGCTGCTGGCCATTTTCCTTGAAACAAAAATTCTGCGCAGGCATTCTATACGGGGCTGGCGATGGCGACAAGCAGCCGAGGCCGCTATTCATGCGGCGTCGGGGCTGTTTGTACTGCCATTTTAACCATGCTTGCTTCCAGTGCCGGGCACTAAATGCACACAATGTGGTCAAACCTTGATGCAGCATTGATCCACCCGACAGGGAGCCATGGCATGAAAAACAGTATCGAGGAACTAGCTGGGGAGAATGTCCGAACGGACAAAGTGATGGCCGAGCTCGTCGAGCGGGGCGTGGCGTTTCATCACGCCCTCGGTCGGACGGTGGCGACAGCCTACTTGCGTGAGCACGCGGTGCCGGCCGAGGTGATACGCCGCGTGTTCAGCAGCGTGCAGGCGCGCCGTCCGGCCCGGCCGGCACGGCGCCGATGGCGCTGAGGGACAGGCGGCAGCGACGAAGTGCCGTTGCTGTCGCCCGGAGTGCTGTTGTTTAAGCCAGTGCCGCCAGTGCCGGGTAGTCCGTGTAGCCGGTCGCGTCGGGTGCGTACAGCGTGTCTGGGTTCAGGGGATTCAAGGGCGCGTCACTGTGCAGGCGGATGGGCAGGTCGGGGTTGGCGATGAACCACAGGCCAAAGGCCACGGCATCGGCTTCGCCCTTGGCCAGCAGGGCTTCGGCTGCCGCCTTGTCCATTTTCTCGTTGGCAATGTACACGCCGCCAAATGCCTGCTTCAGGTACGGACCCAGGCGGTCTTCACCGAGCGCTTCGCGCGCGCAGATGAAGGCGATGCCCCGTTTGCCCAGCTCGCGTGCCACGTAGCCGAAGGTGGCGCGCGGGTCGGAGTCGCCCATGTCGTGCGCGTCGCGGCGCGGCGCCAAATGCATGCCGACCTTGTCGGCGCCCCAGACGGCGATGCACGCATCCGTCACTTCCAGCATCAGGCGGGCGCGGTTTTCAATCGAACCGCCGTAGTTGTCGGTGCGCAAGTTGGTGCTGTCTTGCAGGAACTGGTCGAGCAAATAACCATTCGCGCCGTGGATTTCCACGCCGTCGAAACCCGCTTTTTTCGCATTCTCGGCGCCCAGGCGGTAAGCCGCCACGATGCCGGGAATCTCTTCCGTATCGAGCGCGCGGGGCGTGACGAATTCCTGTTTCGGGCGCAGCAGGCTGACATGGCCGGCCGGCTTGACGGCGCTGGGCGCCACAGGCAGGTCGCCATCGAGGAAAACGGGCGCGGAAATGCGGCCCACATGCCATAGTTGCAGCACGATCAGGCCGCCCGCGTCATGCACGGCCTTGGTGATGTGTTTCCAGCCTTCCACCTGCTCGTCGGACCAGATGCCCGGCGTGTCCGCATAGCCCACGCCCTGCGGCGTGACGGCCGTCGCTTCCGAGATAATCATGCCGGCCGAAGCGCGCTGCGTGTAGTACTCGGCCATCAGGGCGTTGGGCACGCGGCCCGGATTGCCGGCGCGCGAACGCGTCAGCGGCGCCATGATGATGCGGTTTTTCAGTTGCAGGCTGCCAATGGTGATGGGGTCGAATAAGGTTGCCATGATTACTATCTTTCCTGTCGAGAGTGCCGCGAACGGCGATATGGATGGGGTTGCTGTTACAAACCTTGCTGCATGTGCTCCAGAAAAGCCTGGATAGTGGCTTCATTGCGCTTGAAAAAGCTCCATTGGCCAACTTTCCTGGCTGAAATCAAATCGGCCTTTTGCAAGGTGGCCAGGTGGGCCGAGACCGTCGATTGCGACAGACCCAGCTTGCGGTCGATCAGTCCGGCACAGACGCCGAAGTCGAGCGGATGCTCTTGCTCGCAAAAATATTGCTCCGGCTCCTTCAGCCACTGCAAAATCTGCCGGCGTACCGGATTGGCCAGCGCCTTGTGGATGGCGTCGATGTCCATGCTGTTTCTCCTGGTCGATGTTCGTCTTCAAGCGATATATGGTTCGTCTTTTGTGAATTTCAATATCGGTATATTACGATATAAGTAAAAAGCGTGAAGGCCGATGGATTTTTCAGGCAGGAATCAATCGAAGTGGAATAGCAGCAAGGCGATGACGGCGGGCACCGTTTGCAGGTAGAGGATGCGCGTCATGACAGTCGCCGCGCCCCATACGCCGGCCACGGCGATGCAAGCCAGGCCGAAGACGGTGAATGCATGGGCGATGGCCGCGTCCGGGTGAAAAAAGCCCAGCGCCAGCGCCGCGACGAGAAAGCCGTTGTAGCAACCCTGGTTCGACATGGCGGGACGCACGATCTCCGCCTTTTCCCTGGACAGGCCAAACACCTTGCGTCCGCGCGCATCGAACAGCACGGTTTCCAGCAGCACGATGTAGACGTGCAGCAGCAGGATGAGGGCGGTAAGGATTTGGGCCAGAAGCAGCATCATTGTTCCCGAGAGTGAATAGGTGCGGCAATTATGCTGCCAAGTGCCTGTTTTTTGGCAACATCACCAGAAAAAATGTGCTGGCGGCAAGAGCCTTCACCCGATGGTATACTTTTCCTTTTGCTCCTGTGGGGACGACCCCGCTCGATGTGGGGGCTGCATGGCGGGGACGACCCTGCCGCCTCAGGAGAGTGTGTATGGCGTGGATCATCTTGGTATTGGCCGGTTTGCTGGAAATCGGCTGGGCCATCGGCCTCAAATACAGCGCGGGGTTTACCCGCCTGGTGCCGTCCGTACTGACGGCCGTTTCCATGCTGGGCAGCGTGGTGATGCTGGGCCTGGCCTTGCGCACCTTGCCGTTGGGCACGGCGTATGCCATCTGGACGGGCATCGGCACCGTGGGCACGGCCATCTTCGGCATCATGGTGCTGGGTGAGCCGGCCAGCGCCGCGCGCATCGCCTGCATCGCATTGATCGTGTCCGGTATCCTGGGCTTGAAACTGCTCAGCCCTCAATAAAGGATGCCAGCATGAGTCTCACCATGACGTATTTCTACCTGGCCATCGCCATCATCGCCGAAGTCATCGCCACCAGCGCCTTGAAGGCGTCCGAAGGCTTCAGCCGTTTGTGGCCCAGTGTCATCACCGTGATTGGCTACAGCATCGCCTTCTGGTGCTTGTCCCTGACCCTGAAAGTCATTCCTACCGGCATCGTGTACGCGATCTGGTCCGGCGTGGGCATCGTGCTCATTTCCGCCGTCGGCTGGTTCTGGTTCAAGCAAAGCCTCGATACGCCGGCCTTGATCGGCCTGGGGCTGATCATTGCCGGCGTACTGGTGATTAACCTGTTTTCCAAGTCCGTTGGTCACTAATCAAAAGCTGGCGGCGACCCTTGCCAGGTAATACCACTCGGCATTGGCTTGCGCATTGACGTCCGGGAACAGAATGTAGGCGTCGAACTCGGCCGTCACGGGCGTGCCGTCCGCGCGCACGCCGATCTGATCGCCCTGTTTGACCTTGTCAAAGCTGGACCAAGTCTTGATGAAGCGGTCGCTTGCATGCAGCTTGTCGTGCACGACGACCATGTTCAGCGCTTCCATGTCGGCGTCGGCGATCGGTTCAGGCTGTGGCGCATCGATGAAGCCGAGGAAGGCCAGGGTGTTCATGATGGCGCGGTAGGCAACATCTGGCGCGGCCGGGTCGGCGTGCTGGCCGCATTCCAGGGTCAGGGCATAGCCACCCGTCGAGCGCATGTATTCGGTGGTGCCCACGCCATAGCGCAAGACCAGGCCCACCTGGTCGCTATTGCCCAGGCGGCGCTGCACGCCCTGGCCATACGCATGCAGCCAGCCATCGACGAAGCGGCGCACGCCCAGGCGGCGCGCCAGCGCGCGTTCCTTGTCTTCATGTTGAAACGGTTGCAGCGGGCCATCGTTGTTGCGCGGTCCTACCATGACGAAGGGCTGGCTGTCGGCATTGAATGAATGCAAGTCCAGCAGCACGTCGTGCTGGCCCAGCAGAGGGCACAGCCAGTTGGCGATGCGGTCTTCGAAATCCTGTGGATTGTCGTTTGGAAACAGGTTGCGGTTCAGGTTGCGGTCGCCGCTGCGCACGCCCTTGGCGTAGGCCAACGGGTTGGTGATGGGCACGAAAGTGACGCTGCCGGCCACGATGGAGAGGGCGCCGCTGTCGAGTTCAGCCATCACGCGGTGGATGCCCTTGGTGCCGCAGGTTTCATTGCCGTGCACGGCGCCCGTGACGATCAGGCGCGGGCCGCTGCCCTGGCCCGTGTAGTTGATGGATTTGAAGTGGAGTGCGCTGCTCATGCTGGACATATCCTATGCTGTTGCGGGAAGGGAAAGCGGGGTCGGCATATTTTAGCGGGATTCGCCGTGCACGCCTGCAAAAAGTTGGCCATGGCAAGGTGCGGCATGGCATGATCGGCGCCACCGTTGTTTTCCCTTGCCGATTCCATGTCCAGTACGTCCCATTCTTCCCGTCTGTATGGCCTCGATACCTTGCGCGCGCTGGCCATCGTGCTCGTCTTCATGAACCATTATCTGCTGTTCGTGAGCGAGGGCGGGGCGTTTGGTTTCTGGGGCGAAATCGGCTGGGTCGGCGTGGACCTGTTCTTTGCCCTCAGCGGCTATCTGATCGGCAACCAGATCTTTGCGGCCTTGCGCAGCGAACACGGCTTTTCCTTGCCCCGCTTCTATGCGCGGCGCTTCCTGCGCACCTTGCCCAGTTTTTATGCCGTGCTGGCGCTGTATTATTTGTGGCCCGCATTTCGCGGCGATAGCGCGCTTATTCCTCTGTGGAAATTCCTGACCTTTACGCAAAACATCAATCTGACGCCGGGCACGGCGTTTTCGCATGCGTGGTCGCTATGCGTGGAAGAGCAGTTCTATGTGCTGCTGCCGGCCGTGGCGTTGGCAATTGCCGCCTGCCGCAAGTCGTTGCTGTGGGCCTGGCTGGCCGTGGCCGCCAGCTTGATCGTCGGCATGCTGCTGCGCGCGTATTTGTGGGATGAATATGTGCAAGTGCCGCGCGGCGGCCTCGGCTATTACAAATATATTTATTACGCGTCGTGGTGCCGCTTCGACGAACTGGTGGCGGGCGTGGCGCTGGCGCTGCTGAAGAATTACCACTCCATCGCCTGGGCGCGCCTCACGTCATGCGGTAACCGCACTTTGCTGGCGGGAATCGCTGGCACGGCGCTGATGTTTTATGTATTTCTTACCGATCACTACGGTTATTGGGTGACGGTGTTCGGCTATCCAGCCCTGGCCGCCAGTTTTACCTTGCTGTTGATCGCCGCGCTCAGTCCCGGCAGTGCGCTATATCAACTGCGCGTGCCGGGTGCGGCCAGCCTGGCGCTGTGGTCGTATGCGATTTATTTGCTGCACAAGCAGCTGTGCATCCTGCTGCGCCCGCTTTTGCAGGATAGGGGTTATGGGCCGGACAGCCTGCCGGCCATGCTGATGATGATTATGTTGAGTATCACCACGGGCTGGCTTTTATATGCATTGGTGGAAACGCCGTTCATGCGTTTGCGCGCGCGCTATGTTCCCGCCAATCATGCTTGATTACATATCGATCACGTCGAGCCCCCGTGGCGTGCCCACCAGTAATTCCAGGATGGCATGCACGCGCAGGTTCGTGTCTTCATGTTCCGTGTTATAGATCAGGGTGCGCAGGCCGGGCACGGCTTCCGTGATGTGGGGGCTGGCGTAGGCATTGATCAATAACAAGACCAGGTCCGTGGCGCCCGCGCCGGGCTGGCGCCGCAGCCGGTCGTGGATCACGTTCAGCAGCGCGCGCTGCATGCGCGGCGTGGGATTGGTGATGTAGGCGAAGACGCTCGGCGTGTTGGCGATGGCCGCGCAGATGCGCCGCTCGATCTCGTCGGGCTTCACGTCGGAAGCGATATCGAAGTACGCGGCTTCCCAGCGCGTGCGCGCATAGGGGTGATTAGGCGGGAAGGAGTCGGCCGTTTCAAAACCGCAGATGCGGCTCAGGGTTTTCAGCCAGGCTAATATGGTGGAGTTCATGCCGCGATTCTAGCGGCATTCCGCGTGCGCCGGGCCGACTCTATATAAAGAGGGCTGACGCCCGGGAAGCGGATGAAAAACAGATTAAAGTTTCCTGTAAAACAGCCCTTGTCATTCTGGGAAAGCCTCTCTATAATGCTGGTCTTCGGGGGCGGTTAGTTCAGCTGGTTAGAATACTTGGTCGACATCCAAGGGGTCGGGGATTCGAATTCCTCACCGCCCACCAGAATTTGGCAGTAGATGGTTTTAAGCTGGCGCAAGCCGCAAGCGGTCATTTGAAATACAATGATCAAAAAAGTTTTACGGGCGGTTAGTTCAGCTGGTTAGAATACTTGGTCGACATCCAAGGGGTCGGGGATTCGAATTCCTCACCGCCCACCAGAATGCAGTTAGAGAGAAAGGTAAAGCCGGTTATGACACCGCGAACTACTACCAAGCTTTGGGAGTGACGCTAGTCGAACGGGTTTCCTTTGTCTCAAGAAAGTGAAAAACGCGGCTAGTCCGCGTTTTTTTGCGTCTGCGTTTTCCTTTCAGTTATTTTACCCATCACATCGCAGTTTTACCTGGCGCCAGCGCCGATATGGAGATCAATATGCTTACAATCCGACTTCCCGATGGTTCCGCCCGTCAATTTGACGGCCCGGTCACCGTGGCCCAGGTTGCGGCCAATATTGGTACCGGCCTGGCCAAGGCTGCTCTGGCCGGCAAGGTCGACGGCAAGCTGGTCGACACCTCCTATCTGATCGAGCAAGACGCGGAACTGGCGATTGTCACGGACAAGGATGCCGATGGCCTGGAAGTGATCCGCCACTCGACGGCCCACTTGCTGGCGTATGCCGTCAAGGAACTGTTCCCGGACGCACAAGTGACCATCGGTCCCGTGATTGATAACGGCTTTTACTACGACTTCGCCTACAAGCGCCCGTTCACGCCGGAAGATTTGACGGCGATCGAAAAGAAAATGACGGAACTGGCCAAGAAGGATGAGCAAGTCACGCGCAAGGTCGTTGCCCGCGACGAAGCCATCGAATACTTCAAGGGCATCGGCGAGGCGTACAAGGCTGAGCTGATCGGCTCGATCCCGGCCGACCAGGAAGTGTCGCTGTATTCCGAAGGCAAGTTCACGGACTTGTGCCGTGGCCCCCACGTGCCATCGACGGGCAAACTGAAAGTCTTCAAACTGATGAAGCTGGCCGGCGCCTACTGGCGCGGCGACTCGAAAAACGAGATGCTGCAGCGTATCTATGGCACGGCCTGGGCCAAGAAGGAAGACCAGGAGCTGTACCTGCACAACCTGGAAGAGGCGGAAAAGCGCGACCACCGCAAGCTGGGCAAGCAGCTCGATTTCTTCCATTTCCAGGAAGAGGCGCCGGGCCTGATCTTCTGGCATCCGAAAGGCTGGTCGATCTGGCAGCAAGTCGAGCAATACATGCGCAATGTGTACCAGGTCAACGGCTACCAGGAAGTCAAGGCGCCGCAAATTCTCGACCGTGGCCTGTGGGAAAAAACCGGTCACTGGGATAATTACCGTGAAAACATGTTCATCACGGAATCGGAAAACCGCGCGTATGCGCTGAAGCCGATGAATTGCCCTGGTCACATCCAGATTTTCAACAATGGCATGCGCAGCTACCGCGACCTGCCATTGCGCTACGGCGAATTCGGCCAATGCCACCGCAACGAACCGTCGGGCGCCTTGCACGGCATGATGCGCGTGCGCGGCTTTACGCAGGATGATGGCCACATCTTCTGCCTGGAAGAGCAGATCGCCGGCGAAGTGACGGCTTTCCACCAGCAGGCGATGGATGTCTACACGGCTTTCGGCTTCACGAATATCGACGTGAAGCTGGCCTTGCGTCCCGATAATCGCATCGGTACGGAAGAGTCCTGGGATTTTGCCGAGGAATCGCTGCGTTCCGCCCTGCGCGCCTGCGGCGTGGAATGGACGGAATTGCCGGGCGAGGGTGCGTTCTACGGTCCGAAGATCGAGTACCACCTGAAAGACAGCCTGGGCCGTGCATGGCAAGTGGGCACCGTGCAGATCGATCCGTCGATGCCGGGCCGTCTGGGCGCCGAATACGTGGCCGTGGACAACACGCGCCAGGTGCCGATCATGCTGCACCGCGCGATCGTGGGTTCGCTGGAACGTTTCATTGGTATCCTGATCGAACACTATGCGGGCGCCATGCCGTTGTGGTTGTCGCCAGTGCAAGTGTCGGTGTTGAATATTTCCGACGCTCAAGCTGACTATGTACAGGAAGTTACAACAAAACTGCGCAAAGCGGGGCTGCGCGTACAGGCTGATTTGCGTAACGAGAAGATTACCTATAAAATACGTGAACATTCCGTACAAAAATTGCCTTACATCTTAGTAATTGGCGACAAAGAGCGGGATGCAAATACAGTGGCCGTGCGGGCGCGGGGCAATATCGATTTGGGCGTTATGTCCGTCGATGCCCTGATTGAGCGACTCAAACATGAAGTCGACACCAAGGCCTGACGAGGAAACTCGCTGCACGACCGTCTTACAAGATTTTTAAAGGAAATTACAATAGCTACTGACAAGTCACATCGCATCAATGGCGAAATCACTGCCCCTGAAATGCGTTTAAGCGGGGTCGATAACGAGCCACTCGGTATCGTAAGTTTGGCTGAAGCCTTCCGCCTGGCGGAAGAGGCAAACGTCGACCTGGTGGAAATTGCGCCTACCGCGCAGCCACCGGTGTGCCGTTTGATGGACTACGGCAAATTTAAGTATTCGGAGCAAAAGAAAGCTCACGAAGCCAAATTGAAGCAAAAGATCATCCTCGTGAAGGAAGTCAAATTCCGTCCGGGGACTGATGATGGTGACTACAATATCAAGTTGCGTAATCTCATCAAGTTCCTCGATGAAGGTGATAAAACCAAAATCACGCTGCGTTTCCGCGGTCGTGAGATGGCGCATCAGGATATTGGCTTCCGCATGCTGGAACGTCTGAAAGCCGATCTGGAGCCGTATGGCCAGGTCGAGCAGTTCCCGAAGATGGAAGGCCGCCAAATGATCATGGTTCTTTCGCCGAAGAAGAAGAAGTAAGTTACAATAGCGTTTTACTGTGGATCGACGTGATTTGCGCCAGCATTGGTGCGGCACCAGATTCCAGGCAGAATTTGCGCGGCCCTGACAGCAATGTCCGGGCCGCGCGAACTGTAGCGGACTCGCATCCGCTGCACAGCATGTGAAAGCAGGCATCTAAGCGCAGCGTCGTGTTGCCACCTGCAATCCTGTTATAAATGGAGCTGTCCGTAAGAGGACAGATTGCTATGCCTAAAATGAAGACCAAAAGCTCTGCGAAAAAACGTTTTCGCGTGCGTCCGGGTGGTACTGTTAAATGTGGTCATGCGTTCAAACGCCACATCTTGACCAAGAAAACCACCAAGCTGAAACGCGCTCTGCGCGGTACCACCAATGTCGCTGCGTCTGACGTGAAATCCGTCTACCGCATGATGCCGACTGCTTAATCTCACACTCAATATAAGGAGTTACTATGCCTAGAGTAAAACGTGGGGTTACAGCTCGTGCCCGTCATAAAAAGATTCTTGTACAAGCTAAAGGCTACCGTGGTCGCCGCAGCCGTGTATACCGTGTTGCCAAGCAAGCAGTTATGCGCGCTGGCCAATACGCTTACCGCGATCGCCGCAACAAGAAACGCGTTTTCCGCCGCCTGTGGATCGCCCGTATCAACGCCGCTTCCCGTGAGCATGGCGTAACGTACAGCGTATTCATGAACGGCTTGAAAAAAGCAAATATCGAACTGGACCGTAAAGTCCTGGCCGATATGGCTGTGATGGACAAGCCAGCATTCGCTGCGATTGTCAACGCAGTTAAAGCAAAAATCGCTGCGTAAGCATCGGTGATTGCACAACGTCATCCGTAGGGTGACGTTATAAAGAGCGGGGCAGGGGTGTGAACCTTATGCCCCGTTTCCGTTTTTGATTGTTGGGTTCTAGATTACTAAATCCAGGATTGATTTCCAAAACAGGAAAAGCCGCATGAACTCCCTAGAAGAACTCGTCGTCTCGGCCCAGGCTGACTTTATCGCCGCCGCAGACGCTGCCGCACTTGAAAACGCCAAAGCCCGCTACCTGGGCAAGACTGGCCAGATTACCGAAATGATGAAGGGCCTGGGCAAGCTGGACCCGGACGCGCGCAAGGCACAGGGCGCCCTGATCAACGCCGTCAAAGTGCAGATCGAGGACGCGCTGACGGCGCGCCGTGATGCACTGGCCGATGCCCAAATGCAAGGCCGTCTGAACGCCGAAGCGATCGACGTGACCCTGCCAGGCCGTGGCCGCATGCCCGGCGGCATCCATCCCGTGATGCGCACGTGGGAGCGGGTCGAGGAAATCTTCCGCTCGATCGGCTTCGACGTGGCCGACGGCCCCGAAATCGAAAATGACTGGACCAATTTCACGGCGCTCAACAGCCCGGAAAACCATCCAGCCCGTTCCATGCAAGACACCTTCTACATCGACGGCAACGACACCGATGGCAAGCCCTTGCTGCTGCGCACGCACACCAGCCCCATGCAGGTGCGCTATGCGCGCACGTACACGCCGCCGATCAAGGTCATCGCGCCTGGCCGCACCTACCGCGTCGACAGCGATGCCACCCATTCGCCCATGTTCCACCAGGTCGAAGGCCTGTGGATCGCCGAAGACATCAGCTTTGCCGACCTGAAGGGCGTGTACCTGAACTTCGTCAAGGCTTTCTTTGAAACGGACGACTTGCAAGTGCGCTTCCGCCCGTCGTACTTCCCGTTCACGGAACCGTCGGCCGAGATCGACATCGCCTTCGGCTCGGGTCCCTTGAAGGGCCGCTGGCTGGAAGTGTCGGGCGCCGGCCAGGTGCATCCGAGCGTGGTGAAGAACTTCGGCCTCGACCCCGAGAAATTCATCGGTTTTGCTTTCGGCTCCGGCCTGGAACGCTTGACGATGCTGCGCTATGGCATCAACGACCTGCGCCTGTTTTACGAAGGCGATTTAAGGTTCCTGAAGCAATTCAACTAAGCGTTGTTCCGTTTGATTCATGGCGCTTGAGCGCCTGTGCGCTCGCGCTGTGAGCTTTGACCATTTGAAGGCTTGATTATGCAATTTTCCGAAAACTGGCTCCGTACCATGGTCGATCCGAAGATGACTTCGGACGAACTGGCCCATCTGCTGACCATGTCCGGTCTCGAAGTCGAGGACGTCGATCCTGTCGCCCCGCCGTTCTCGAACGTGGTGGTAGGCCTGGTCCTGGAGATGGAAAAACATCCGAATGCGGACCGCCTGAATGTGTGCCAGGTCGATGTCGGCACGGGCACCATGCTCAATATCGTCTGCGGCGCGCCCAACGTGCGCCCGGGCTTGAAAGTGGTCTGCGCGATGGCGGGCGCCGTGCTGCCGCCTGGCGCCGATGGCAAGCCGTTTGAAATCAAGGTGGGCCAGCTGCGCGGCGTCGAGTCGCAAGGCATGCTGTGCTCCGCGCGCGAATTGAAATTGTCGGAAGAAAACGCCGGCTTGATGGAATTGCCGGACGACGCGCCGATCGGCCAGAATTTCCGCGATTACTATGCCTTGAACGACTTGAAATTCACCATCAAGTTGACGCCGAACAAGGCGGACTGCCTGTCCGTGCTGGGCGTGGCGCGCGAAGTGTCGGCTCTCACGGGCGTGGCCCTGAATGTGCCGCAGTTCCGCACCGTGCCGGTGTCCAGCGATGAAATCCTGCCCGTCAAAGTCAGCGCGCCGGACCTGTGCGGCCGTTTCACGGGCCGCGTCATCCGCGGTTTGAACGCCCGTGCCGCCACGCCGGACTGGATGAAGCAGCGCCTCGAGCGCAGCGGCCAGCGTCCGTTGTCGGCCCTGGTCGACATTTCCAACTACGTCATGCTGGAACTGGGTCGTCCCAGCCACGTGTTTGACCTGGCGAAGATCCACGGCAGCCTCGACGTGCGTTGGGGCAAGGCGGGCGAATCCGTCAAGCTGTTGAATGGCAACACCATTGCCGTCGACGAGTGGCTCGGCGTCATTGCCGATGAGCAGGAAATCGAATCGCTGGCCGGCATCATGGGCGGCGACGCCAGCTCGGTTTCGGACGATACGGACAGCATCTACCTGGAAGCGGCCTTCTGGTGGCCGAACGCCATTCAAGGCCGCGCGCGCCGTTTGAATTTCTCGACCGATGCGGCGCACCGCTTCGAGCGCGGCGTCGATTTCGCCACCACCGTCGAGCACATCGAGCGCATCACGGCCCTGATCGTGGAAATCTGCGGCACGCCGGCGACCACCGTCGGCCCTGTCGACGACCATGTGGTAAACTTGCCGCAACGCCAGCCCGTGTCGATGCGCACGGCGCGCGCGCAAAAAGTCATCGGCGTGCCGCTCAACGATGCGCTGATCGCCGATATCTTCACGCGTCTGGCCCTGCCATTCACGCTGGCGGACGGCGTGTTTTCCGTGACGTCGCCCAGCTACCGTTTCGACATCGAGATCGAGGAAGACCTGATCGAGGAAGTGGCGCGCGTGTACGGCTTTGAAAACATCCCGACCCTGCCGCCCGTGGCAGCGAACGTGATGCAGATTGCACCAGAAAATACCCGCTCCCTGTTTGCGGTACGTCATGAGCTGGCCGACCTGGGCTTCCAGGAAGTGGTTAATATGAGCTTTGTCGATACGGCATGGGAGCGCGATTTCTCGGGCAACACCAATCCGATCAAATTGCAGAACCCGATCGCCAGCCAGATGAGCGTGATGCGTTCCTCGCTGATCGGCAGCCTGATCGCCAATGTGCGCTATAACCTGAACCGCAAGACGAACCGCGTGCGCATCTTCGAAGTGGGCGCCATCTACCAGCGCGACGACAGCGTGGAAAACGGCCCCTTGTCGGTGGCTGGCTACGCCCAGCCGAAGCGTGTGGCGGCCATGGCCTACGGCGCGGTAGCCGACGAGCAGTGGGGCCAGCCTGCCCGCACGGTCGACTTCTTCGACGTGAAGGCGGACCTGGAAGCGCTGTTCGCGCCGCTGGTCTTGCGTTTCACCAAGGCGGAACACCCGGCCCTGCATCCGGGCCGTTCGGCCAACGTGGAACTCGATGGCAAGGTCATCGGTTTCATCGGTGAATTGCACCCGCGCTGGATGCAAAAGTACGACTTGCCGCTGGCGCCCGTGCTGTTCGAAGTGGACGCCGCCGCGCTGACGCAAAGAGTCGTGCCCGTGTACCAGGAAATCTCGAAATTCCCTGGCGCCAGCCGCGACCTGGCCGTGGTCGTCAAGCAATCGGTAGCGGTGCAGGATCTGCTCGACAGCTTCCACGCCGCCGCCAAGGCCAGCCCTGCAGCGCGTATCGTGCAAGCCATTGTTTTATTTGATGAATATCGTGGAAAAGGGCTGGAAACGGATGAAAAAAGCCTTGCTTTCCGGATTAGCTTGCAAGATACTCAAAACACCCTGCAAGACGATGTCGTCGATGGCCTGATGGCTGTCCTGATCGATGCGGCCAAGCAGGGTCACGACGCGAAACTGCGTTCGTAATACCGGACCGGCCGTCGCCTTGTGTGACGGCCTTTCCGTCGTCAACCGTAGACGAGCTTGCCATGTGGCGGGCTCGGGCGCACAGAAAAGGCAGGGCAGGAAAATTAATAACAGCGACGTTGATTCCGCCGTACTGCAATCCGCACTGGCCGCCGATTTGCATCGGGCCATGCTGGTTGCCAAGGTGCGCCAGGAAGCGGAAAAAGATTTACCCACCTTGACCAAGGCGGAACTGGCCGAACTGTTGTTCGAGCAAGTGGGCCTGAACAAGCGCGAAGCGAAGGATATGGTCGAGACCTTTTTCGACGAGATCCGCAATGCGCTCGAGCGTGGCGAGGCTGTCAAGCTGTCCGGTTTCGGCAATTTCCAGTTGCGCGACAAGCCGCAGCGGCCGGGCCGCAATCCGAAGACGGGCGAAGAGATTCCCATCACGGCACGCCGTGTCGTCACTTTTCATGCGAGCCAGAAGCTGAAAAGCATGGTCGAAGAGACCAGTCCGCTGGCACGTGCTGCCTGAGTGAGTGGCGATGAACGAGCGCATCAGTAAAACCGAGTTGATCGCCTTGCCGCCCATTCCGGCGAAACGTTATTTCACGATCGGCGAGGTGAGCGAGTTGTGCGGCGTCAAACCACACGTACTGCGCTACTGGGAGCAGGAGTTTTCCCAGCTCAAGCCGGTCAAACGACGTGGTAACCGCCGTTATTATCAGCACCATGAGGTGCTGCTGATACGCCGTATCCGCGAATTGCTGTATGAACAGGGCTTTACCATCAGCGGCGCGCGCAACAAGCTCGATAGCCGTGGCGCATCGCATGCCGTCCTCGACGAGTTGCCTGTGCTGCCGGCCATGCCTGTTGTGCCGCAGGAAGCACCGCTGGACCGCGTGTGGATACGCAATGAATTAATTGCGATTTTAAACTTGCTAAAATAAGATTTGTACCAATATAGGTCGGGTTGTCCGATACCGGCCGAGTAGGGCTTGCCGCCCGGGCGCTGCCGCTAGTCTGCGGCGCGCCATATTTTGAATATAATGTTAATGTTGCGTTTTTGTTAGTGACGCTAAGCCGGAGCAGCGTGCAGGTTCCGGTAGTCTTTCCCAGGCCAGGAAAATTTAAGGGGAAACAATGATACGCGTTGCCATTTGTGATGATCACCAAATAGTACGAGCTGGATTCAAGCAGATTTTTTCGTCGTCAAGCGATTTCAGTGTGGTGGCGGAAGCCGGTACGGGGCGCGAAGCGCTCGATATCGCCCGCCGCGAAATATGTGATGTATTGCTGCTCGATATAGCCATGCCCGACCAGAGCGGCATCGATACCTTGCGCACGATCCGCCAGGGCCAGCCGGAATTGCCCGTGCTGATACTGAGCGGCTATCCCGCGCAGCAATACGCGCTGAACCTGTTCAAGATGGGCGCGAATGGCTATCTGAACAAGGAATGCGAAGCCGATGAGCTGATGACGGCCGTGCGCACCGTGTTCCAGGGGCGCCGCTACGTCAGTTCCACCGTCGGTGAATTGCTGGCGCAGTCGTTTGACCGCGATACGAATGCCGCCCTGCATACGGAATTGTCGGACCGCGAGTTCCAGGTCTTCCTGCGCCTGGCGCGCGGCGCCACCGTGTCCGATATCGGCGTGGCCTTGTCGCTGAGCATCAAGACGGTGAGTACTTACCGTACGCGCATCATGGAAAAAATGGGCTTGCAATCGAACAGCGACTTGACCTATTACGCAATGAAAAACAATTTGCTTGACTAGCGCTGCGGTGCGATCATGGAAACATGATCGCTCAGCCAGCTAGCCAGCACGACTTGTGCAGTGCAGCAGTCTGTGGCGAGGACTATAATTGGCCTGCGCGGCGCTTTTTCTTGCGCCGAACCTTGCTAAGGATGCACATCAGGATGTATTTCACCGCTGAACCGGCCCCGAATCACCGCCTGCCCCTGTACAAGACGATCCTGTGCGTCACTTGCGCCTTGCTGCTTGTACTCAATGGTTTCAGCCTCTATCATAACTTGCAGTCGCTGAAGGGCACGAACGCCTTGCTCAGCCAGAGCGCCCGCGTGGCGGACCGCCTGCAGTATTTGAACGTGCTCGTGCTCGATGCGGAAAGCAGCTTGCGCGGCTATTTCATTTCCGGCTCCGAAACGTATCTGGGGCCGTCGAAGACCGCTACCACCGAAATCGACAACGAATTCAGCGAGCTGCAAACCTTGCTCGCGGGCAGTCCCACGCAGCTGAAAAACCTGGCGCAATTAAAGAGCTTGATCCGTCGCAAGATGTCGATGCTGCAAGAGTCGATCGAGGTCTACAAGCAGGGCGGGCTGGCTGAAATCGTCAATATCTCGCGCGTCACCGATGACCGCGCCACCATGGATGAAATCCGCCTGCAGGTGGTGATCATGACGCGCGAACAGAATGAAGCGCTGTCGTCCGGCAGCGCCGCCTTTTATCATGAATACCAGAAAGCCGTGCTGCTCGGCATCGGCATCAATGCCCTGGCCATCCTCGTGCTGATCATGTTCTACCAGTTGGTGCGGCGCAGCTTTCAGAACCGCGCGGCCGTCGAGTATGCATTGCAAAATGCTAACGACACGCTGGAATCGACGGTCAGCAAGCGTACGGAGCAATTATCCGTGCTGTCGCGCCATTTGATCAGCGTCAATGAAGTGGAGAAGGCGCGCCTGGCGCGTGAGCTGCACGATGAGCTGGGTGCCCATTTGACGTCGATCAGCATGGACCTGGGCGCCGTCACGCAGCAACTGGCGCACACGCAGCCTGAACTGGCCGCGCAATTGCGCCGCGCCAAGGCAACCCTGCTGGAAACGGTGGAACTGAAGCGCCGCATCGTCGAGGATTTGCGCCCCAGCCTGCTGGACAACCTGGGCCTGTGCGCCGCCATCGAAAGCTATTGCGAGGATTTCGCGCGCATGAGCTCGGTTCGCTGCGAAACGGACGTGGCCATCAATATCGATAACCGCGAAGCCACCCTGACGATTGCCCTGTTCCGTATCGTGCAGGAATCGCTGACGAATATTCTCAAATATGCGCGCGCCGGCATGGTCAGCGTGACATTGAAACGCAATGAACATGGCCTGGTGCTGCGCGTCATCGACGACGGCATCGGCATCACCGAAGATGCGCTGCAAAAACCCATGTCGCACGGCTTGCTGGGCATGCGCGAACGGGCCTTGCTGCTGGGCGGTACCCTCACCGTGCGCCAGGGGCCGGAAGGCAAGGGCACGTGCGTGGAAGCCGTGATTCCGCTGCCGCTGACGCCGGAGCCGGAAGACATCAATGCGGATGCCGAGGCGTAATTTTCTTTGATACAAAAAAATGGCCGGGCATGCAGCCCGGCCATTTTTTTATCTGTTCAGATCAGCCGTGGATCAGCAGCGCGACACGTCGCGCAGCAAGCGGTCGTATTCCGTCTTGGCCACCTTGTAGCACTCGCCCGCATAGCATTCCAGGCCAGCGCGGTCCAGCACCGTGATATTGCCGCGGCGATAGTGGATCAAGCCTTCATCCTGCAATTTGCCGGCGGCGGCCGTGATGCTTTCGCGGCGCACGCCCAGCATGATGGAGATCAGCTCTTGCGTCACTTTGAGTTCGTTCGATGGCGAACGGTCCAGGCGGTCCAGCAGCCAGCGGCACAGCTTTTGCTCGATCGAGCTGTGGCGGCCGCCGACGGCGTTCTGCGCCATTTGCGCAAACAGGGCGTTGGTATAGCGCATCAGCAACTGGGGCAGCGCGCCGCCCTGGTTAAATGCATCGCGCAGGCTTTGCGTTTTCAGGCGGTAACCGTAGCCGGCGCTTTGCACGACGGCCGTGCACATGGCGCGTTCGCCGGCCAGCAGCGAGGCACCGGCCACGCCTTCATGGCCGACGACGGCGATTTCCGTCGTGGCGCCATCTTCCATCACATACAGCAGCGAAATGATGGCGGTGGTGGGGAAATAGCTGTATTCCAGGTTGTTGCCGTAGGCATACAGTTCCTTGCCGAAAGGCAGTTCCACCAGTTCCAGGTCTTCGAACAGCGATTCGAGCGCGGCGCGCGGCAGGGCGGCCAGCAATTCATTTTGTTGGGCACTGCTGAGGCTAACCCGCGACGCAAGCTTGATTTCCCGTCCGGCCGCCGGCATGGCGCGCGGCAGCAACTGGTTCTTCTGGACCGGGGTGATAAGTTGAGTATGGCTCATAGTATTCCTCACAGGCTTTTTACATCGGAGTGCGACTGCCGCGTTGCTGGTCAAAAAAGTTGCCGATTCCATGTGGTCACGGCGTTTTTGTCGACCGCGCGCTGCAGATCGCGATGTAGCTACTTTAAAAGCTTATGTAAGTGGCGAACATAAGATTAGCAGTCGCCACCTTGTAGTCTCTTTTGAGGCGAAATTGTAGTCCTTGTCCTACACTCACACTTTTGACTAGCTAGCCTTGCGCCGTTCTGCGCGATTTTGTGATATGACGCGCGGCTTGTTGGCACTCCGCAGGCCGGCCGGACGCACGCTGGGCAAGCCGTCACGCATGCTCGTGGCACTCGCCAGGCGCGCGCCTGACGCCTCGTGTTCGCCCAGGCGGAAGCGGCTGACGGCCTGCGTCAGCGCCTCGCCTTCCTGGTGCAGGCGCTGCGAACCGGCGCGCGCCTCGTCGACTAGGCCCGCGTTCTGGCGCGTCATGTCGTCGATTTGCGCCAGCGCCTGGTTGATGCGGGCGATCTCGCCATTCTGCTCGGCGCCCGCGCTGCTGATACGCCCGATCACCACGGCTACTTGCTGCACCGCATCGACGACTTGCCGCATGGTGTTGCCGGCGGCATTGACCAGGTCGCCTCCCGCATCGACGGTGGCCACGGAATCGCCGATCAGGCGCTTGATTTCCAGCGCCGCCTCGTTCGAGCGCTGCGCCAGGCTGCGCACTTCGGAGGCGACGACGGCAAAGCCGCGTCCTTGCTCGCCGGCTCTGGCCGCTTCCACAGCCGCGTTCAGGGCCAGGATATTCGTCTGGAAGGCGATGCCATTGATGACGCCGATGATGTCGACGATCTTGTGCGAGCTGGCCTTGATCGAGGCCATGGTCTCGACCACGGCGCCCACCGTTTGCCCGCCGCGCAGGGCCACATCGGCCGCCGTCGCCACCAAGGTGCGTCCCTGTCCTACATGGGCTTCGTTGCGGCCCACGGTGGCCGTCAGCTCGCGCATCGAATCGACGGTGGCGCCCAGCGCGTCCGCTTGCGTGGCCGTGTGGCCGGACAGGGCGGCATTGCCCTGGGCGATATCGGCGCCGGCCGCCGCGATGACGGCCGCGCCGCCGCGGATTTCCTGCACCAGGGTGGCCAGGCCATGCGTCATGGCGCCGAAGTCGCGTACCAGGTCGCCGATTTCGTCATGCGCCTGCGAGCTGATGCGCTGCGACAGATCGCCCGCCGCCGCCGCGCCGACGGCCACGCGCAATTGCGTCACGTCGCGCGCGAAGGCGGCATAGAAGCCCGCGCACAGGTAGGCGGCGGCCAGCAGCACCAGCAGCATGGCCGCCAGGATCAGGCCGCGGCGCGCCTCGTCGCGGGCGATGCGTTGCGCCAGCAGGCTGTCCAGCGCGCCGGCCGAGGCGCCGGACAGCGCGTGCAGGGCATCGACGGCTTGCATGCCGGCCGCGTGGAATTGCGCGCCCGAGGTCTGGTCGTAGGAATTCGTCACTTCATTTTTCGTGCGTTCGAGGAAGGCGAGCGCGGTCGGCACGGCTTTCAGCGCTCCTTGCAGGCTGGCGCGCAATTCCGGCCTGGCGGCGAGGATTTCGTCGAAGCGGGCCGGCAGGCGTTCCAGTTCGTGGCGCGCGATCAGGGCGTTGGCGTTGACGAGTTGATCTTCGTTCGCTTCGAACAGGCCCGTGTCGATGTAGGCCGCGCCGCGCCCGGCGATGTCGGACAGGCTCTCGGCCAAGTCGGGCAGCGTGGCGGTAAACACGGCGCTCAGGTGGTTGGCGCCCGCGTCGGGGTCGAGGCTCAGGTGCGAACGGTCGGCCACCAGCTGGCCCAGTTTGGCCGCCTGGCGCAGCAGCGCCGTGTGCGCCGCGTAGCTGTCGCGCGCCGCGAGGCCCGCCTGGCGGCCCAGCAGGGCTTGCCACTGCTTCGTCAGCTCGGCCGCCTGGGGCAGGCCGGCGCCGGCCGGCAGGCGCGCCAGGGCCGCCAGAGAAGCCGTGATGCGCGCATTGACGGCCGTGTTGTCCATGCCCGCCTTGCCGCTCAGGCGCAAGTGCTCGAGGCCGCGCCGTTGCTGCAGCAGCCGCGTGCCTTCCTGCAGCTGGCGCACATAGGCCACGCCCTGCTGCGCATCCTGCGCCTGGGCCAGCGACTTGCCCAGCTCCGAGATCAGCAGGGTGGTCGCCAGCGCCAGCGGCAGCAGGAAGACCAGGCAGACAAGCATGAATTTGGGCAGCAGGCGCAAGCGCTGCATGAGTCGGATGGCGGGGGTAAGGAGGATTTTCATCGGTTTTCCAGGGAAGAGTGGCGACATTTCTGCAGTGCAATGTTGCCTGTGGATTGTGACCCCTTGATGAAGTGGGCGATTTCGCTTTTCTCCACAGTGAAGCAGTTCACACGGAAGGCCGATCCTTCTGTAAAATCGAGGGTTTTTTGCGAGGGCCATATTATGGTCACCAATATGGCCAACGAGAACGACATCACTACCCCCGATTCCAGCGACAATGCGGACAACGCCGTGGCGTCAGCCAGCAGCAAGGCGCCTGCCGTGATCGCGCGCGAAGTGCAGCGCCGCCGCACCTTCGGCATCATTTCCCACCCGGATGCGGGCAAGACCACCTTGACGGAAAAACTGCTGCTGTTCTCGGGCGCGATCCAGATGGCCGGTACCGTCAAGGCGCGTAAATCGGGCCGCCACGCGACGTCGGACTGGATGGAGATCGAGAAGCAGCGCGGCATTTCCGTCGCCTCCTCGGTGATGCAGTTCGAATTCCGCGACCACGTCGTCAACCTGCTCGACACCCCGGGCCACCAGGACTTCTCGGAAGATACCTACCGCGTGCTGACGGCAGTCGACTCGGCGCTGATGGTGATCGATGCGGCCAAGGGCGTGGAAGCGCAGACGATCAAGCTGCTGGCCGTCTGCCGCATGCGCAATACGCCCATCGTCACCTTCATGAACAAGATGGACCGCGAGACGCGCGATCCGCTGGACCTGCTCGACGAACTCGAATCGGTGCTGAAGATCCAGTGCGCGCCCGTCACCTGGCCGATCGGCATGGGCAAGAACTTCCGCGGCGTGTATCACCTGCTGAACGACGAGATCATGCTGTTCAAGGCCGGTGAAGAGAAGGCCGACGGCGCCTTTGAAATCATCAAGGGCATCGACAACCCGCGCCTGCAGGAGATGTTCCCGCTGGAGATGGACCAGTTGCGCATGGAAGTGGAGCTGGTGCACGGCGCATCGAATCCGTTCAACCTGGAAGAATTCCTCTCCGGCGTGCAGACGCCCGTGTTCTTCGGTTCGGCCATCAACAACTTCGGCGTGCGCGAGATTCTCTCCGCACTGGTCGAGTGGGCGCCGGCACCGCGCGAGCGCGACGCGACAGTGCGTTCGGTGGCGCCGTCCGAGCAGCCATTTACGGGCTTCGTCTTCAAGATCCAGGCGAACATGGACCCGGCGCACCGCGACCGCATCGCCTTTTTGCGCGTGTGCTCGGGACGTTTCGAGCGCGGCATGAAGGTCAAGCACTTGCGCCTGGGGCGCGAGATCAAGGTGTCGAACGTGGTGACCTTCATGGCATCGTCGCGCGAACAGGTGGAAGAAGCATACGCGGGCGACATCATCGGCTTGCCGAACCATGGCAACATGCAGATCGGCGACAGTTTTTCCGAAGGCGAGATGCTGACCTTTACGGGCATTCCATACTTTGCGCCGGATTTCTTCCGCTCCGTGCGCATCCGTAATCCCCTGAAGATCAAGCAGTTGCACAAGGGCCTGCAGCAGCTGGGCGAAGAGGGCGCGGTACAGGTCTTCAAGCCGGTGCAGGGCGGCGAACTGGTACTGGGCGCCGTCGGCGTGCTGCAGTTCGAGGTGGTGGCGAGCCGCTTGCTCAACGAGTATGGCGTCGACGCCGTGTTCGAAGGCACCAGCATCAGCAGCGCGCGCTGGGTCAGCTGCGACGACAAGCGCACCTTGCAGGACTTCGAAAACGCGCTGGGTCACAACGTGGCCTACGATGCGGCCGGCAACATGGCCTACCTGGCCACGTCGGGCGTGAACCTGCGTTTGACGCAAGAGCGCTGGCCGAAGCTGACGTTCCACGCGACGCGCGAGCATTCGGCGAAATTGGCTTGATGTAGCGGTGGCGTCGGGTTACGCGCTGCGCGCTAACCCGACCTACTTCCTGAGGCGCTGGTGATGTCGGATTACGCGCTATGCGCTAATCCGACCTACGCCGACCTTCCTGTTCAAGGCGTAGGTCGGATTAGGCCAACGGCCGTAATCCGACACCATCGTTGGCGCAATTCAAGCCGGCATGATGGTGCGCGTACTCCAGTCGCGCCGCTCCAGCAGCAATGCCGTCAGCTGCGCCGCCGTCATGGGGCGCGCAAAGAAGTAGCCCTGCACGTTGTCGCAGCCGGCTTTTCTCAAAAACTCCACCTGCTGCAGCGTTTCCACGCCTTCGGCCACCACTTTCAGATGCAGGCTGTGCGCCATGGCGATGATGGCCGTGACGATGGCTTCGCCTTCGCCGGGCAGGTCGTGCACGAAGCTGCGGTCGATCTTCAATTGGTCGATCGGCAGGCGCTTCAGGTAGGACATCGAGGAATAGCCGGTGCCGAAATCGTCGATCGACAGGTGGATGCCCGTCTCCTGCAGGCGCCGCATCAGTTCCACGTTGGCGTGGATATTGTCCATCAATACCCCTTCCGTGATTTCCAGCTCCAGCAAGCCATGCGGCAGCTGCGTTTCGTCCAGGATGGCGCGGATATCGTCCATCAATCCCGGGTCGCGCGCCTGGCAGGCCGACAGGTTGACGGCCACGTGTTCGAGCGAATCGAGCAGGCCCGCCTTGCACCAGCTGGCCGCCTGGCGGCAGGCGCTTTGCAGCACCCAGCGTCCCAGCTCGACGATGATGCCGCTTTCCTCGGCCACGGGAATGAATTCACTGGGGCTCAGCTGCCCCATCTCGCGGCAGTTCCAGCGTATCAGCGCTTCCACGCCGACGATGCGCCCGCTGCGCAAGTCGATCTGCGGCTGGTAGTGCAGATACAGTTCCTCGTTTTGCAGGGCGCGGCGCAGGTTCGCCTCCATGCGCAGGCGGCGCTGGGCGCGCAATTCCATTTCAGCCTTGAACACGGCATAGCGGTTCTTGCCCTGATGCTTGGCGTGGTACATGGCCGTGTCGGCATTGCGCGTCAGGGTGGCCACGTCCTGCGCATCGAACGGATACAGGCTCACGCCGATGCTGGCGCTGACATACAACTGGTGGCCTTCCAGCGCGAACGGCGCGGCCAGCACGGCGAGGATCTTGCGCGCCACGCTGGCCATTTCCGAGGCGTCGTCGGCCGGTTCGACGATGACGACGAATTCGTCGCCGCCGATGCGGCAGATGATGTCGGTGCCGCGCAGGATCTCCACCAGGCGCTCGGCGACGAGTTTGAGCAGCTGGTCGCCGCAGTGGTGGCCCAGCGTGTCGTTGACCACCTTGAAGTTGTCCAGGTCCAGCAGCAGCAGTCCCACACTGCTGTCCTGGCGGTCGGCGCGCGCCAGCGCGTAGGCCAGGGCGCCGTTGAATTCATGGCGGTTCGGCAGTTGCGTGACAGGGTCGACGTGGGCCAGGTAGTGCAAATGGCTTTCCGCTTGCTGGGCGGCGGTGCGCGTGCGGCGCACCATCAGGACCGTCAGGCCGAACGCACACAGGCAGACCAGCAGGGTGAAGGCGGCAAATTGCGCCAGGCTGTTGAACAGCGGCGCCAGGCTGGCGCGCAGATACAGTGCGCCGCCGCCGGGCAGGTTGTGCAGGAGGGCGGCGCTGCCGTCCAGGTAATCGATCTGCAGGCCGGTGCGCGGCGCCGCGGGCGCGGCATCGCTGGCGCTGCGCGCGTAGCGGGCGAATGGCGTGCCATACGGACTGTAGAGCAGTGCTTGCCGGACATACGGGGCGGCGGCGAGGGGAGCGAGGACTTGTTGCGCCGCAAGGCGATCATCCTGGCGCATGGCCTGGGCAGCGGCTGGCGCCAGCATGTCGGCCTGGATGCGCAGGTTGCGCTGGAGCGATGCCTGGAGGGAAAGCAACTGGAAGAGGATCAGCAGCAGGCTGGCCGTGGCCAGCATGGCCGCCGCGGCCAGCAGGTTCAGCCTGGCTATCCGATCACCGCGCAACTGCACCGAGGGCAGCATCAATGGCACCATCATGACGCATTCTCCTGCCGGCCACGCTTGCCGCTACCCCGTGTGATCCCGCCTCGCCCTGCCATACTTGTCGTTCCAGTCTGATGAAAACCGAAGTGAGCCGGAACTCTCAACGTGTTGTTAAGGCCGATATATTGTCATTTTGCGGCGCGAAAGTACAGGGCGTGCGGCAATTTAATGGCCATGCCGCAGGCCGGTGGCCGCATGCAAGGCGACAAGTCAGGCGCAAAAGGCGGGGCGTGTCTTTCTAATAATAATGTAATCTGAATTTTAATCCTTTTTTTAGCGGCGGGTTTTTCCCCTAAAAACATGCTACAGGTAAACAAAATGTCATGCAGAGTAACTTGAATGCCTGCGGCCGTCATGGCAGGGATTAATTTTCTGTCCGTATCGGCCATTGCAAGTCATTGATTTTAATAAATTTTAATGAAGAATGCGAGAACGCTATGGCCTTGCTCCGCGAGTTCGTCCATAATCCGCTGATGATGGACGTTCTGATGCTGTTTATTTTGTCTGCTGCGGCCAAGTAAACTGCCGCCAGCAAAACCGGACGTCGCCCTAATGATCAATAGTGAGGATATCTTGGAAAAAAAACCAAAAATTATTTTGTCGTCACAAGACCTGGAACGACTGGAAGCGTTGTTGTATGCCTTGGGAAATAACTTGTCGCCGGACAAGGCCGCCTTGCTCGATGAGCTGGGCCGTGCCGAGGTGCTCGAGCCGCAAGAAATACCGCCTACCGTCGTGACGATGAATTCCACCGTGCGCTTCACGGTGGAAAACAAGGAGGAATTCTGCCTGACGCTCGTGTATCCGAAGGATGTGGACGGCCAGGCCGATCGCATTTCCGTGCTGGCGCCCGTCGGCAGCGCGCTGCTGGGCTTGTCTGTGGGCGACAGCATCGCCTGGCCCATGCCCGGTGGCGTGGTAAAGGTCAAGATCGAGGAAATCGTCTACCAGCCTGAACGGGCCGGCGAATACCACCGCTAGGCAACGATGCGGTGATGGCGGACGGCGCCTGCCGTTCGCCTGCCAGGCCGTGCCGGGAGCGGAGTTAACTGTTTCTCTGCACGCGCACCACCAGCCATCCCGCCACGACCGTAAACGTGACGATGATGGCGACGATGATCCAGAAGCCCTGCGGGTGCTGGGCCAGCGGAATTCCCCCCACATTCATGCCCAGCATGCCGGCGATGATATTGATCGGCAAGGCCAGCACGGTGACGATGGTCAGCACGAACAGGCTGCGGCTGTTTTCCTCGTTGACCCTGGCGGCGATCTCTTCCTGCAGCAGCTTGATGCGTTCCTGTAGCGAGGACATATCGCTGAGCACCACGGAAAATTCTTCCGTCGACTGGCGCAATTCCAGGCTGTCCAGCTCCGACACCCATGCCGGCGGGCGTTGCAGCAGGCGGAACAGGGCTGCCGGTTCCGGCGCCAGCAGGCGCTGCAGCCGCACCAGCACGCGCCGCATGGCGCCCAGGTCTTCGCGCTTGGGCACCAGGCGCCCGGCCAGCAAGTGATCTTCGATATCGTCGACCCGCGCCACGGCATCGCGCACGATGTTGACCAGCACGTCGGCCTGGTCGCGCAGCAAATGGATCAGCAGTTCCACCGACGAGCGGATCGGCTCGTGGTTCTTGATGACGGCCTGGCGCAGCCGCTCTATCGACTGCAGCGGCGCGCGGCGCGCCGTGATGACGAGGTCTTGCGCCACGCTGGCCCACATGGTGGAAATATCGGACGCTTCGAACGAGAAATTGTGCACCACGTCGTTGACCACGGCGATCAGGGTGTTTTCCGCCTGTTCGATGCGCGTCGAACGGGAACCCTGATGCAGGGTTTCATAGAATTCGTCGGCCAGCTGCGTATGCGTCATCAGCCATTTTTCGCTGGCCGCATGCGATAAATTGAAATGCAGCCAGACGAATTCCTGCGCAGGCCTGGCCGCGCCATCGGCCAGCCAGGCCAGTGCGGCCGTCGAGTCGAGCGCCAGCGGCTGGGCCCCGCGGCCAAACAGGAAGCCCCAGACCAGGCCCGAGGTATCCGAGCCGTAGGTAAAACCGGCAGTTTCCATCGCCATCGTGAATCTTTCTCGCGCAGTGTGATTGATCGTCGCGCGATTTTAATACATAGATATGTCCGGAAAATGACAAGGCCACCGCGATGGGTGGCCTTGGCGGGGACTACAACCGTGTGCTAGCTGCGGTTCGGGTTGTCCGGACGGCGGTCGTCGCGGTTCGGTACCCCATCGCCGTCGCGGTCGTGGCGGTTGCCATTGTCGCGGTCATAGCGGTTGGGGATGCCGTCGCGGTCGCGGTCGCCGTTCGGACCGCGTGGCGACCAGCGGCCTTGTTCCATCTGCCAGCGGCCATCGCGCTGGTTCCAGGCGGGCGGCGCATACACATAGCCAGGGCGTTCGGCGATCCACACGCCCGGGGTCCAGGCGTAGCGCTGGCTACGCCATTCCCAGTGGCCGGGCGCCCAGGCGTAGCCGTGGCGGGCGCGCGGGATGGCTTCGCGGCGCGGTGGCGGCGGGGCGATGCGGATGTCGTCATAGCGCACGGGCTGTAGCTGTGCGGCGACCCAGCCGCCACGGTCCAGGCGCCAGCGGTTGTTCTCTTGTATCCAGGCGGCGCGGCGGTACTGGTTGCCGCCGCGTTCGCGCAGCCATTCGCCGCCGGTCCAGACATGGCGCTGGCCATCCCAGTTCCAGTAGCCCGGTGCCCAGACATAGCCGGCGCGCGGTGCGGGCGCGCTTTCAAAGCGTGGCGGAGGTGGGGCGTTGCCGACGACAATGCTCACGCCGAGCTGATTCTGTGCCATCGCCTGCGTCGGCAAAAAGGCCGCGGTACTGATGGCAAGCATGGCTGCTGCGTAGAGTGCGATGGGTTTCATGGTGTGCTCCATTTCGGTGATTGCGTGAAATGGACTATAGGCGCTTGCTGGCGGTTTTTCGCCTTTGATTCAACTTATTACAATTGACACAATGCTGTGTGTCCGTGTATCCGTGGCGGATACAAATGGCGGCCTGGCGCGGCGCTCTTCAAACTGGCGCCAGGCGGCGTGGAGTCAGCATCGATGGCTCACAAGGTGCTGGCGGTGGCGTTGCCCAGCAAGGCCTGGCGTTCCTCGATCAGCGAGATTTTCTTTTCCTGTTCCGTCAGGCGCTTGGCGCTGACCACCACCACGGGGATGGGGTTCGCCTGCGCCGCAGCGGCCGTCCTGGCAGCCGATGGCTGCATGAAGCTGACGTAGCTGGCGCCGCAGGCGATGGCGACGGCGACGGTGAAGATGGCTTCCATGTTTTTCAAAGCTTTCATGATCGTTCCTTTCGGTGGCGGGTGGGTATGCATGCACTGTAGCCAAGGGCGCGCCCGCGCGCCATGCAGATGCGACCAGCCGTGGTTTTGGCGGGATGGCCTGCAAAAAAACGGCGCTGAAATGCCGGCGCACGGGGCTGGCGGCCGACCGCTTGAATTGAGGCCTAATTAGCCCTGTATCCGTGCATATGAATGCACTTGCCGCATGGCATTATTTGATACTGCGCGGTGTAGCGTGCGCCGCCGGCGCTCCTGCTAGAATCGCTACGGCAGCCAGCGCGCACACAATCATTCTCATCAGGAGTCACATATGTTCCAATTGTTTGGTTTTGGCGGCGCCCGCTGCCCGCGCTGCGAACACAAGAACGGCGCTGCCGCCGGCTATTGCGCGCAATGCGGCTTGTCGCTGGGCGCCCCCGACAGCGACGCGGTGCTGCATGCCAACCAATGGCATCTTGCTGATGGGCAACTGGCCCTGTTCTTCGGCGTGCGCGAACTGTCCTCGCTGTTCGGCAGCGCGGCGCGGCGCCTGCAGGTACCGGCCGAGTCACGCGCCTGGATCGTGCAATCGGACGCTTTCACCTTGATACCGGCCGGCGACTATGACAGCGCCGCCTTCTTTGCGCGCCTGCCCGCGCTGCTGCCGGCGCGTCCGGCCGAAGTGCTGATCGCGCGCGCCGACGCCGTCAGCCTGGAATTCGACTTGCCCGGCCTGGCCAGCACGGAGCGGCTGAACGTCGCCGCCTCCCTGCGCGTGGACATCGCGCTGGGCCAGCCCGATGCGTTCGCGCGCCAGTTCATGCGCGCGCCGGGCGCCGTCACGCGCGCCCACCTGCACGCCTTGCTGTTGCCGTCCGTGCGCCAGATCGCGCTGGAATTCATCGGCACCCGCGCGCTGCGCGAGATGGATGCGAATGCCGACCTGCGGCCGGAATTGAACGAACGCCTGCAATCGGCCCTGACGCAGCGCCTGGCGCCCAGCGGCCTGGCCGTGGCGCGCGTGGAAACGCTGAGCCTGCGGCACGACAAGCGCGCGGGCGAGGGCGATGCCGGCGCCAGCATCGGCACGCTGTGGCTGGGCGGCTTGCCGGCGCAGGAGCTGGAACAGCACAGCCTGGAACGCATGAAGCAGCTTGACCAGCTGTATGACGAGGAAGAGTGGCAACGCATCCGCCGCGAAGAACTGGCGGCGCGCCATGCGCACCGGCGCGCCGAGCTGCGGCAGGATGCAACGGTGGAAAAGGCGGAGTTGGACCACCAGGAAGCGGAGCGCCTGCAGGCGCTGCGCGGGCGCCAGATCGACCTGTACGGCCGCATCCTGGAAGCGAAATCGCGGCGCCAGGCGCTCGACCATGGCGCCGCGCTGGCGCTGGGCGAGCTGGAACAGGAACTGGCGCAGAAGGGCGCCCAGCGCGCCGATGAAACGGCCAACTGGGAACACGTGCGCGCGCTGGCCGCCATCAAGATGCGCAGCGAGCTGGAACTGTCGCAGCTGCACGGGCGCGAGCAGATCCAGCTGGCGCAGCAGCGCTTTACGCATCAGGTCCACTTGCAGTCGATCGCGCAGCAGATAGAGAGCGCGCTGCTGATCGATGACGAGACGGGACGCCGCACCCAGCTGGCGCGCCTGCGCCAGGCGGAGGCGGATGCGGCCCAGCGCGAGGCGCAACTGGAGGCGGAGCAGCACCAGGCCGCCTGGCAGGGCCTGATGCTGGCGAATGCGGCGCGCAAGCGCGAGGCCGAGCGGGTGCAGGAATGGGAAGACCAGATGCAGCTGGCGCGCCAGCGCGAATTGCTGCGTGCCGAGGCGCACAAGGATGAAGCGGCGCAGGTGCAGGCGGCGGAAATCGCGGAAAAAGTGGCGGCGTTGCGACGCGGCGGCGCGCGCGAGGACGCCATCGCGCAGCAGGAAAAGCTGTTGCGCACCATCGAGGCCGATGGCGTGCACGCGCGCCAGCTGCAGCAGCAAGCGCAGTTGGCGCAGCTCGACGCGCTGGCCATCGAGGAACAGCGCCAGCAGCTGCGCCAGCTGGAACAGGAAGCGCAATGGCAGCGCGACTTGCTGGCCATGGCGCAGCAGCGCGAAAGCGATTACGCGCGCTGGAAGGGAGAATATGAAGCCCTGCTGGCGCAGCAGGCGCATGCGGCCGAACTGGCGCGCATCGACATCGACCGCATCGAGAAAATCGGAAGCTTGAGCGACACGGGCAAGCTGGCCATGGCCGCCGGGCAGAACGCGGCCGCGCTGGCGCAAGTGCTCAAGGTGCAGCTGCAGGCGGGCATGAGCGCCGAGCAGATCCACGCGCTGGCGGCGCTGGCGGCGGCCGAAAACAGCGTCGCGCCGCTGGACGCGCTGCGCATGGCGCAGGACAGCGTGGCGCAGGAGCGCAGCTACCTGGAAGGCCAGGCGGAACGCGAACGGCGCCAGCAGCTCGACCTGATCAACCTGCAGAACGCGGCGCACGCGCATGGCCTGTCGGCGCAGGCGCAGCTGGGCGTGGCCGTGGCGCAGGCGCTGCAACCAGGCGCGGCCTCCGCCTCTGCCGCGTCGGCCCGCTGCAAGAACGGCCACGTGCAGCGCGCGGGCCACCCCGAAGACAAATTCTGCGCCGCGTGCGGCGTCGCCCTGCAGCCTTGATGGAAGCGTTTCACCCCAGATGATGCAAAAAGCACGAGACAAACTGCGGGAACTGCGCGCCCTCCACGACGACGGGCTGCTCAGCGAGCAGGAATTTGAACGCCGCAAGAACGCCATCCTCGACGCCGAGTACGCGCCGCCCGGCGCCGCGCCCGTGGCCGCGCCGCTGCCCGTGCGCCAGGGTACGGAACTGGGCTTCATGACGGGCCAGGAAATCGGCCCGCAAAACCGCCGCTACCGGCTCGAACGGCTGATCGGCACGGGCGGCATGGGGCAGGTGTGGCAAGCCACCGACCTGGCCACGCACGCGGAGCTGGGTAGCAGCGAAATGGTGGCGCTGAAGATCTTGCCGCCGCAGCTGACGCAGAGCGCCACGCACGCCAAGCTGCTGATCGAGGAAGCGACCCAGGCGAGAAAACTCGCGCATGAAAACATCGTGCGCGTCTACGAATGGGCACAGGACCCGGCCACGGCCAGCTATTTCATCATCATGGAATGCCTCGATGGCGAAGACCTCGAGCACTATCTGGCGCGCGAGGGCGCGCTGCCGCTGTCCAGGGTGCAGCAATTGCTGCAGCCGGTGGCCGAGGCCCTGTCGTATGCGTGGGAAAAGCACAAGCTGGTGCACCGCGACATCAAGCCGGGCAATGTCTTCCTGACGGCGAAGGGCGACGTCAAATTGCTCGACTACGGCATCGCTTCGCGCGTGCGCAATGCGGATAGCAGCCTGGCGCTGGACATGCCGAATGCAGGCACGCACGGTTATCGGGCGCCCGAGGCAGGCGCCAACCAGCGTCAGCCCAGCCCGCGCCTGGACGTGTATGCGGTGGCCGTGATGATCTATCAGATGCTGGAAGGGCGCATGCCGTTCGACGACGCGCGCAGCGCCAGCCACCTGCCGTCGGCACCGCAAGCGCTGAACGCGCAACAGTGGCAGGTGCTGCAGAACGGTTTTTCGCTGACGGCGGAATTGCGGCCGCTATCGGTGCAAGCCTTGCTGGAAAATCTGGAACGTGCGGCCGGGCCGTCGCCCGAAGAACTGGCGGAACAGGCGCGCCAGCAGCAGGCGCGCACGGCGCAGCAACAACGGCAGGCGGCACTGGCCGCCGAACAGGCCCGCGAAGAAGAGATCAAGCGGGCCCGGATACGCCAGGAAGAACTGGACCAGCGCCGCAAGGCGGAAATCCATGCCGCTGCGCTGGAAAAGCAGCGGCAGGACAAACTGCGCCGCGAGCAGGAGGCGCAGCGCCATTTCGAAGCGGAAGAGGCGCGCAAGCTGCGCAAGGAAGCGCTGCGCGGCCAGTTGCGCGCGCGCCGCGAAGCCGATGCCGCCACGGCCCTGCAGGAACACCAGGAATTGCAGCGCAAGGCCCTCGTCGCCAAGGCGGAGGCGGCGTATCGGGCCGAGCAGGAACGGGCGCGTCGCGCAGAGGCCAGCCGCACCGCCGCCGCATCTGTCCCCGCGCCGGCATCCGCGCCGGCGCCAGAACTGGAATCGGAACCCGAACATGTAGAACCGGTGGCCAACGCCGAAGGCATCTTGCGCGACGATTTCCTCGATGGCGCGGGACAGGGCCCGGAACTGGTGCTCATTCCCAGCGGCCGCTTCCAGATGGGCGCGCACGAGACGGAGCACAAGGCAGCCATCCAGGCCGGCTCGCAGCAAGCCTGGCTGGAACGCGAGATGCCGCAGCACTGGGTCGGCATCGAGCGCCCGTTCGCGCTGGCCCGGCATCCCGTCAGCGTGGGCGAATGGCGCGCCTTCGTCAAGGCGACCGGCTGGGCGGGCGGTTCCGAGACGGACTGGGACAATCCCGGCTTCGTGCAGAACGAGCAGCATCCGGTGGTGGGCGTGAGCTGGAATGACGCACAGCTGTACCTGGCGTGGCTGAGCGAGCGCACGGGCCGGCGGTACCGCCTGCCCAGCGAAGCGGAGTGGGAATACGCGTGCCGCGCCGGCACGCGCACGGCCTTCAACGTGGGCGACACGATCAGCACCGAGCAGGCCAACTACGACGGCCTGTATGTCTACAACGGCGGCCCGCGCGGCGTGTACCGGGGCGGCACCAGCCCGCTGGGCAGCTTCGCGCCGAATTCCTGGGGCCTGTTCGACATGCATGGCAATGTGTGGGAATGGGTGCAGGACGTGGTGCACGACAATTACGAAGGCGCGCCCACCGATGGCAGCGCGTGGGAAGAGGGCAGCGACAGCAGCCGGCGCATCCTGCGCGGCGGCTCCTGGCTGTACCACCCGCGCTACCTGCGCTCGGCCCTGCGCAACGGTTTTTCCACCGTGCTGTCGAACGACATCGTCGGTTTCAGGGTGGCGCGCACGCTCGATTAATTTATTGTTAAATCTGTCATCTTGGCGGATACTTCATGCACCCTAACCGTGCCGGAGTATCCGTGTTCAAACGCCGCCTGCTGTCCATCGTGTTCGCCTGCCTGCCCTTCTGCGCCCTGGCCAGCGACTTGCCCTCCTATCCCTTTATCCATGCGACGGGCACTGCCTACAGCTTCGTCACGCCGGACCTGGGCGAGATCGACTTCGACGTCAGCGCCTTCGACCCCGCGCCGGACGTGGCCACGGCGCTGGTGCAGACGCGCATCGGGGAAATCAAGGCGCTGCTGGTGGAGCAGGGCTTGCCCGAGGCGGCGGCCGGCATCGAGGTGCGCGACGTGCGCAAGGAAATCCGCAAGGGCGCGGAACAGGATCCGGCCAACCCGCAGTACCTGATCAAGGCCAGCGTGCATGTCAATGTGGCGGACCTGTCGAAATGGCCCGCCGTCATGCGTCCGCTGCTGGCCATGCCCAACCTCGATGCGTTTGCCGTCACCTTCGGCGCCACCGAACGCATCCGCCTGGAAGAAGAATTGATGGGCGAAGCCGTCAAGGATGCGCAGCGCAAGGCCGACGCCATGGCGCGCGGCTTCGGCAAGCGCGCGGGCGCCGTGGCCGGCATCTCCTCGGACCAGCTGAAAAACCTGGGTAATGCGGTGGGCCTGGTGCCGTCCGACCGCTACCAGCGCGCCAACAGCCGCCAGCGGCAAAATCCCGACGACATGCTGATGGTCACCAGCCTGAAGATGGGGCAGACGGTCGACGCCGTGTTCCGTATCAAATAGCCTGGCGCCCGGGGAGCGGGCTGCGCAAAGCGGGCAAACGGTGTAAATTGTGGCTTTCCAAACGCACCAAGGAACGCCATGACCATCAAAGCCATCCGCGACCAGTCGCAACCCATGCGCCACATCGTGCACGTGCGCGATCACATCATTTCCGCCGACGCCTCGGTGGCTGAAGGCGGCGGCGATTCCGGCCCCTCGCCGCACGACCTGTATGACGCGGCCCTGTCGGCCTGCAAGGCGCTCACGGTGGTCTGGTACGCCAGACACAAGGGCATTCCCCTGGAACATGTGGAAGTGTCGACCGAGCGCGATGCCAGCGAAGAGCGCAAGGGCGTGTACCGCCTGGCCGCCACCCTGCACCTGACGGGCGAGCTGACGGATGCGCAGCGTCAGGAATTGCTGGCCGCGGCCGGCAAATGCCCGCTGCATAAATTGATGACGGCTGTCACCACCGAAGTGACGACGGTGCTGGCATGAGCGCGGCCATCCTGAAAAGCCACGAAAAAGACCTGGGCGGCGGCTTTGTCGTGCGGCGTCTGCTGCCGTCAAGCCAGAAACAGGCCGTCGGTCCCTTCATCTTCTTCGACCATTTCGGCCCCATCGACGTGGCGCCCGACGCCAACCACGACGTGCGCCCCCATCCGCATATCGGCCTGGCCACCGTCACCTATCTGTTCGAGGGGGCGATCGACCACCGCGACAGCATCGGTTCGTACCAGCGCATCGAGCCGGGCGCCATCAACTGGATGACGGCCGGGCGCGGCATCGTGCATTCGGAGCGCACGCCGCACGACCTGGCGGGCCAGCCGCACCGCACGCACGGCTTGCAGTTGTGGGCCGCACTGCCGAAGGCGCATGAAGAAGACGCGCCAAGTTTCACGCACACGCCGCAAGCCGACATTCCCGTCGTGGCGCTCGATGGCGCCGTGGTGAAAGTGTTGATCGGCTCGGCGTTCGGCCAGACTTCGCCCGTGCGCACCTACATGCAGACGCTGTACCTGGACGTGGCGCTGCCGGCGGGCAAGGAGCTGCGGCTGGAAGGCTTGCCGGCGGAAGCGGCGATCTATCCGATCAGCGGGGAGGTGCTGGTCGATGGCGTGGCGCTCGTGCCCCATACCATGGCCTTGCTGGAAGCTGGGGCTGCGCCCGTGGTGACGGCAGGCGGCGGCCCGGTGCAGTTCGTCGTGATCGGCGGCGAGCCGCTGGATGGCCACCGCTTCCTGTTCTGGAATTTCGTCTCGTCGAGCAAGGAGCGCTTGTCGCAGGCGGCCGACGACTGGAGCGCCCAGCGCATGGGACAAGTGCCGGGCGAGACGGAATTCATCCCGCTGCCGAAGGCGCCCCTGCGCCCGGCGACCTGAGTCCCTCTTAGAAACGCGCGCGCAAGGTCAGTTGCGCCTTGCGCGGCTCGCCATAGAAATTGCCCCACGCTGGCGCACCCACCGTCTGGTAATAGCGCTTGTCGAGCAAGTTCGTCACGGACAGCGATGCCGTCCAGTTGCGGTCGATCTGCCAGGCGGCGCGCGCGCTCCACAAGGCATACGCGCCCTGCGCCACGGTCACGTCGCGCGTGGTGCGCGAGCTCTCCGTCTGGAAGTTCACGCCGCCGCCCACGCTCCACTTCTGCAAGGCGCCAGGCAGGCGGTAGTCGCTCCACGCGCGCAGCATGTGGCGCGGCGAGTAGGTGCTGGCGAACATTACGCCCGCATTCGACGTCTGCTCCAGATATTTAAAATTGTTCAGGGTGTAGCCGGCGAACAGCTGCCAGCCCGGCGCCACTTCTCCGCTGATTTCCGCATCGACGCCTGCACTGCGTACCTTGCCCGCCGAGAAATAGCACTCCGTGCCGCTGGAGCAGGTATTGACCAGGTCGAGCTCCGCGCGGTTGCGCTGCTCGATGCGGAACAGCGCCAGCGAGGTGTTGACCTTGCCGTCGAACAGTTCACCTTTGATGCCCACTTCCAGGTTGCGGCCCTTGAGCGGATCGAGCAGGGCGCCTTCGGCCGTGCGCTGGTTTTGCGGCTGGAAGATGTCGGAGACGCTGGCATAGCCGGACCAGCGCTGGTCAAACGCATAAATGACGCCGCCATATGGCGTGACGACGCCGTTTTCGCGGTACGGATCGATGTACACCTCGCCCGTGTCGCGGTACACGCTGCTCCATTTGTAGTTCGACACGCGCGCGCCCGCCACCACGGTGAGCGGATCGCTGACGCTGAAACGGGCCACGCCGTAGGCGCCCGTCTGCGTCATCTTCGTCACGCTGGGATCGCCCCGGTAGCTGTGTTCGCGGAACCAGGCGTCGCTCGGTTCGGCCACGCCGTGATTCGGCTGCAGCGGATTGTTCGCTTGCTGCAGCAGGGCCAGACTGAAATCGCTGTCGCTTTCCAGGCGGTTCGTGCTGATGCCGGCGCTGAAGCCGTGGCGGCGGCCAAAGGCGTTGAATTTGCCATCGAGCGACAGGTCGATGCCCTTGTTGGTGCTGCCGTAGTCGAACACGCCGCCATACATCATCATGCCGGTCAGGGTGGCGGGGTCGATCGCGCCCTGGCTGAACATGTATTTCACGTCATGCCGCTCGCGCGTGTAGTTGGCGCTGGCCTTGAGCGACCAGTCGGCGTCGAAGCGGTGCTCGAATTCGGCGAAGACGGCCGTCTGGCGGCTGTTCCAGCGGTTCCAGTCGGCGCCGAGGAAGGTCTCGCGGGGCAGCTTCGGATCGCTGCCGTCGCGGTAGCGCGGCATGCCGGAGAAGAATGGCGTCGACTTCAGCTTTTCGTAGCTGGCGCCCGTCGTCAGCTTGCTGCCCGGCGCCAGGTCGAATTCCAGCACGCCGTACAGCACGTCCGTGCGGCTGTCGGCCACGTCATAGAAGTAATCGCGCTGCTCATGCGCGGCCACGGCGCGGCCGCGGATGCTGCCCGACTCGTTCAGCGGACCGGTGACGTCGACTTCGCCGCGCACGTCGTTCCAGCGGCCCGCGCCGAGCGCCAGTTGCACCTGCTTTTCCGCCAGTGGGCGCTTGCGCACCATGTTGATGGCGGCGCCCGGCGAGCCGGTGCCCTGCAGCAGGCCCGTGGCGCCGCGCACGATCTCCACGCGATCGAGCATGGCCGTATTGCTGGTGAAGCTGTTCGCCTGCGGGTAGTACATGGCGCGGTTGACGCCGTCGAACTGGTACGTTTCGACCATGAAGCCGCGCGAATACACATAGCGTCCGCCCATGGGGCTGTCGTACATGGTGATGCCGGTGGTATTGGCCAGCACGGCGTCGATGGTGTTGAGGTTCTGGTCGTCCATTTTCTGGCGCGTGACGACGCTGACCGATTGCGGGATTTCGCGCAGGGTTTGCACGCCCTTGCCGACGGTGACGGCGCGCGCCGCGTACGAGTTGCTGTGTTCACTGACGGGGTCGCGCTCCATGCTGGCGTTCACGACCACGGGGGCCATGACCTTGTCGCTCGCCGCCTGTGCCGGCGTGGCGGCCGCCTGGCGCAGCACGTAGGCGCCGTTCGGCAGCTGCAGCGCTTCCAGGCCGCTGCCGGCCAGCACCTGGACAAAGCCCTGACTGACGTTGAAGCTGCCGCGCACGCCGGGCGAGCGCAGGCTGCGCGTTTGCGCGGGATCGGTCGACAAGCTGACGCCGGCGGCGACGGCAAAATCGTTGAGGGCGGTGGCCAGCGGGCCGGCCGCAATGGCGTAGGCTTGCGGTGCCGCGCTTGAAGCTGCGGCGGCCTGGCCTTGCGCCAGCGCGGGCGCGGCGAGGAAGGCGGCGGGGGAGGCACACGCCATGGCGAGGACGGCCAGGCGGATGGCGCGCGCGGCGGGATGGAGGACGGGAGTGGTCGGCTGCATGCTCGGTCTTTCTGCTCAGGGTAAGGTCTATGGTGGATGAATCGGCTTCTTACCTGTCAAGCCGAAGCAGCGCAGCGAAACACCAACCCCTGACGCAAAAAAGATGAAAAATATTATGTGGCACGGGCCGACACCGTGGCCCAGTAGCGCGTGAAGTACGTCACTTGCAGCCCGTGCGAGGCGCACAGGCTTTCCAGCACGGCGTCGATATCGTCGAGCCGGTAGGTGCCCGTGACGGGGCGTTGTGCCACGGCCGCGTCGCAAACGAGGCGTCCGCGCCGGTAGCGCGCCAGCTCCCGCACCAGCTGTTGCAGCGGCCAGTCGGCGGCCACCAGCATGCCGCGCAGCCAGCTGTCCTGGTGCGCGGGCATGCCCAGCACGGCGGCCAGGCCCGTGGCTGAAAAGCGCAACTGCTGGCCCGCTTCCAGGCGCCGCACGGCGTCCGGGCGCGCCGCGCCGCGCACTTCCACGGCGTGTTCGAAGACGCTGACGGTGCTGCCATCCGCATCGCAGCGCACGCCGAAGCGCGTGCCCAGCGCGCGGACCACGCCGTGCGGCGTATCGACCAGGAAGGGGCGCGCATCGGGCGCCGTCGTGATGATGATTTCGCCATGGTGCAGGCGGATGCGGCGCTGCGCGCCGCTGTAATCGACGTCGACGGCGCTATCCGTGTTCAACTCCAGGCGCCCGCCATCGGCCAGCGCCACGTGGCGGCGCTGGCCCGGCGCCGTGCGCAAGGACGCCGTCAGGGCTTGCCATGGGCCCGATTGCAGGCCCGCCTGACCCAGCGCGATGCCGCCGCCGGCCGCCACCAGCACGGCGAGTATCCTGGCGGCCGCGCGCCGGCGCCGCTGTGCCGCCTGCAGGGCAGGAATCGCCAGCGCGGGCGGCAGCGTGGCCAGTTGGCCGTCCATGCGCTGCAGCAGCTGCCAGGCCCGTTCATGCTCGGCGCTGGCATCGCGCCAGGCTTGCACGGCGGCTGCGTCCGCACTGCCGCATTTAAGTTCCACGTGCCAGTGGGCGGCGGCGGCCAGCACCTTGCGGGCGATCGGCGTGGAAGGGGATGGGCCAAACATCAGGCGGCCGCCAGCAGCAGGCATTCCGTGTAGGCGCGCACCAGGTGCTTCTTGACGGTAGGCAGGGAGACGCCGAGGCGCCGGCTGATGTCCACATAGCTGAGTTCCTCGATTTGCGCCAGCAGGAAGATGGCCCGCGTGCGCGTCCCCAGGCGGTCGAGCAGGCGGTCGACGGCGAGCAGGGTTTCGATGATGATGGCATGCGTTTCGGCGCACATCGATGCCGGCTCGGCTTGCTGGGCCAGCGCTTCCAGGTAGGCGTGCTCCAGCGCCTGGCGCCGGTAGCGGTCGATCAGCAGACCGCGCGCGATGGTCGCCAGGTAGCCGCGCGGCTCGCGCAGGGGCGCCAGCGGTGTCACCTCGCGCTTGCCCAGCAGGCGTAAAAACGTGTCCTGCGCCAGGTCGGCCGCCTCGGCGCGGTTGCCCAGCTTGCCGCGCAGCCAGCCATACAGCCAGCCGTGGTGCTCGCTGTACAGGGTGCTCAGGGGGATGGCATGGGTGGGACTGACGGTACTCACTGCGTTCTCCAGGCAAGGAATGGGCTGGGCTGACGGAACGCGGGGTGCCGGCTGGCTGGGCTGTTTGAGAATGATACTCATTATCACATTGCCATGCCGCCGGCGTCAATTGGCGTCAGCCACCGAGGCGCCAGCGCGCTTGCCACTGTTGCAGATCCGCCCAGGCCGTCTGAAGTGCGCCAGCGGACCAGTGCAGCAGGCTGTCCAGCGCCAGCACGCTGCGCCGCAGGTGGATTCCGTCAAAAAACACGTGGTCGGCCACGACGGTGGCGGCCAGCCAGGCGGCGATGATGACGATGATGTCGTGGCGGCCGCTTTTCCACCAGCGCAGCGAGTGGCGGCGGAAAATCCACGGCACGCCCAGGGGATTGGGCCAGTCGGCCAGCAGATGCATGATGCCGCCCGCGGCAAAGCCGAACAGGGGCGGCGCCCACAGGTGGTGCGGCAATTGCAGATACGTGTAGACGAGCAGGGCGATCCAGGCCAGGCCCCAGTGCGTCCAGGTGCGGTGCGTGATCCACAGCCGGTGCGTGCGCGCCCACCAGGCCACTTCCAGCCAGTCCGGCGCCGTGCCGCCCAGTGCGCCCATGACAAAGGCGAGCATGCTCAGCACTTGGTAGGGGCCACCGGCGCCAGCGTGCGCGACCAGGGCCGCGGCGATCACGCCGGCAGCCCAACCGGTCGCATGATGCGCTTTGTTGGAAGCCATAGAAAATGTAAAACGCCATGCGGGCGCTGTGTGAAATACAAGGGGATGTTAACTGGATGAATATACAGTATGCAAGGGCGTCAATGGGCGCTATTTGCGGAATATCCGCTATTAAATTGTTAAATTGTGTGTCGGCAGGGCCTGGATGGCGAACTCGGCAAGTCATGCCGGACGCTCAAGTGTGTTGTGCGACTGATAATGCAATTGACGCGGGGCGCGCTATGCTGAAAGCAGTCCTGTGTTTTGAAGAGGTGTCGCCATGAAAATCCCGCGCGAATTGCAGATTCCCGCCATCGTGTTTACGCTGGAAGCGGTGTTTATACTCGGCCTGTCGATGATTTTTCTTGTACTCATACCCCGTTAGTGCCTTGCGGATAACTGCAGATTTACAATAGTGTTACTACGCAGTTTGCATGGTGCTATCGCACAGCGCCGCGCCTTCGGTGCGGATGATCCAGCATTCCGGATACGGTTCGCTGGCGAAGCGGTTGTGCCGCGCGAAGCCACTGAGCTTGTCGAGCACGGTGGCGGGGGCCAGTGCGGTTTCCTTGCCACTGGCGGTATCGATGTGCCAGAAACCGCCGTTGCGGTGGAACAGCACGGGCAGGCAGCTGGCCTGCGGCGTGGCCAGGTGGCTGGCCGGCGTGGGCTGGGTGTCCGGCAGCAGCAGGTAAAAACACTCGGCGCGGGCGCCGTGGTCGATGCGGTGCAGGATCACGCCGTGCGCAAGGAGGGCAGTGACGCTGAGCACGACGATGCCCTTGATGCTGGCAGACAATTCGATGCGCATGCCCAGGCGCAGCGCGACAGGCTTGTGCTTGCCGGGCCACACGCCGTCGAGCAGCACGCCGTAGCGCGATACGTCCTCGATTTCAAAACCTTGCCCGCTGCGCCGGATGATGGCGTGGCGGCCCGACAGGCGGCGCGTCAAGCCATTGTTGTCCTGGCCATCGGGACTGAAATGGCTGAGCAGCACATCGGCTTCCGGGTCCACCAGCTCGAAGCGGCCCAGCATGCATTCTTCCAGCGCGAACAGGCGGATCTGGCGCTGCTCGCCCGCTTCCGGCGCCGCATTGACGAGGCAGGCGGCCTGGCTCGGGTGCGGATGGCAGTGGCTGGCGGCGGGCAGGTCGACTTCGATCAACTCTTCGTCCCAGGCAATGGTGGTAAAGCCCATGTCGATCTTGCCTTGCGGCGCAGATAAATCCACGTGGGCGATGCCGGCATTGCGCGCCGTCACGTCGAGGTTGCAGCCGTCGCCGCCCGTCACGCGGGCGATCGACGCATCGTCGGCCATCACGCGCACGTTCTTGTGTGTGCTGAGGAAGATCTGGTGGATTTCCGTCAAGGTGGCGTCGCGGCGCGGCACGAGGATGACAAAAATGCACACCCATTTCTGCGCCACGGCGCCATCGATATGGCTGTGCACTTCCACTTCGATCTGGTATTGCCCGTGTTCCTTGTTGCGCGAGGAGAACTCGACAAACACGGGGCGCCAGTCGCCGCGCGTGGTGCGCCCGAAATCATGCTGCACCTGGCCACGGGGGATCAGGTCCGAGCGCAGGCGCAAGGTCAGCTGCGGTGCGCAGGCGGCGCTCATGCCGCGCAATTCCATCTTCAGGGTTTGCCGTCCGCCTGCCGCACGGGGATCGAAGCCGCTGATGTGCAGGTGGGCTTGCACCGGCTGGTAGGCGGGCGGCACCGTTGCCGGCGCAACGGGCGCTGGCGTGAATGCCGGGGCGGCCGCCGCCGGCGAGGAGCGGCTTACCGTTTGAATGGCAGCATCGCGAAGAACAGCATCACGAATATCAGAATCATGCGCAGGGGCGTGCGGAAGCGCCGTTGCCGATGGCTCGGAACGGGCGCTGCGCAGTGCGCTCAACAGGTCGTAGCTGCTGGGAGCAGTCGTCGCTTGCGAGTGGTTGCCCGCACAGACTGTATCCCCAGGCAAGACCCAGAACGTACAGTGCGGGTGCTCCGGGTTGCTGCATTTTTTCATGACATTCTGACTCGAATCGAGCGGGGACATTGCGCCCTCTGTTCTACATGAGAGCTTACGCGCTTTTGCGCCTGCTTGGCAACTTTCGCGGCCTCGGAATGCGCACTTTTTGCCCAAATTCATGCCCCTGGTCACACCTTGCCTTACATGCCATGGAAACTATTGCTTAAAAACACATTTTATATCTTTCTGGATATGTTATTTTGGCATTTATTTCACCCACGCCGTTTGTCGATGATGACTTCCAGATACTCGCCCGGTACCACCAGCGAGTGGGCGCCCGCCGTATTCAGGCGTTCCAGCAAGGTGAACAGCTCTTGCTCCAGCGCCTCGACGCCAGCCGCATCCAGCGCGGCAAAGGCCTTGTGGACGGGGCCGTAGTAATCGAGGAAGACCTGCACCCAGTGGTGAGCGGAGGCATAGCGGAAATGGAACACCTTGCGCTGGCTGTGCACCTGCTCGACCGCACGGCCGAACAGGTCGCGCAGATACGCTTCTTCGCCCCAGCGGGCTGGCGACGCCACGCCTGCCGGGGGCGGCACATACTTGCCGATGGTCTTGAACAGTTGCCCGATAAAGCCGTCCGGCGTCCAGTTGGCCATGCCGATGCGGCCGCCGGGACGCAGCACGCGCAGCATTTCGCTGGCCGCGCGCCGGTGGTCAGGCGTGAACATGACGCCAAAGGTCGACAAGGCCGCGTCGAAACTGGCATCGGCAAACGGCAGCGCTTCGGCATCGGCCACGCGGAAGGTCACGGCCAGGCCTTCCGCCTCGGCGCGCGCGCGGCCCTTGTCCAGCAGCGCCGGCACATAATCGGTGGAGACGACGCGGGCAAAGCGGCGCGCGCCGCCGCCAAGGTGGCGTTGCCGTTGCCGGCGGCGATGTCGATGACGTCTTCATGGGCGCGGATATCGGCGGCCTCGGCCAGCGACTCGCCGACCGGTTGCAGGGTCACGCCGATGACGGCGAAGTCGCCGCTGGCCCAGCCTGCTTGCTGGCGCTGCTTGATGGCGGCGTAGTCGGGCGCGTCGGCGGCGCCGGCCTGCGGTGTAGCGATGGTGTTGCTCATGGCATGCTCCTGGTGACGTTGGAGAACTCCTTCCGTCAGACAGCGCGCCAGTGGCATGGTTCACGGCTCTGTGTCATGGATGCTGGCCGTTGGGATTCGAGTCACTCTGCCACCTTGCGCGACTGGCCGCTAGCCGCCCGGGACGGTGAATGCCGCATCGAAGCGCAGCGCCACCACGGTGATGTTGTCGCTATGCAAGCCTTTCGGCGGGTGGGAGAGGAAGTCGTCGAACAGGGCGCTGACGGCCTCGGCAGCACTCTTGCCGGCACACAAAGCGGGCCAGCGGGCCGTGAGCGCCAGCGGCTCGTCGCAGGCCCAGAAGCCGTCGCTGGCCAGCACATAGTGGGCGCCGGGGCGCACGCGCAGCACGCGGCGGTCGCCCAGGTGCGCCAGGAAGGGCGGCAAGGCGGCCGCATCGAGACCGAGCAGGGGCTTGGCGAGCTGCAAGCTGTCACTCAGGGCGTTGCCTAAAATAAATGCCTGCGAGATTTGCGGATGGTGCTCGCCGTGCACGGAGGCGCGCCAGCGCGTCTCGTCGAACGCGCCGCGCATGGCGTACACGGTGGCCGGCACGTGGTCGATGGTGAGGATGCTGGCCACGCCATCGGCAAGTTCATACAGGCGCGAATCGCCCACGTGATACAGCAGCGGCGCTTCGCCGGGCGGCACTTCCAGCAAGGTCAGGGTGGTGCCGGGCGGACGCGCCTGGGCAGGCGTGCTCCTGGCGAAACCGTCCTGCAAGCGCGTATGCAGAGCGTCGAGCCTGGATGCCAGGCTGGCCGTGTCGAGGCAGGCGGGCACGGCCAGCAAGCCTTGCACGGCCGCTTCCGCCGCCTCGCGCCCCTGGCCGTGGCCGCCCATGCCGTCGAGCACGGCTGCGCGCACATGGCCGCGCGGCCAGCCTGGCACCTGGCAGTGGAACGGTGCCTGGCGCGACAGGCAGACGGCGTGGCCGCTGGCATCGATCAGCAGGAAGTTGTCCTGGTTCTCGCGCCGCGGCACGGGGCCGGCGCCCACGCTGCTGCCGGCGGCGGCATCGAGCCAGGGGCCGAAGTCAAGCGCGTCTTTGATTAAATGCATCGGTTGAGCGGTCCATGCGGCCAGCAATGTTGATCATAGGATACAGCTTAGCCGAAATTGTGCAGGGGCGATACCTTGCTTATCTAACAAAAAACCTGCGGCAGCAGGCTGGCGCAGGTTTTAGAGGAGGCGGGTGCAGGGTGCTGCTTAGCGACGATGGCCCCAGCCGTGGCCACGGTCATGGTAGTCTCGGTCAGAGTAGTCGCGGCGGCCATGGTCGCGGTAGTAGCCGCGGCCCGGTTGCACGTAGACGACAGCCGGCGGGCCGTAGTAGCGTGGTGGCGGCGCGTAATACACGGGCTGCGGGGCCGGCGCGTAGTACACCGGTTGCGGCGCAGGCGCGTAATAAGTTTCGCGGTAGCCGCCCCGATAGCCGCCACGGTCATAATGGCGGTCATTCGTGCTGATGCTGTTGCCGACGGCGGCGCCAAGCACGCCACCGACGATCGCGCCATTGCGCCCGCCGGTGCTGTTGCCAATGGCCGCTCCGACAACGGCGCCTGCAACGGTATTGAAGTCGCGGTCACCGGCGACTGCGGCCGAAGACACAGCCACTGCCGCTACCATTACCGCACCCAGGAGTTTCTTGTTCAACATGGCATTTCCTTCCATTCCGGCGAGATCACAATGATCTGCATGGACTGGACTATATCCGCTGCTCCCCGCTTGTTCCATGTCTAATACAACTTCTTACATTCCTGCCCCGATGGTAACAAGTCAGCGCCCCCGCGCCTGCCATTCAGGCCGCAGCAGGCTGTACATTTTGACATCGCGCATCACGCCGTTGATAAAAAACGCCTGGCGCAGCAAGCCTTCCTCGCTAAAGCCGTTCTTTTGCGCGATGCGCTCGGAGCCGATGTTGAGCGGGTCCATCAGCAGTTCCAGCCGGTGATACGCATAGGCGTTGAACAGGTAGTCGACCACCAGGCGCGTCGCTTCGCTGATGTAGCCGCGCCCGTCCCGCTGCCGGTCGAACAGGCGGTAGCCGATCTCGCGCGAGGCTGGCGTGCGGCTCTTGAAGTGCGTGATCGTGCCGATGATGTGCTGGGCTTTGTCTTCGATGAGGAACAATTCGCTGTCCTCGGTGACAAAACCCGATTGCAGGAAGTCGCGCCGCATGGCCTCGGGCGACTTGAATTGCATCGAGAAAAACTCGCCGCGCGAGGGCAGGTCGTTGACGAGGGAAATATAGGCATTCAGGTCGGCGGCCTGCACATGCCGGACGGTACAGAGGGTTCCCTTGAGCATGGCGGTATCCGGTAGCGATCACGATCTTGATGGTAATCGACTCTGGGGGGAGAGGCAATCGATCCCGTAAAAGTTGCTGCAATGACAGAACAAATACGCTATCGTAGAAAGCCGCGCCTTGCCCCTGGCCACGGCGTACCCGCTTCGACCTCGTTGACTGGAATTGACATTACATGCATACCACCCTGACTGGCGCGCCACTGCGCCGTTCCGCTTTATTCATCGCCCTTGGCTGCGCCGTCAGCGCCGGCGCCTTTGCCGCCGCGCCAGGCAATGCGCCGCAGGCGCTGGCGCAGGTGCGCGACACGGCGCTGCAAAGCGACTGGGCGTATGCCCGCCTGGCCGACATGACGGATCTGATCGGCCCGCGCCTGTCCGGTTCCGCCGGCGCGGCCGCCGCCGTGCGGCAGGTGGCCGAGACCATGCGCCAGCTGGGCGCCACCGTCACCTTGCAGCCCGTGAAAGTGCCGCACTGGGTGCGCGGTGTGGAAACGGCGGAAATCGTCGACTATGCGGGCCGTCCGCAGGGCGTGTCGCAGCGCGTGGTGCTGACCGCCCTGGGCGGTTCGGGCGCCACCCCGGCCACCGGCCTGACGGCGCCCGTGATCATCGTCAAGAGCCTGGAAGAACTCAAGGCGCGCGCGTCGGAAGTGAAGGACGCCATCGTGCTGATCGACACGCCGTTCGACCAGGAGATGGCCGAGCGGGGCCTGGCCGGCGTCACCTACGGCCAGGGTTCGCGCTTCCGTTTCAATGGACCGAAGGCGGCGGCCGACCTGGGCGCGGCCGCCGCGCTGGTGCGCTCGGTCGGCGGCGCGAACTTCCGCATCCCGCACGCGGGCGCCACGGGCCTGGATGAGAATAAACGTATTCCCGCCGCCGCCGTCACCGTGGAAGACGCCTTGCTGATCGGCCGCCTGGCCGCGCGCGGCCCGCTGAAAATGCATCTGACCCTGACGCCGCAAAACCTGCCCGAGGCGGACAGCTACAACGTCATCGCCGACTGGCCGGGCACGGACAAGGCCGACGAAGTGGTGGTGGTCTCGGGCCACCTCGATTCCTGGGACCTGGCGACGGGTGCGCACGACGACGGCGCCGGCGTTGTGGCGGCCATGGGCGTGCTGGAAACCCTGAAAAAGCTCGACTATCGCCCGCGCCGCACCATCCGCGTGATCGCCTGGATGAACGAGGAAAACGGCGGCCGTGGCGGCCAGGCTTATTTCGAGGCCCACAAGCAGGCGCTCGGCAAACAATATGCGGCCATCGAGATGGACAGCGGCGCCGGCCGCCCGTTCGGCATCCTCGCCAGCGTGGCGCCGAAGTCGGAAAAACTGTTCGCACCGCTGCGCGCCGCCCTGCAACCGATGGGCGCGCACGCGTTCACGCGCCGCGACGCGCTGGGCACGGGCGACTTGCACCGCCTGGAAACGGGCGGCGTGCCCAGCTTCGAGCCGCTGGTCGACAGCCACAACTACTTCCACTACCACCACACGGCGGCCGACACCCTGGACAAGGTCGACCCGGAAAACCTGAAGCGCAACGTGGCGCTGATGTCGTCGCTGGCCTGGTTCCTGGCCAATATCGACGGCGAGATCGGGCGCGCGCCGGAGCAGGGCGAGTAAGCGCCAATGTCGCTACCCGACTTGAACCTGTTGATCACCCTTGACGTGCTGCTGGCCGAAGGCAGCGTCACGCGCGCGGCGCGGCGCTTGCGTTTGAGTCCATCGGCCATGAGCCGCGCCCTGGCGCGCCTGCGCGAGACAACCGGCGATCCCTTGCTGGTGCGCGCCGGGCGTGAACTGGTGCCCACGCCGCGCGCGCTGGAGCTGCGTGAAAGAGTGGGGCCCCTGTTAGGCGAGGTGCTGGCCGTGCTGGGTCCGGCGGAGCAGCTGGACCCGCGCCAGCTGGCGCAAACATTTACGCTGCGTTCGAGCGACGGCTTCGTGGAAAATTTCGGCCCGGCGCTGTTCGCGCATATCGGCGCGCAAGCGCCCGGCGTGCGCCTGCGCTTCGTGCAAAAGCTGGACCGCGAAAGCGTGCAGCTGCGCGAGGGCAGCATCGACCTGGAAACGGGCGTGATCGGCAGTTTCACCAGCCCGGAAGTGCGCACGCGCAGGCTGTTCGGCGACCGTTTCGTGGGCGTGGTGCGCAGCGGCCATGCGCTGGCGCAAGGCGAGATCAGCGCCGAGCGTTACGCGGCCGGCCAGCACGTGCTGGTGGCGCGGCGCGACCAGGATACGGGGCCGATGGACGACGCCCTGGCCGCGCTGGGACTGCAGCGCACGATCGCCAGCATCGTCGGCGGCTTTACGGCGGCGCTGGCGCTGGCCGCCGGCTCCGACCTGATCGCCACCGTGCCGGAACGGCATACGGGCAATCTGCGCGCCGGCATGTTCAGTTTTGCGCTGCCGTTAGGCATGCCCGACCTGACCGTGTCGCTGATGTGGCATCCGCGCATGGATGCCGACCCGGCCCACCGCTGGCTGCGCGGCTGTGTGGTCGACGCCTGCGCGGGCCACACAGGCGGGGCCTGACGCCGCTGGCACGGGCGGGCATCATGCGGCCTCTCCAGCCCTGCTCAGGGCGCGGCCGAGCGCGAAAATGGCCAGCGCGGCGAGTATCAGCGCGCTGGCGACGGCAAAGGTGGCGTGCATGCCACGGATCATGGCGGCTGGCTGCGCGTCGGTGATATCGCTGGCGCCGGCAGCGAAGACGGCGCCCATCACGGAGGCGCCCGTGACGAGGCCCAGATTGCGCGACAGATTGAGCATGCCCGAGATAACGCCGCGCTGCTCGGGAACGATATCGCCCATCACGGCGGTATTGTTGGCTGCCTGGAACAGCGCGTAGCTGGCCGTGAGCAGCATGATCGGCGCGACATAGCCGGGGATGCCCAGGCTGGCGGGCAGCAGCGCCAGCGCCAGGCAGGCGCCGGCCGCGCCGCACAGGCCCGCGCCGCCCATGCGCTGTGCGCCGTAGCGGTCCACCAGCCAGCCGGACGGCACGCCGCAGAACGCCGCCACCAGCGGCCCGGCCGCCAGCACCATGCCGGTGACGGCCGTGCCCAGGCCCAGGCCGCGCGCCAGGTAGAAAGGACCGACCACCAGGGTGGACATCATGACCGTCGACACCAGCATGCTGGTCGCCAGGCCGGCGCTGAGCACGGGCGCGCGCAGCATGGCCAGGCGGATCAGCGGCGCCGGCGCCTTCAGTTCGACCCGGACGAACAGCACGGCGCCCACGCAGGCGGCCAGCAGCAGCGCCACGTTGCGTGCGCCGAAATGGCCGCGGCCCAGGGTCATGGCCAGCGCATACGCGCCCAGGGTCAGCGCCAGCAGCACGGTGCCGCGGTGGTCGAACACGGGGCGCTTGGCGTGCGCGCCGCGCTGGTCGGCCGGCAGGTAGCGCCAGGCCAGCAGCAGCGCCACGGCAGCCAGCGGCACGTTGACGAGGAAAATGGCTTGCCAGCCGAAGCGCGCAATCAGCAGGCCGCCCAGCGCGGGGCCGAGCGTGGTGCCAACCGCCGACATGGTGCCGAGCAGGCCCATGGCGCTGCCCGTCCTGGCCTTGGGTACGGTGCTGCCGACAAAGGCTATCGTCAGCGCCATCATGACGGAAGCGCCCAGGCCCTGCAGGGCGCGCGCTGCAACCAGCAGCCACAAGGTGGGCGCCAGGGCGCACAGGATGGAGGCCATGGCAAACAGCGCGATGCCGGCCAGCAGCAGGCGGCGCCGTCCGAGCATGTCGCCGAGGCGGCCCACGCTGACGATCAGGGCGGTGATCGTCAGCAGATACGCCAGCACGATCCATTGCACATCCTGGAACGGTGCCTGCAGGGCCTTGGCCATGTCGGGCAAGCCCACGTTGGCGATGCTGGTGCCCAGCGCGGGCAGCAGCATCGCCAGGGACAGGCTGGCAAGCGCGCCGCGCACGGGTGTGGTGACGCTACCGGCTTCGGTGGCCTGCTGCTCGGGTGGAGCGGGTTTTGACGGTGGTTGCATGGCGTGGTGGATCCTCGAATAGGGTCACCACATGGTACTGAGGGATATGGCATGGCGGAAGACGCATCATTTGCATTATGTTATTGCGTTTGACGCCATGTGCGGAGCGTTGCCTTCGGACTTCAATCTGAGTAGCCCTGCAAATCGTCCGCCGCATCGTGGCGGATGCCCCACCACGGCAGATACGCATGGTTTTCGCCGCGCGCGCGGAACCACGGCTGGTCGTGATTGATGGGCCGCACCGCGGCCGGCGGCGCGACCAGCACACCCGTGACGCTGGCTGGATCGCTGGTGCCCGCCACCAGCACCGGCTTGCCGACGTGGTTCGCATGGGCGATGCCCAGGGCGACATTGGTCAGCGCCGTGCCGGCGCCCATTTCGCCCAGCAGTGCCGGCGTATTGAAGGTCTGCGGCAGGAAGTCGAAGTCCGGCACTTCCAGGCTCAAGGCATGCGCCAGCTGGCGCAGCCGGTCGGAGGAGCTGGGCAACGTCCTGTTGGCGTCGTGGATGACGTAGCCAATATCGGTTTCCGTCTTGCCGCCATGGTGCGCCGCTTCGGCAAATAGCGCCTGCCAGGCCTGCACGGCGCGTGGCGGCTTGTCCTTGGCCAGTTCAAAATCGGCCATATTTTTCGTTGCCGGATAGCCTACCCACGCCAGCGCCGCCCGTTCCGTTTTGTAATCAGGGCCGGCCAGCACCAGCAGCACGAGGTTTTCATTGATCTGCATGGTTTTCGGCCGGCTCGGCGCATCCCAGTTCATGACCCACACGGTTTCCTTCGGATGCGCTTCCAGATAGGCCAGCGCGGCTTGCAGGGAGATGAAGCCTGCATTGTTGCCACCCAGGGTGATGCGCACGTCGGGTGGGGTAGCGCGGGTCCAGAGGGTGGGGAAATTGACATTGCCGATGTTAAAGGTGTCGATGATGCGTTCGCATGTAGTGTTTTTTGCCTCTTCTAGGTCCAACTTACCCGCAGGCAGGGCATATTCGACGCGGATGCCCGCCAGTTCGCGCCAGTTCTGTTTTTGATCCTTGGGATAGACCCGATAAAAGTAGGTGGGGCTGGAGTAGTAAATGTCATGAAATAGGCTGGTTAATTTCCGCACATATTTATAGTGATAGCCCTTGAACGTTTCCGTGCCATCGAGATCGTGAGCAATGGGGGCGACGGCCTGCAAGGTACTAAAGCCCCTGGGATCCGTCCTGACCATATCGTCATTCTTGTTGGGTTTGGCCAGGCCGAGGGTCCATAGCAGTTGCCACTCGGTCGGATAGTCGAGCCGCTGAAGTGGATTGAGCCATTGCAGGCCCACGACTTGTGCCCGGAAGGGAGCATGGGTCGTGTTTTTTGGGAGATCGTCTTCTTTCTGCGCAGGTTGTGCTGCGCAGGCTGTCAATAACGCAAACATGGTGAACGCGGCGAGCATGGGCAGCGCAAGGAACTGTTTCATGAGTTCTCCAGGTGAATGGATAGTCTGGTGACCTGCATAGCTTGGCCAGTTGAGCCAGAACGCAAGGCAAATGACAATGAAAGATACGGCGAGCGCCCAGGCCAATCGCTGGCGCGGCGTGGCAATGAACTTACGCACCGTCAGTCCTCAGTGCAAAGTTGGTGGAAGGGTCGGCAGGCCTGGCATTCTGGCGCTCGTCAACGATGCTTTTCGGTTTTCTGGCAGGGTTGTCTTTGGCGTTAGCCCATTTGTATAAAGATGTTTTTTTGAATTCTCCGCTGTCGTAATACTCAAAAAACTCGGCGCTATCATCGGTGGCATTGAGAGGCTCTAACAACCTCCAATCCGCCGCCACCCGTAACTTGCGCAACGCCTCCTGCCTGATCGTGCACACCCCCACCGCCACGTCATACGCCAGCGCCTTTTGCGCATGCTCGGGATTGGTCATGATGGTTGAGTGATCGGTGGCGTGGGTGTCGATGTTGGCGACCAGGTAGTTCTGGATTTCCTGCTTGCGCCAGGCATTGAATTCCTTGCTAGCCTCCTCCGGCTTGTCCACCGCCGTCACAGGCTTGCCTTTTTCGACCCAGTCGTCGCGCCTGGCCTGCATGCGCAGCATGCCATTCTGTTCGTAGCGTAGCGCCGCCTCGGCTTGCGCATCGCCCTTGCCCTGGGGACGGTAAGGCGCATATGCCTCATCGGCTTCGGCGGCGCGGTCCTTGTGCAGGGAGTCGGCCGGGGCATCGCAGCCTTCGTCAAACTGATCGCTGATGTCGGCAAAGCGCTTCGAGCGCGGCAGGAATGCCTCGGGCAGCTTGGGCGCCTTCATCGGCAGCCGCCAGGACTTGGGCGGCAGGGCGTTGATGCGCGTGCCGGCAGTCTTGGCGAGAATGATGACGATGGGCGCGAACAAAAAGGTCAGTATCTTGCGCCCGATGCCTTTGCTGGCCCGCATGCCCTTTTCGATCGAGTACTCGGCGACCAGTGAACGCGGGTGCCAGAAATCGAGGCTGTCCGGCGTCAAGGGCTGGCCATTGCGCTGCCAGATATCGTAATCCTTTTCATTTTCCTGGCCGACAAGGTGGTTTTGCGCAAACACGCGCTGGGTGAAGACGCCGTCGCCGCCCGTATCGGCAATTTCCTGCGCCGACATGCCGCGCCAGCCTATGCCTTGCACGGGCGTGGCGGAAATCACCTGGTCGTGCGGATTGAAATACAGGGTGACCCTGCCATAGGTGGAGCCATGCAAGCCGTAGTCTGCGCGGTCGAACGCGGCCGTATAGCTGTCCTTGCGTTCAGGCTTGCGATTGGCGCTGCACTCGTCGACAAAGGCGGCATCCTGCTGCATTGCCGTGCGGGTGCGCAGGATGTTGAAAAACGCTTTCAAGGTTTGCGTGCGTGCGGCATACTTTTGCCGGCCCGTATTGCCATGCTCATCCTTCAGATGGCCGCTGACCCAGTTTTCCGTGAAATTGCTATCGAGCAGACTGTAGGGTGGGTTGCATAGCACATAACTGTCGGCCACGGCTGACGGCCCCAGCGTTTCGCCGAGAAAGGCGGCCGCCATGGCCACCATATTGCCCTGGCTATGGCAGACGATGGTGACGGGCGCATCGTGCTGGCACGCTCTGATCGATTGTACGAGACGCGCCAAGCGCCACGCGGCGAACACAAAATACGGGCGAGGTGGACAGGCATACACTTGCCGGTCATTCGTCGGGTTCATGTGCTGGATATGCATCCACAGGAACAATTCTTCCGACAAACCCTGGCCCCACAGATCGGGCAGGGCGCTGCAGCCGTTGGCGAACGGTCCGCCGCCCCAGTAATTCTTTTCGTTGAGATAGATGCCGTCGCCAAATGCCTGCAATTCCTCGCCGTTGGCCTTGTAGCCCCAGCGAAAGCGGATCACGGGGGAATTGGCATCGTCCGCTTGCAGGAAGGTAGTGGCATTGCGCTTGGGGTTGAGGAAACCGTCGTCCGTCAATTCGCGTGCGTAAGTGGCGGCTTTCATCTGTCCGGCGGCCGGGCCAGGGATCGCCAGGTCCTCATCGCGGCGCTTCAGGCGGGCATTCAGCCCGGCGCACAGGCCTTGCTCGGCCTGCTCATACCATTCACCGTCGGAATTGACGCCGTGCACAAAGATGATGATGCCGGGACGCGGCAATCGCGTGACGGCCTTGAGCAGCGCATGGCTGAACAAGGTCGTGCCTTCGGCTTCGGCGAGCAGGATGCAATTGGTATCGAGCGTAGGGTCGGGCGACATACGGGCGCTCCGTCAGCGTCAAGCAGGAAAAGGCGGCGCCAAAGTGAACTCAGGCAATCTGCACTGTATGCGGATTGCCTGAGGTGGAACTTGCGTGGTGTCAAGAAAGGCGGTGCGAGGGGCGGGGAGTGCCCCAGGCAATCAGATCGCGTTCAGCGGTATTTTGAGGTAGCGCACGCCGTTGTCTTCCGGCTCGGGCAGCTTGCCCGCGTTGATGTTGACCTGGATGGCGGGCAGGATCAAGGTCGGCATGTCCAAGGTGGCATCGCGGCCCGTGCGCATGGCCACGAATTGTTCTTCCGTGATGCCGTCGCGCAAGTGGATGTTGCCGGCGCGCTGTTCCGCCACCGTCACTTCCCAGCGCGGCGCGCGGCCGTTGGGCGGATAGTCGTGGCACATGAACAGCCGCGTTTGCGGCGGCAGCGCCAGCAGGCGCTGCACGGAGCGGTACAGCAGGGATGCGGAGCCGCCTGGAAAGTCGCAGCGGGCCGAACCCACGTCCGGCATGAACAGGGTGTCGCCGACGAAGACGGCGTCGCTGATCTGGTAAGCCAGGTCGGCCGGCGTGTGGCCGGGCACGTGCAGGGCGCGCACCTCCAGCTTACCAATATGAAACACCTGGTCGGGCGCGAACAGCTGGTCGAACTGCGAGCCGTCGGCCCTGGCGTCATCCTGGTGGTAGACGGCGGCGAAGGCCTGCTGCACCGTCTGGATGGCGGCACCGATGGCCACGTCGCCGCCCAGCTGCTGCTGCAGGTAGGGCGCCGCGGACAGGTGGTCGGCATGCGCGTGGGTTTCCAGCAGCCAGCGGCACTGCAAGCCGTGTTCGCGCACGAAGGCGATCACCTTGTCGGCCGACGTGGTCGAGGTACGGCCCGCTTTCGGGTCGTAGTCGAGCACGGAATCGATGATGGCACAGTCCTGGCCATCGGCCTCGTACACGACATACGTGACGGTGGCGGTGGCGGGGTCGAAGAAAGCTTGGATTTGTGGGGTCATCGCGGCGGCAAAGTACGAACAGGGAAGGACATTATATCGCCAGAGTACGCTAAAAAATGCTGCAAATTGACATTGAGCATGCGAAAAACAGATAAGCGGGCATGCATGCGCCCGTCACAGTCGTGCGCACCCTGGCGCTTGCAGCATGGTAACCTCATTCTTCCAAGGAGGAATTCATGAACGATATACCTGCACGCAGCGAGCAATACCGCGGTTTTACGATTTCCGTGACCCCGCAAAAGGACAACGACGATTTATGGGATTTTACCTACCGCCTGCAGCGCGAGGGCGAGAGCGCCGCGCAAGCGATCACGCGCAGCCGCACCCTGGGTGGCTATGCGGCACCTGAAACGGCTTGCACGGCCGGGATAGAAGTGGCCAGGACGGAAGTGGATAATCTGCTGCGTCCTTGAGCCAGCGTAAATCGTTTAGCCCGAAAGTCAGCCTGACCGCGCGCTGGCGCGTGAAACACGTCGCTAGCGGTCCCGCTTCATGCTACGATTTCCACTATTGAGTCAGTCACCAAGGAGGCACCCATGGAAAACAGTTCTAAAATTCACTATAAAGGCTGGGAAATCGTTCCCCTGGCCGTGCCCACCACCGATGGCAAATGGTCGGCCAGCTGCGACATCGAACGCGCCACCGCGGAAGGCCTGGAAGTATTCGAAGGCTCGACCATGCAGTTCGTGCGCGACGACGAGGATGGCGCCATTGCCGCCGCCTGCGAAGAAGCCGTGCGCCAGATCGACAACATCATCGCCAATCCGCTGGTGCGGCTGGCTTAGCTCCTGCATTTTCAGCAAACCTGCAGCCGGCACCCGCCGGCTGTTTTTTTATGTGCGCGCCCGGTGGCAGTCTGGTCTGTTTCATGTTTCAATGTTTCAAATGGAATGATTGAAACATATTTGAAACATCATTGTCATGCATTATGACATCGCTGTTCCCGTGCGTGACAGCGCGTGCAGCGCCGTTGCGTGGCCGTTTCCCCTGATTTTCACTGTGCGTGACGCATTTTCCGGGCCGGTGAGCGGTGCTGGCACGGCATTTGCAATACTGATGCTCATAGCCACTCCGTGAAACATTCGGGACCATCCGAAACCCATAAGGTGAACACATGACTCAATACTCCGCAGGTGCCGCATTCCGCAAGGCCGTCCAGGAAGAATCCCCGTTGCAAGTCGTCGGCGCCATCAACGCCAACCACGCCTTGCTGGCCAAGCGTGCCGGTTATAAAGCCATCTATTTGTCCGGCGGCGGTGTCGCGGCCGGCTCGCTGGGCTTGCCCGACCTGGGCATTTCCAGCCTGGACGACGTGCTGACCGACATCCGCCGCATCACCGACGTGTGCGACCTGCCGCTGCTGGTCGATGCCGACACGGGCTTCGGTTCGTCCGCCTTCAACGTGGCGCGCACCGTGAAATCGATGATCAAGTTCGGCGCGGCCGGCTTGCATATCGAAGACCAGGTGGGCGCCAAGCGCTGTGGCCACCGTCCGGGCAAGGAAATCGTCAGCAAGGAAGAGATGGTCGACCGCATCAAGGCGGCCGTCGATGCGCGCACGGACCCCAACTTTGTCATCATGGCGCGCACCGATGCGCTGGCCGTCGATGGCCTGGAAGCGGCACTGGAACGCGCCGTCGCCTGCGTCGAGGCGGGCGCCGACATGATCTTCCCGGAAGCCATCACGGACCTGGACATGTATGCCACGTTCGCCAAGGCCGTCAACGTGCCTATCCTGGCCAACATCACGGAATTCGGTTCCACGCCGCTGTTCACGCTGGACGAACTGCGCAGCGCGCACGTGGGCCTGGCCTTGTATCCGCTGTCGGCCTTCCGCGCCATGAACAAGGCGGCCGACAACGTCTACCGCGCGCTGCGCCGCGACGGCACGCAAAAGAATGTCGTCGACACCATGCAGACGCGCATGGAGCTGTATGAATCGATCAACTATCACGACTTCGAGCAAAAGCTCGACGCGCTGTTCGCCGCGCAAAAGAAATAAGTAAAGAAGCAGGGACCGCATGCCGGTCCCGCATTGACGCACCCGAGACTATTCAATCTGGAGAACACAATGACCGCACCGCAAGTCGCTACTTTCAAGCCTAAAAAATCCGTCGCCCTGTCCGGCGTTACCGCCGGCAATACGGCGCTGTGCTCGGTCGGCAAGACCGGCAACGATTTGCACTACCGCGGCTATGACATCCTGGACGTGGCCGACAGCTGCGAATTCGAGGAAATCGCCTATCTGCTGGTGCACGGCAAGCTGCCCACCGCCGCCGAATTGAAAGGCTACAAAGCCAAGCTGAAATCGCTGCGCGGCTTGCCGTCGGCTGTCAAGTCGGCCCTGGAAGCGCTGCCGGCCGCCGCCCACCCGATGGACGTGATGCGCACGGGCGTGTCCGTGCTGGGCTGCACCCTGCCTGAAAAAGACGACCATAACGCGCCTGGCGCGCGCGACATCGCGGACCGCCTGATGGCGTCGTTCGGCTCCATGCTGCTGTACTGGTACCACTACAGCCATAACGGCAAGCGCATCGAAGTGGAAACGGACGACGACTCGATCGGCGGCCACTTCCTGCACCTGCTGCATGGCGAAAAACCGTCGGCATCGTGGGAAAAAGCCATGCACACGTCCTTGATCCTGTACGCGGAACACGAATTCAACGCCTCGACCTTCACCAGCCGCGTCATCGCCGGCACGGGTTCGGACATCCATTCGGCCATCACGGGCGCCATCGGCGCGCTGCGCGGCCCGAAACACGGCGGCGCGAACGAAGTGGCGCTGGACATCCAGAAGCGTTACGACAATCCCGACGAAGCGGAAGCGGACATCCGCGAACGCGTGGCCAACAAGGAAGTGGTGATCGGCTTCGGCCACCCCGTCTACACGATTTCCGACCCACGCAATAAAGTCATCAAGGAAGTGGCGCGTTCGCTGTCGCAGGAAGCGGGATCGACCAAGATGTTCGACATCGCCGAGCGCCTGGAATCGGTCATGTGGGAAATCAAGAACATGTTCCCGAACCTGGACTGGTTCTCGGCCGTGTCGTACCACATGATGGGCGTGCCGACGGCGATGTTTACGCCGCTGTTCGTTATTTCGCGCACCTCGGGCTGGGCCGCCCACATCATCGAGCAGCGCATCGACAACAAGATCATCCGCCCGAGCGCCAACTACGTGGGTCCTGAAGACCTGGAATTCGTGCCGATCAAGGATCGCAAATAATGAGCACTGCAATGACTACCCCGATGAATACCCTGCACCGCAAGCCCTTGCCGGGCACCCAGCTAGACTATTTCGACACGCGCGCCGCCGTCGATGCGATCCAGCCAGGCGCCTACGCCACCTTGCCGTACACTTCGCGCGTGCTGGCCGAAAACCTCGTGCGCCGCTGCGACCCGGCCAGCCTGAACGCCTCGCTGAGCCAGTTCATCGAACGCCGCCGCGACCTGGACTTCCCGTGGTTCCCCGCGCGTGTCGTCTGCCATGACATCCTGGGCCAGACGGCCCTGGTCGACCTGGCCGGCCTGCGCGACGCCATCGCGGCCCAGGGCGGCGACCCGGCCCTGGTCAATCCTGTCGTGCCGACGCAGTTGGTGGTCGACCACTCGCTGGCCGTCGAATGCGGCGGTTTCGACCCCGATGCCTTCGCCAAGAACCGCGCCATCGAAGACCGCCGCAACGAAGACCGCTTCGATTTCATCGACTGGACCAAGAAAGCATTTAAAAATGTCGACGTGATCCCGCCAGGTAACGGCATCCTGCACCAGATCAATCTGGAGCGCATGTCGCCCGTGATCCAGGTGCAAAATGGCGTCGCCTATCCCGATACCCTGGTGGGTACGGATTCGCACACGCCCATGGTCGATGCGCTGGGCGTGATCGCCATCGGCGTGGGCGGCCTGGAAGCGGAAAGCGTGATGCTGGGCCGCGCCTCGTGGATGCGCCTGCCCGACATCATCGGCGTCAAGCTGACGGGTAAACCGCAGCCGGGCATCACGGCCACCGACACGGTGCTGGCGCTGACGGAATTTTTGCGCAAGCAGAAGGTCGTCTCGTCCTACCTGGAATTCTTTGGTGAGGGCGCGTCGCACCTGACCCTGGGCGACCGCGCCACGATTTCCAACATGGCGCCGGAATTCGGCGCCACGGCCGCCATGTTCTACATCGATGCGCAAACCATCAAGTATCTGAAATTGACGGGCCGCGACGACGAACTGGTGAAACTGGTGGAGCTGTATGCGAAGGAAACGGGCCTGTGGGCCGACAGCCTGGTCGACGCCGAGTACGAGCGCGTGCTGACGTTCGATCTGTCGTCCGTCGTGCGCAATATCGCCGGGCCGTCGAATCCGCACAACCGCGTGCCGACGTCGGAACTGGCCGCGCGCGGGATCTCCGGCGTGGTGGAAAATGAGCCGGGCAAGATGCCGGACGGCGCCGTCATCATCGCGGCCATCACCAGCTGCACCAACACGAACAATCCGCGCAACATGATCGCCGCCGGCCTGATCGCGCGCAATGCGAACCGCCTGGGCCTGACCCGCAAGCCGTGGGTCAAGTCCTCGCTGGCACCAGGCTCGAAAACCGTGGAGCTGTATCTGCAGGAAGCGGGCCTGATGACCGAGCTCGAAACATTGGGCTTTGGCGTCGTGGCGTTTGCCTGCACCTCGTGCAACGGCATGTCGGGCGCGCTCGACCCCGTCATCCAGGAAGAAGTGGTATCGCGCGACCTGTACGCCACGGCGGTCCTGTCGGGCAACCGCAACTTCGATGGCCGCATCCACCCGTACGCGAAGCAGGCTTTCCTCGCCTCGCCGCCGCTGGTGGTGGCCTACGCGATTGCCGGCACCATCCGCTTCGATATCGAAAAGGACGTGCTGGGCATCGCTCCGGACGGCAAGGCTATCCAGTTGAAGGATATCTGGCCATCCGACGAGGAAATCGACGCCATCGTCGCTTCCAGCGTCAAGCCGGAGCAGTTCCGCAAGGTGTACATCCCGATGTTTGCCGCGCAGGTGGACGACGGCATCAAGGTCAGCCCCCTGTATGACTGGCGTCCGCAGACGACGTACATCCGCCGTCCGCCATACTGGGAAGGCGCGCTGGCTGGCGCACGCCCACTGAAAGGCATGCGTCCGCTGGCCGTCCTGGGCGACAACATCACCACCGATCACTTGTCGCCATCGAACGCCATCATGCTCGATAGCGCGGCCGGCGAATACCTGGCGAAGATGGGTTTGCCCGAGGAAGACTTCAATTCCTACGCCACGCACCGGGGCGACCACTTGACGGCGCAGCGCGCCACGTTCGCCAACCCGACCCTGAAAAACGAAATGGTCATCGAGGACGGCAAAGTCAAAGCGGGTTCGCTCACGCGCATCGAGCCGGAAGGCACGATTTCGCGCATGTGGGAAGCCATCGAGGTATACATGGAGCGCAAGCAGCCCCTGATCATCATCGCCGGCGCCGACTACGGCCAGGGTTCCTCGCGCGACTGGGCCGCCAAGGGCGTGCGCCTGGCCGGCGTGGAAGCCATCGCGGCCGAAGGTTTTGAACGCATCCACCGTACCAATCTGGTGGGCATGGGCGTGCTGCCGCTGGAGTTCCTGCCTGGCGTGAACCGCAAGACCCTGGGCCTCGATGGCAGCGAAACCTATGACGTCGTGGGCGAACGCACGCCGCGCTCCACCTTGACGTTGCTCATCCACCGCAAGAACGGCGAAACGGTGGAAGTGCCCGTCACCTGCCGCCTCGATACGGCGGAAGAGGTGTCGATCTATGAGGCCGGTGGCGTGCTGCAGCGCTTTGCGCAAGACTTCCTCGAGTCGTCGAAAGCCGCGTAGTGGCGATGTGATCGCGCAATTCACCTCAAAGGCAAGGTCTGGGGTCGGACCCTCAGGGTCCGACCCCGGCATTTCGCCGTTGGGTTTAATCAGCCATTCAATGCAGGAATTTCAATGACCCACACCCCCCAAATCAAGATCCCCGCCACCTACATGCGCGGCGGCACCAGCAAGGGCGTGTTTTTCCGCCTGCAGGATTTGCCCGCCAGCGCGCAAGTGCCGGGCGCGGCGCGTGATGCGCTGCTGCTGCGCGTGATTGGCAGCCCCGACCCCTACGGCAAGCAGATCGACGGCATGGGCGGCGCCACGTCCAGCACCAGCAAGACGGTGATCCTGGCGAAAAGTAGCAAGCCGGAGCACGACGTCGACTACCTGTTCGGCCAGGTCTCCATCGACAAGCCATTCGTCGACTGGAGCGGCAACTGCGGCAACCTGTCGGCGGCCGTCGGCTCGTTCGCCATCGCCAGCGGGCTGGTGGACGCCGCCCGCGTGCCTGCAAACGGCATCGCCACGGTGCGCATCTGGCAAGCCAATATCGGCAAGACCATCATCGCCCACGTCCCCGTGACGCATGGCGCAGTGCAGGAAACGGGCGACTTCGAGCTCGATGGCGTGACCTTCCCGGCCGCCGAAGTGAAACTGGAATTTCTCGATCCGGCGGCGGACGAGGAGGGCGGCGATGCTGGCAGCTCGGCCATGTTCCCTACCGGTAACCTGGTCGACGAGCTCGACGTGCCCGGCATCGGCACCTTGAAAGTCACGATGATCAACGCCGGCATCCCGACGATTTTTGTCGATGCGCAGGCCATCGGCTACACGGGCACGGAACTGCAGGACGCCATCAATGGCGATCCGGCCGCGCTGACCCGTTTCGAAACCATCCGCGCGCACGGCGCCCTGCGCATGGGCTTGATTTCCCATCTGGATGAGGCCGCGAAGCGCCAGCACACGCCAAAAGTGGCCTTTGTCGCCAAGCCGGCCGGCTATGTCTCGTCCAGCGGGAAAAAGGTGGAAGCGGGCGAGATAGACCTGCTGGTGCGCGCCATGTCGATGGGTAAGCTGCACCACGCCATGATGGGCACGGCGGCTGTCGCCATCGGCACGGCGGCGGCCATTCCCGGCACGCTGGTGAACCTGGCGGCGGGCGGCGGCGAAAAAACCAGCGTGCGCTTCGGCCACCCGTCCGGCACCCTGATGGTGGGCGCGCAAGCGCAGCAGGTCGATGGTCAATGGAGCGTCACCAAGGCCATCATGAGCCGCAGCGCGCGCGTGCTGATGGAAGGGACTGTACGCATTCCCGGCGACGCGTTTTAGGAAAAAATACGCAGGCGAATGGCACACAGACGACGCACATAAGCGGCGCCCGGGCCAGTTCGCCCGGACCCGATACAAGATTGCACGCCTACCGGAGGAGACATGAATTTCGCAGCATTTTATCAACGCTCGATCGACACGCCTGAGGCTTTTTGGCGCGAGGAAGCGGACAAGATCGATTGGCATACCCCGTTTTCGCAAGTGCTTGATTATTCCCGCCCGCCGTTCGCCAAATGGTTCGTCGGCGGCACCACCAATTTGTGCCACAACGCCGTCGACCGCTGGGTGGACAGCCAGGGCGATGCCGCCGCGCTGATCGCCATTTCCACCGAAACCAATACCGAGCGCACTTACAGCTTTCGCGAGCTGCAGCGCGAAGTGGAGCGCTGCGGCGCCATCCTGCTGTCGCTGGGCGTGGTCAAGGGCGACCGCGTCCTGATTTACATGCCGATGATCGCCGAGGCGGTCTTTGCCATGCTGGCGTGCGCCCGCATCGGCGCCGTGCATTCCGTGGTGTTCGGCGGTTTTGCCGCCAACAGCCTGGCCAGCCGCATCGACGATGCGCAGCCAAAACTGGTGTTCTCCGCCGATGCCGGTTCGCGCAATGGCAAGGCGATCGCCTACAAGCCGCTGCTCGACGAAGCCATTCGCATCGCCGCGCACAAGCCGCGGCAGGTGCTGCTGGTCGACCGCCACCTGGTGCCGATGGAACTGACGCCGGGCCGCGACGTCGATTACGCGACCCTGCGCGAGCAGCACCTGGACGCGCAGGTGCCCGTCACCTGGCTCGAATCGAACGAGCCGTCGTACGTGCTGTACACATCAGGCACGACGGGCAAACCGAAGGGCGTGCAGCGCGACGTGGGCGGCTATGCGGTGGCGCTGGCGTCGTCGATGCAGTACAACTTCTGCGGCAAGCCCGGCGAAACCTTCTTTGCCACCTCGGATATCGGCTGGGTGGTGGGCCATTCCTACATCGTGTATGGCCCGCTGATCGCCGGCATGGCCACCATCCTGTACGAGGGCTTGCCGATCTGTCCCGATGCGGGCATCTGGTGGAGCATCGTCGAGAAATACAAGGTCACGCGCATGTTCTCGGCGCCCACGGCCATCCGCGTGCTGCGCAAGCATCTGGTGGAACTGATGCGCAAGTACGACCTGTCTTCGCTAAAGGCGCTGTACCTGGCGGGCGAGCCGCTCGATGAAACCACCTCGCAATGGATCGCCGACGAACTCAAAGTGGACATCATCGACAACTACTGGCAGACGGAGACGGGCTGGCCGATCCTCTCGGTGGCGAAAGGCGTGGCCGATACGCCGACGCGCCTGGGCAGCCCGGGCATGGCCATGTACGGCTATCAGGTCAAGCTGCTCAACGAAGCGACGGGCGAGGAGTGCGGCACCAACGAAAAGGGCGTGCTGGTGCTGGAAGGCCCGCTGCCGCCAGGCTGCATGCAGACCGTGTATGGCGACGACGAGCGTTTCGTCGAGACCTACTGGTCCACCTTCAGCGACCGGCAGGTGTATTCCACGTTCGACTGGGGCGTGCGGGATGCGGACGGCTATTATTTTATTCTGGGCCGCACCGATGACGTGATCAACGTGGCCGGCCACCGCCTGGGCACGCGCGAAATCGAGGAAAGCATCAGCAGCCATTCGAACGTGTCGGAAGTGGCGGTGGTGGGCGTGGAAGACAAGCTCAAAGGCCAGGTGGCGATGGCTTTCGTGATCCTGAAAAATCCGCAGGGCTTCGACAGCGTTGAAGCGAAAGCGGCGCTGGAACGCGAAGTGATGGCCGTGGTCGACCGCCAGCTGGGTGCCGTGGCGCGGCCCGCGCGCGTGCTGTTCGTGCCACAGTTGCCGAAGACGCGTTCGGGCAAGCTGCTGCGCCGCTCGATCCAGGCCATCTGCGAAGGGCGCAGCCCGGGCGACCTGACGTCGATGGACGATCCAGCATCGCTGCAGCAGATCCAGGCGGCATTGACGTCAACGCCATGAGGCAAGCGAAGTTTATCAATCGATAGACTTCGCTTTCAAATCCGGTCGCTTTCCTTGCGCACGACCCTGCCGACGATCAGGCATTCATTGCCGCGGCACAGTTTGCGGTGGTATTTGCGCTGGTCCGGGTTGTCCGAGGTCAGCCACCATTCTCCGATATCGCGCGCCATGCGCTTGACCACCGGTTCGCCTTCGTAATTGATGGCAAACACAATGCCGTCGGCCGGCCGCTTGTCGGCCGTATTGATGATCACCACGTCGTCCTCGTACAGGGCCGGCTCCATGCTCTCGCCCTTGACCTTGATCGCCACCAGTTTTTCAGGGTGGTAGCCATTGCGCTCGACCCAGCTGCGCGGCACGCTGATGGTGCTGCCGTCGTGCGTTTCCGGCTCGATGGCAAAACCCGTGATACCGGCCGACAGGCGCAATTTCACCTTGCGGATCGGGTAGAAGCGCGCATCTTCGCCATCGAGCACCACCACCGGCTGTACCTCGCCCAGCGCGCGTGCCGCCAGCTCTGCCTGGTCGGGCGCCGCCCCCTGGTCGAAGTACATGCTGTCGAGCTGCAGGTCCGCTTCCAGCTTGCGCGCGATTTTTTCGCTGAAGGCGCGTCCCTCGCGGTAGGTGGGCGAGAGGATTTGCGAGATGCGCGCCTCGCTCCAGCCGCTGACGTCGGAAATTTTCTTGCGCGTGTTGTCGTAGTGCTCGCGGATCAGGGCCAGCAGGCGGTCGCGTCTGTATTGATACATATTCATCTCCACATTAAACCCGAAATTTACCGTTTGATAAATTACCAAATGCTTGACTTTAACATTAGCGATTGATAAAGTCCACTCGTTGCCTGTCGCAAACGCACTACAGCGTCTGCCGATGGGCGACACCACGGGAGGTCAGGCAGATGTTGAACAGCAGTCAGTTGGTGGAAAGCAGGATGGCGCCACGCCAGGGGCGTCAGTTGCAGGGACGCAGCAAGAAGTCGCAGCTGCATATCGCCCGCATCGCGCAATACATACGCGAGCAGGGGCAGGCCAGCGCGGCGCAGTTGTCCGCCTTGCTGGGACTCGATGCGGGCACCATGAGCCGCTATTTGCGCCACATGTGCGGCATGGGACAGATTCACCTGGCGCAGCGCCATTGCACGGAACCGGGGCGCCAGCGACCCGCCCTGTACGCGCTGGGCGAACCGGACGACGAGGTCGACGGCTGGGCCGATCTGCCGCCGCAGGTGCGCCGCACGGCGTGCTGGCCACGCGGTGCGGCGCGCCGCGATCCGCTGGTGGCGGCGTTGTTCGGACCGGCGCAAGAAAACTAAGACAAGAATCAACGAGGAGAAATCATGGGGTTTGCAGAAAAATACATCGCATCGCTGTCATCGCGGAACCTGCGCGACAATGCCGTCCACCACGACCTGGATGTCATCGCGGCAGCCGCGCTGGCCGGCGACATGGGCGCCTTGCTGTGCCGCGTCAAATACGCGGACGGTACCGTCAGCCGCCTGTTCGAGGGCAATGCGGGCAACCTGGCGCAGCTGCTGCGCGCCTGGACGGCGGCCGTGACGCAGAAGGGCCGCGCGCGGCGCTGGGTCAAGGCGCATACGGCCTGGGATGCGCAGGCCGCCAATACCTTGTACCGCCGCGTGGCCGAAGCGTCGCTCGCGCACTGGCTCGACAGCAAATGCAAGGTCTGCCACGGCACGGGCGTCGTCGCCGCCTTGCAGGCCGGCGCGCCTGTCGTCTGCCAGGCTTGCCACGGCGGCGGCGAAGCGGCCATCAGCTGCTCCGGCGGCTTTGAACTTGAACGCATCAAGGACATGGTCAGCGAACTGGAAGGCATCTTCCAGTCGCACGGCGCCCGCGCCATGCGTCGCCTGGGGCACTGAAAAAATTCTGCAATATGCCTGCTGATGCAAAAAACGCCCCTAGAATAGAGTCTCGATCACGCAGCAACTGCAACACACGTCACACCGCAGTACACCACATGCTTCTCCACTCGTAATAGACGCGCCTCTGGTGCGACACCGATAGGGGAACTCAGCGCAGCGAACCGCCTTTATGGCTTCTTTCGCCCATCTTCCATCCGGCACGGCCCCGCGCCGTCCGGACGCCCGCCGCCTCACCGCGTGCGGGCTTTTTATTTTCCTGATACTTGGCAGTTCCCCCCTCAAGACCGCAGATGCGGTCTTTTTTTTCATCCCACGAAAGGTATTACTTATGGCATCGACAGCAAACGGCATCGACAGCTTGATCGTTATCAGCAAACAAAGCGCCGAAGGCAGCAAGGCCGCCGCCGGCGGCGGCCAGATTTATCCCCGCGTCACAGCCACTTTCGACACGGAAGCGGACAAGTACGCGAGCGCCGAAATCGACGCCAGCCAGCAGCAGGGCGATACCCGCCTCGGTAACTTCCGCACGACGGGCGCCATCAAGGCCGAGGCGGCGTGCGGCACGTATGCGCCGCTGATGGCGGCGCTGCTGCGCCGCGATTTTACGGCGGGCGGCGTGGCTGCCGCGCAAACCACCATCGCTGCCGTCGCCTCCGGCCTGACGCGCAGTGCCGGCTCCTGGCTGGCAGACGGTTTCCGCGCCGGCAGCGTGGTGCGCATTACCGGCATGACGGCGCCGGCCGCCGCCAACAACGCGAAGAACTTTTTTGTGACTTCGGTGACGGCCACCAACCTGAATGGCCAGTTCATGGACGGTTCGGCCATGGTCGTCAAGGCGGCCGGCGACTCGGTCGGCGTGGCGGCGGTGGGCAAGCGCAGTTTCACCCCTTTGAGCGGCCACACCACCGACTGGTTCACGGCCGAAGTCCAGGATCCGAAGATCGGCGTGCACCGCAGCTTCGTCGACCAGCTGGTCAGCAAGATGGATATCGCCGTGCAGCCGAACGGCATCACCAGCCTGGATTTCACCCTGATGGGCAAAGCGGAAGGTCCAACCACGGCCGCGCCGTATTTCCCTACGCCGCTGGCCGCGCCGGGCGCCGGCAAGTTCTCGGGCGCCACGGCGATGCTGTCCGTGAACGGCATCCCGTCGCAGATCTGCACCGGCATGTCCGTTTCGCTGGACGGCCAGGTCAAGGTCGACCCGGTGATCGGCTCGAAGTACGCCACGGCCGCCTCGCGCGGCAAGGTGATGGGCTCGGGCCAGTTCACGGTGCTGCTGCAGGACGCCACCTACCTCGACTACTTCAAGTCCGAGACGGAAATCCCGCTGGCCTACGCCATGGCGTCGGGCACGGCGCCGACCGCCGACGTGCTGGCGCTGGCCATGGGCCGCATCAAGATCACCTCGGCCAAGATCGACGACGGCGAGAAAAACAAGATCGTCACCTGCGCCTTCGACGTCCTGCGCTACAAGGGCACCGACGCGCAGCACGAAGCGACCACCTTGAGCATCCAGGACAGCGCGCTGTAAGCGGCTGACCTGCACCGAGGCCGCCGTGAGGGCGGCCTTTTACTTTTTTACTTCTTCCAGAAAGCAGCACACATGAACAACGCACAAAAAATCCAGGCAGGCTTCGACATCGGCAACCTCCACGCGGTGGCCGCTCCCGTCACCTTCGACGTGCCCGTCATCTTCGACGCGGACGGCGAAGCCGTGGCCGGCCTGACCATCGTCGGCAAGAACAGCGAGCAATACCGCGTGGCCAACAACGCCGTGCGCGCTGAAGGTTACAAGAAATCGGCACGCCGCAAGACGGCCATCGACGCCTCCACCGACGAAGGTGCGGAACTGCTGGTGCAAGCCATCGACGGCAACCAGAAACGCCTGGCCCTGGCCGTGGTCACGGGCTGGTACGGCTTCACCAGCAACGGCGCCCCCGTGCCGCTCGATGCTGCGCTGCTGGAAGCGGCCTTTGAAAAATATCCAACCTGGCAGGAAAAGGTCACCACGGCGCTGGAAAACGAGTCGAATTTTTTGAAACTCTGACGGCCAGCCTGCTGCGCTACGCCGGGCACCAGTTCGAGCGCGGTGCGCGGGCGGCCGACGGCCATGCCAAGGGCGAGCATATCGATGCCGCCCGGCGTCATCCGCTGTACCGCGCACCGCCCGAAGAGGCGACGCCGCCCATGCCGTTCGAGCTGGCGCACGTGTGGGAATGGTTTGCGCAATTGAACCGCAAGCGGCAGAACGGCATGGCCGTCAATCCCATCGCCAGCACGGAAATCCTCGCCTGGCAGGCGCGCCACGGCATCGCCATCGAGCCGTTCGAGCAGCAGTTGCTGGACCAGCTCGACGCGCTGTTCCTGTCGCACCAGCATGCGGCGGGCTGACCCGCATTTTCCAACCCGGCCGCCATGCGCGGCCTTTTTTATGGGCCAACGATGCCAGAGATAACAGAATTGAAATTTGTCATTGACTTGACGAAGGCGACCGACACCGCGCAGGTACTGAATGCAATCAGTGGGGCCAGCCTGGCTGCGGCCGAGGGCATGAAGGCGACCAATACGGAGGCGGAATCGTCGGCGCTGTTGCTGCGCGCCCTGGCGGAGCAGGCACGCGATGCCACTGCCGCCTCGAAGGCCCTGGGGGCGTGGAATGCCGGCGAGGCGAAGTCGCTGGCCGATGCATTCAAGGTGGTCAATGGCCTGGGCAATGCCTATACGCGGCTGGCGGCTTTCCGCGCCGCGGGTAGCGCCGCCACCGCTGGCGCAGGCGCCAAATATGGCGCTTATGCGATTGAAGAGCAGCGCAAGGACAAGCTGGACACGGCAGGCAAAGAGGCTGCCGATGCCAAGGAAAAGGCAGCACCGGCAACTCCGGCAGCTCCCACTCGCAAATATAGCGAGGCGGAATGGAAGGAGGCAGGTGAGTTTGCCAAGACGTTCGGTGAAAAACTGGAGCACGCGTTTGGCAAGGTCGGCGGCACCATCGGAAAAATGACCACGGCCTTGCTGGGCTTCAGGAAGGCGCAGGACGATATCGATTTTAACTTCGCCAAGGAAGTGAAGGAAGACCCGTCCGAGAAAGGGCAGGAAAAGGCACAGGAAAACAGGAAAAAGGCCACGGTCAAGCAGTATCACGACATGGCGACTGCCGCGAAGGGCTTTTTCAAAGAGAAGTCGGCCGGCTATGAACTCATGGAAAAGGTGGAAAAAGGATTCCGCGCCTATGAATTTGCCATGAATGCCAAGTCGCTGTTTGAAAAGCTGACCAGTATCACCCTGGTGACGACGGCGAAGACTGCGGCGATCACGGCGGAAGTCGCTGGTGAGGCAGCATCGGTCGTGCCGGTAACTGCCGCAGAGGCCGCGAAGTCCAGCGCCTACGGTGTGTCGGCGCTGGCCTCGTCATTGGCCACGCCGTTCCCCGCCAGTATCGGCGCGTTCGCCATGGTGGCCGGCATGCTAGCGGCAATCGGCGTCGCCGTTTCCGGTGGCGGTGGTGCCGATACCACCGCCAAGGATCGCCAGGCCGCCAACGGCACTGGCACGGTGCTCGGTGATTCATCCGCGAAGTCGGAGTCGATCGCCAAGAGCCTGGAAATCATGGAGAGAAACTCGGGCCTGGGCCTGGCATATTCCTCGTCGATGGTGGTCTCACTCAAGCAGATCGTCTCGGGCATCGGCGGCCTGGGCAGCTTGCTGGTGCGCTCGGACATTCTGACATCCGCATTGGGAACCAAAGGCAGTTCCAGCGGGGGCTTCATCGGCAATGTCGTCAGCAGCATTTTTGGCGGCAAGACCACGGTGCAGGATGTGGGGATAGTCACCAACTCGTCGCGCCTGGGCGACCTTGATACTAAGCGCTTCGACGTGAATTCCTATGTCGATATCAAAAAGTCTGGCGGCTGGTTTTCCAGTGACAAGAAGTCCACGAATCTCACGGCCATGGGAGTGGAAACGAATGACCAGTTTACAAAAATCGTTCTCGGCCTGCGCACGAGCATCGTGGCGGCAGCCGATTCCCTGGGCATGGGCGGCGATGCCTTCACGGCGCGCTTGAATTCCTTCGTCGTCAGCCTGGGCAAGATCAGCCTGAAGGACCTGAAGGGCGAGGAAGTGCAAAAGGCCCTGGAAGCGGCCTTTTCGAAGCTGGGCGACGACATGGCGAAGTTCGGCGTGGGGGGGGCTGGAAAAATACCAGGCCGTGGGCGAGGGCTACCTGGAAACATTGGCGCGCGTGGCCAACAACTACATGCAGGTGTCGGACGTGCTGGCAGTGCTGGGCAAGTCGTTCAACACTTCCGGCCTTTCCGCGGTGGCGCTCAGCGAAAGCCTGATTCACGCGGCGGGCGACCTCGATACCCTGACCAGCGGCACAGGTTTCTTCGTTCAGAATTTCCTGAGCGAGGCCGAGCAGATGGACCCCGTCACCAAGTCGGTGCGTAGCGCCATGGCGGCGATGGGGCAGTCCGGCGTGACGACGAGCGAGCAATTCAAGGCGCTGGTGCTGGCGCAGGACTTGAATACGGTCGCCGGCCAGAATATGTATGTGCAGCTGCTTGCCATCGCCGAACCGTTCAAGAAAGCCGCCGACTATGCGGCGGACCTGTCCGCCGCCACGGGCGAATTGGCTGAGGTGACCAGGACAGCCAGCGATATCGCCAGCGAACGGCGGGACTTGCAACAGCAGTTGAATCAGCTGACGCAAAGCGAAGCGCAGTTGCTGGCCGCGCAGCGTGCCAGCGTCGCCGATGCTAATCGTGGATTGTTCGACCAGATCCTGGCCGTCAAGGCGGTGACCAGCGCGAAGGATGCGTTGGCCAAAGCCTACGAGACGGAATCGGCAGCGGCCAAGTCGGCGCTGGAGAAGTCGAAATCGTGGGTGACGACCTTGAACGGGCTCAATTCCTGCATGGCTTTGGGCACCCAGTCAACGCTGACGCCGGAGCAGAAATATGCGGAAGCGCGGGCCCAGTTCGAGAAAACCCTGGCGGCCGCGAATGCGGGCGACGCGACGGCGCAATCGGGCCTGTCCACCGCCGAACAGGCGTTTTTGACGGCATCGCAAGTGGTCAATGCGTCCGACGCCCGCTATGCGGCAGATTACGCCCGCGTGGTGGAAGCGAACAAGGAAGCGTTGAAATGGGCTGCCGCGCAAGTCGACGTGCAGCAGGCCAGCCTGGATGCGCTCAATGCCCAGGTATCGGGCTTGATCAAGATCAATGACAGCGTGCTGACGGTGGCGCAGGCCATCGCCGGTCTGCGGGCGGCGATGGGCGGTGCTGTGGACTTGGGTGTGCAGTTCAGCAATCCTCCTGTGGTCGCTGCACTTGCCGCGATGACCACTCCGGTCGCGGCGGCCGTCTTCGATCCCGTGCGCTACTCGTCGGCGGCGAACGTCGGTTCCGACGTACTGGTGGCCGAAATCCGCGGCCTGCGCGAAGACAACCAGGCCATGCGCGTGGAACTGGAAGGCTTGCGCGCCGACCAGCGGGTGCAAACGGGCGCCACTATCCAGGCCACCTTTGAATCGAACGCCAATGCCGCCAGGACGGTGGTCGATGGCGTGGACAAATCGTCCCGGGCATCCGCCTGGGCCAATTCAGTGAAAGGAGAATACGCATGACCGCTGCCCAATTTCAGGAATGGCTGCAAAGCCCGTCGGCCATCCGCATGGTGCTGGTCGAGGCGCAAGTGAATGTGGCCGGCAGCGAGGTGACGCGGTATATCGCCTCGCGGCCGTATGTCACCGGGCCGCAGGAGGTGCCGGCGAATACCGTCTACCAGCCGCTGGCCAAGGGCGGCCTGGCCTTCACGGAACAGGTCAGCCTGTCCGGCGAGGCGGGCCTGTCGGGCGGCGATATTGAACTCGATAACGCCGATGGCGCTCTGGATGGCTGGTTGGATGACGTCTGGATGAACCGGCCGATCAAAGCATGGGCAGGCGATCCCTCCTGGCCGCGTGCCGACTTCCAGCTGGTCTTCGACGGCATCATCGCCGACGGGGCCAGTGCGGGGCGCGAGTCGGTCAACCTGGTACTACGCGACAAGCTGCAGCGCCTGAATACGCCGATCTCCGAGGCCAAGCTGGGGGGCACGACGCCGAACAAGGACGCCATCCTGCCGATACCGTTTGGCGAGTGCCACAACGTCACGCCGCTGCTGACCGATCCGGCGACCCTGGAATACGGCTTTCTCGGCGCGGTTGAATCGACGTTCGAGGTGCGCACCAACGGCAAGCCGATTGCCGTGGCCTTGAATGACCAGGCGGGACGCTTCAATCTGACCACCGATCCGTTTTCCACCACGATCACGGCCAGCGTGCAGGGCGACAAGGGCGGCGGTTATGCGCCGCGCATCGCGCCGCTGGTGCAGCGTATCGCCACCGCCTACGGCAAGGTATCGGACCACTTCACCCTGGCCGACCTGGACCTGGCCAATCTGGCCGCCTTCGATGCCGCCCACCCGCAGCTGGTGGGCCTGTACGTTGCGGACCGGACGAACCAGGCGCAAGCTATCCAGCAACTGGCGGCCAGCGTGGGCGCCCAGGCGCTGATGTCGCGCACCGGCCAGCTGCGCCTGGTGCAGATCGCGCTGCCCGCCTCCGGCGTGCCGGTGCAGATTGGCCCCGAACACATGCGACTCAATTCCTTGCGCCCGGTACAGCGCCTGCCAGTGGTGGCGGCCGTCAAGATCGCCTTCGACCGCAATTACACGCTGCAGGCCAGTCTGACCACCAGCATCCCGCCAGCGCATGCCGACCTGTACGCGACGGAGTGGCTGACGGAAACCGCTGTCGATGGCGATGTGAAGGCGCGCTACCGGCTGACGGATGACCCGCCGCAGATCGAAACCTGCCTCAAGACCAACGCGGACGCGCAAGCGGAAGCGGCCCGGCGCCTGGCCCTGAACAAGGTGCAGCGCACGATTTACGAATTTGATGGAGAGCCTGAGATGATGATGCTGGAACTGGGGCAGCCCGTGGTGCTGCGCGATGATCGCTTCGGCCTGCAGGACGGCATGCCCGGCGTGGTGGTACTGCTGTCGCACCAATGGCTGGCCGGGCGCGTGACGGTGGGGGTGCTGGTATGACGGCCATCGGCGGCGCGCGCGATACGCTGCTGCAGGCGACGGCTCAGCGCTTCAGCACGACGGCCGATGGCAAGGCGATCCTGATGTCGGCCAGCACGCCCGTCTTTCGCGTCAATAGCGCCGGCGCCGGCGCGCCCGGTTCGATTGCCATTACCGCCAAGCCGGTGAACGTGGTGGGCGATATCGTGTTTTCCGTATCAGCCGGCACGACCTTGCGGGTCAACGGCAACGTGGCCACGGTCGACTTTGCCACCATGACCACGGATACCGCCCTGGTGCAGGCGCGCATCCGCGAATTCGGCGTCGATTACCTCGCCAATTACATGGTCAGCAAGGTCTTCGACGGCGTTGCCGGCGAGACGGGCCTGGCCGGCTTGAACACGGGCCAGGCCTTCGCCTACAAGCGCGCGGCCGTGGCGCCTGCGGACTCGCCCGGCGACGTGATCTACACCTTCGCCACGGCGGCCATCACCACGCCGGCCGGCAACGACCTGGCCAATGGCTGGTCGAAGAACATCCCGGCCGGCACGGCGCCCTTGTACGTGCGCGTGGCGGCTGCCAGCTCGCGCAATGCCACGGATAGCATCGCCGCCAATGAGTGGGCGGGGGCCGTGCAGCTGGCCAAAGATGGTGCTGCGGGCGCCAATGGCGTCGACGGCCTGAATGTGGCGCCCGTGCGCATCTACCAGCGCGGCGCCTCCAACATTGCGCCGGCGCTGCCAAGCGCGGCATGCACATTCACCTTTGCCACGGGCGCGCTGACAGGCCTGAACAACGGCTGGTCGACGCAGGTGCCGACGGCGGGTGGTGCCTACCTGTTCACATCGGGCGCCACGGCCGCGTCGCGCACGGCGACCGACGACATCGCCCCAGGCGAATGGGCGGCCGCTGCGCGCCTAGCCGCCGATGGCGCCACCGGCCAGCGCGGTACCGTGACGGTGACGGCGCCCGGCTATTCGGCCTGGTCGGATGCCTCGGCCGTGTATGAGCTGGGGCATGCAGGCTATGGGGCGCCGATCAATCGCGACGTGGTGACCTTGTATGACGCGACGCATGCGGTGACGAAGTTCTACGTTGATGGCGGCTGGGAGAGCTTGGATACTGTTCTGAACGGCAATTTGCTGGTGCCGGGCACTGTGGCAACGCAGGCGCTGGCGGCGGACTCCGTTACAGCCGAAAAGATTGATGCGCGAGGGCTGAGCATCAAGGATACAGCTGGCAATATTATCCTCAGCGCCGGCACGCCCTTGACGTCGAACTATATGAATGCGGGGATAGGCGCAGGCAATCTGATCAGTAATTCCGGCCCGTACCCTGGCACTGCGGGGGGCTTCGGCGTGGAGTATTCTTTCGCCCCAGGGCTGACAGCTGTCATTGATAGCCCTGAGTTCTACCGGCCGACCGGCGCCGGCGGCGTTTACATGCGGTGCCCCGGGACCGTTCCAGTAGATGCGGTGGCTATCATGACCCCGAGGCAGGACGGCGCATTCCGAAAATTTCCGGTGATTTCTGGCGTGCGCTATGAATTCAGTATCTACATGACGACCCACCGCTGCAAGGGCGCGGCAAATATCGCCTTTTACGATGCCGCAGGCACGTATATAACGGAGATGGGTGGGAACGCTGTGGACAACGTGTCGACCACAGGCCCCCTGAGCGTGTGGCCAAGATCCGTTGTATTTGCTGTGGCGCCGGCAGGGGCCGCTTACGCGTCTGTACGCGGCGTGCTTGTTGGCAAGGGTGCCGTCGATGCCTACCTTTTTACCTCGTCGTGGTACTTCGGCGTGGCGCTTGCCGCGCAGACGGTGCCATCTGCTTGGGCCGATGGTCCAGGAGCGAGGTTTGGAGACAATCTTTACGGTCAGATCACGCCGACCAATTCGCCGACTTACATCGCTAACGCCGCCATTTTAAACGCGCAGATTGGCGGCGACATTTATAGCAGTAATTGGAATGGCAGTACGACAGGATGGCATCTGGACCGGAATGGGAATTTCTATGCGAACAGCGGCACTTTTCGTGGTGAACTACTTGGTGCGTCTGGCACTTTTTCCGGGAGATTGACGGCAACGACAGTTATTGCCGGACGGGGGCAAAACGAAAATAATACAACGTTCATCGATTTTAACGCTACCGGTAGTATGCCGTTTATCTATGCTGGCTCGGGAGCCGTGCGGATCACCGCCGATGGAGAGGGTACTTTTGCCCGCCGAATCCTCTCGCCACCGAATCTGGTGAAGCATGGAGTGGAGCGGATTTCCCCAGGAGTAGTGGGATGGATTAATGACGAATATCGTCAGTTTACTGTTTACATCGATACCGGGCACAGATTCGAGTCTCCATGGCATACCGTCCCATCGGACACTTTTTTGGCCAATGCCACGATTTCAGATGGTCAGAGCTGGCGCGGTGGCTGCAATGGCTATAGCGAAGCGTCTATTGTTGTTGGTGATGGCCTCAACAACGGAGCCTCCCTCTTGCCTCTCGATAATCAGATATACATTCGATTTACCTGGACCCCAGTCAGTGGCAGTGGCTACATCAACCCAACCGAGATCACCTGGAAATTGGTGAAAATCTAATGAAAAATCTACGCATTATTTATGACAATGCCGCCGACCGTGCGGTGTTGACGGCATCGAGCCAGGCGGGTGCGCTGGGGCCGGCCAATATGCAGCGCGACGGAAAGTCTCTGGTGTTGCGCTCAATCGGCGCAGCGTTGAGCATGACGGCAACGTGGCCATCACCGGAAATCATCGGTGGCGTGGCCCTGCCGTTTTGCAACCTGACTCCAACTGCGACCATCCGCGTGCGCGGCTACATCGAGCTTGGCGACGCTGCGCCAGCGTTCGATTCCGGCGTCATGCCAGCGTGTGAGTATGCGCGGCTGGGCATGTGGGACTGGGGCGCATTGCCGCTAGGCTTGAATGCCTACAGTTACGGCGGCGGTACGTATGCGCGGTGCTGGTTCCAGATGCGCAGCATCAGGAAACTGGTGATTGACCTGGCCGACCCCGACAATCCTGCCGGCTATATCGAGGCTCCCCGCCTGGTGGCGGGGGCTTACTGGAGTCCCGAGCAGAACGCATCGTATGGTGCTGGTATCACGACAGTCGATACCAGCAGTCAGTATCGCAACGGCGCCGGCGAACAGAAGGTGGAGCGGGGCGTGATGTACCGCAAGCTGTCGCTCGCGCTCGATCACATGACGCCGCTGGACCGTGCCGAACTGTGGCGCATCGTGCGCGGCAACGGCCTGTCGCGTCCGCTTTTCGTCAGCCTGTATCCCGATAGCGACGACGTTGAGCTGGAGCAGGCGCACCAGGTGTATGGGCGCCTGGCCAATCTGGCCGCCATCACCACACCATCTTTCCAGGCTTATGCCACCAACATTGAAATCGAGGAGCTGTAATGGGAGATTTTTTTTACTATGGGCAGAAGGATACGATCCAGCGCCTGAATGAGCTGGCTGGGCGCGGCGCCGTTGTGGCGTCGTATGCGCCAGGGGTGGGGCGGTCTCCGCTTGGAGGGCCGAATGGCTATATGAACCCTGCTTGGCTTGATCCAAATTTACCTTTATATACAGATGTGCCTCTGGCAGTTAAAGCTGCTGGTAAATTTGGATATACATTCCTTCATGCTGGCCAAGGGCAACGCTTGTATAAAATTGCAACATTACCAGTAGAAAATATTGGTTCCTACGCTACCCTACGTATAGACGCAATGCTTGGCGGGTGGGGGGGTAATCAAGTTACAGCGATGACTGTAATTATGGGTAATCGGGGTTATTTCTCAGTAGATTGGTCTTCTAGCTTGTATGTCCCAAAGGAAGTTAGATTTGTTGTCTACCAAGAAGTAGATGGAAGTCACTCTGTTTACCTGTTTTTTCTTCCCTCAATATTCGCCAAAGCCGCGTTCAACTTGCAAGGTCTTGGCTGCCAGTCGTATGCGTCGCCTACCTATACGGACACAGTTTCCGGCACTCTTGTATGGGATAGCGGGGCTAATGTTGGAAGTAATACCTACAAATCCCCTCGCTCTTATGGAACAGGCGAATATGTAGGTTTCGAAAATGGCACTAGTTTTGACAGTATTGTTGAGGTGCGTGCGCAAGATGGAGCCACATCTTCTGTGTCGTATATCGCAGGTGCACCAAAAGCAAATTCAATGGCGGCTAAACAAGAAGCAGAAGCCATTCGTATTGGTGTATCTGGTAATTCGGGCGTTTCTTACGCAGGCTTCTTCAATGCTTACGTGTCCGTCGGTGAAAATGCCAGCCCATTCGCGCTGGGGTATAAACTGACGCTAAAGGCTCGTGACGTGGGTTCGGGAAACTTCACCCCAACACTGTTCTCCATTGCCGGTAATGGCATGGTTTATGTTCCCTTGCTCAAAGCAGGAAGCTCAGACCCAGCTGCGTTTCACAATATATCCCGTGGAACGGGACAAGGTGCAGAGATTCTTATGGTCGGCGTAGATAATGCGCCAGCGCCAAGTGTAGGAATTTTGGCTTCTGATGGGACAGGTAGTTGGGGGCCAACTCTGTCGGTACTGTACGTGGGTAAGAACTCCGTTACAGGCCGCAGCATCTCAGCTTCCGGTACAGTTAATACATCTGGTAACGATTATGCCGAGTATATTTTCAAAAGCCCAATCTGCGGCATCGTCTCCCCCGGTCAAATTGTCGGCATCACCGCCGACAATAAAGTCACGGACAAGTGGGCCGATGCCATCATGTTCTCGATCAAATCGACGGCACCCTCGTTTGTCGGTGGCGATTCCTGGGCCAGCGACGTAGGGCAGCGCCCGTCGCCCCAGGCAGGGCCAGCACCGAGCCAGCCCCTGCGCCGTGAAGACGTGGTCACGCAGCAGCCATTGGCCGGCGCCAATCCACCGGATTACGAGGACGTGGTAACTGAACCAGGCGACACCGATGAAGAATGGGCGGAAAAGCAAGCCGCCTACACTGCCGCGCTGGCCGCCCACAACGTCGCCGTGCAGCAGGACGCCGAGGCCATGGCCACCTTCGACGCGGCGCTGGAAGTCAAGCGCCAGAAGGTCGACCGCATCGCCATCGCCGGCCGCGTGCCGGTGAACGTGCAGGGTGCCCAACCAGGCGATTACATCGTGCCGGTGCAGGACGGCGCCGGCATCAAGGGCGTTCCCGTGCACGAGGATGACCTCAGCATGAAGCAGTACCTGCGCGCGGTCGGCCGCGTGATCTCGATCGAGCCGGATGGCCGGGCCTATGTGATGGTCAAGGTCGTGTAGTACAGCAGCACTCCACCACAAACCCGCTTCGGCGGGTTTTTTCATTTCCACCACCTGAAAGGCAACCATGGCCCTCGAAACCACCGCCGCCGGCGGCGCTTTAATCAAACTGTTTGGCGTGCCCGTGCTGGCTGGCGCCGCTGCCACGTCGCTGGGCTTCATGTTCATGTGGCCCCAGTCCACCAAGGAGGCGTTTATTCGTTTTTGTTCCAGCATTATCATTTCCACCTTTCTCGGTCCCGTACTCGTGGCAGCCGTGCTGTCGTGGTGGCCCAGCTTGTTTGACAGCGCGAAGACCGTGGCGGGCCTGTATGGCGGCGATCCGGCCACGGGATTTTTGTTCATCGCCGCACCAGTGATGGTGGCGGCTGGCTTGCCCGCCTGGTGGGTGCTGGGCGCCTGCGTGCGCTGGTTCGACAAGCGGCGCGGCAAGGATATCGGCGAACTGGCGGCCGATGCGGCCGCTGCCGTCAAGGATGTGCGAGGTATGCTGTGACAGGCGCGCAATTGATGCAGATCATGCCGTTGGCCGGTCGCCGCGCTACGCTGTTCCTGGCGCCACTGAATGCGGCGATGGCCGAGTTCGGCATCGATACACCGCTGCGCCAGGCGGCGTTCCTGGCGCAGGTGGGCCACGAATCGGGACAGTTGCGCCATGTGCGCGAACTGGCCAGCGGCGCGGCCTATGAAGGCCGGGCCGACTTGGGCAATGTTGTCGCCGGTGATGGCGTGCGCTTCAAAGGACGCGGCTTGCTGCAGGTGACGGGGCGCGTCAATTATGCGGCGTGCGGCGTGGCGCTGGGCCTGGACTTGCTGGTGGCGCCGCAGTTGCTGGAGCAAACGATTTTCGCTTGCCGCTCGGCGGGCTGGTTCTGGCAATCGCGCGGCTTGAACCGCCTGGCCGACGCGGGCGACCAGGAACGGGTGACGCGCCGCATCAACGGCGGCGTGAACGGCCTGGCCGAGCGCCTGGCCCTGTACGTGGCAGCGCGCAGGGTGCTCGCATGAAGCCGTCGTTGAGCATTGTGGCCATGCTGCTGTTGTTGGGGGCAGCCGTATTTTCCGCCCAGCGCTGGGGACGCGAAGCGGGCCGTGCCGCATGTGCGGCGCAAGTGCTGCAGGTACAAGGCGTATTGCTGCGCCAGGACCAGGCGCTGAATGCACTGAGGGAGGAGGGCGTACGACGCTCGGCGCGGGCCCGGCTAGCGCTGGCCGGTGCCCTGGCCGGGCAGACTGAGGCGCAGGCGGCTGCGGCGCGTATCCTGGCATTGCAGCCCGCAGGCGATGCGTGCCGCGCGGCCGAGGCGCTGATCGCCCGTGAAACGGCTGGAAGCGCCGCTGGCGGGACGCCATGAGCGCGGCATGCACGGCAATGACGAGTGCGCCGGCGCCGCTGCGCGTCTGGCTCTGCTTGCGCGCTTGCTCACTGACCTGTTCACTGGCCAGCCTGCTGGTGTGTCTGCTGGGGGGCTGCGCGGCAGGCGGACCAAGGCTGGAAGCGGCAACGGAAAGGCTGCCCATTGCCGTGCCCTGTATCGCCGTTCGCCCTGCGGCGCCACTCTTGCCAGCCGTGCCGCAGCACGGCATTTTTGCGCAAGTACAAGCCTTGCTGGCGCGCGAGCAATTGCGTACTGCCTATGTGCGGCAGCTGGAAGCGCTGATGGATGGCTGTGCCGGCAGCTAGCGCAGAGCGCTGCTTGACGACATCGGCGCCTGGTTGGTGGCCAGAGTGCAGTTGACTTGCGGCAGGCTGCACCGTGCATGCCCCCTGGCCGCGAGCGCCCGGTGGCGTTTCCTCATGCCCGGTCCTGATGCTGCCTCCCATGCCGCCTTCTGGTGCGGCCGCGTGCTGGCGCGCCAGAAAACAGTGCAGCGCGGCGTGGCGGGCGCCTGATTTTGACGAACGTGATGGTATTTCGGCACAATTCCTGTATACAATCGTCGCTGGCACGAAGCGTGCATGGCATACCTTGGTCATCCCATCCAAGGAGCTTTGCATGCCTCATCCACCGCCAGTGTGTTCCTGTCGTCCCGTTTCTCTCTTGCTTTTCCCTTTCACCTGCGCCCATCCGGGCCGCGGCAACCCAGGAAATGGAGCGTAAATGGCCTCTCCCCGCTTGAAATCCATCCACCGCAGCGCTCCGGGCGGCACGCCTGCCGCGCCATCGCCCGTCGATGAAATCCTGCCAGCCGGCAAGCTGTTCACCCTCGGTTTGCAGCATGTGCTCGTCATGTATGCGGGTGCCATCGCCGTGCCGCTGATCGTCGGCCGTGCCCTCAAGCTGCCGCCCGGGCAGGTGGCGGCGTTGATCAGTGCCGACCTGTTCTGCTGCGGCCTGGTGACCCTGATCCAGTCCCTGGGCATCGGCAAGTACTTCGGCATCCGCCTGCCCGTGATGATGGGTGTGACCTTTGCCGCCGTCAGTCCCATGCTGGCCATGGCGAACAACCCGGCCCTGGGCATCACCGGCATCTTTGGCGCCGTGATCGGCGCCGGCGTGGTCTCCATGCTGATCGCGCCTTTCATCAGCCGCCTGCTGGCCCTGTTTCCGCCCGTGGTCACCGGCAGCATCATCGCCGTGATCGGTGTGTCGCTGATGCGCGTGGGCGTGAACTGGGCCATGGGCGGGCCGCCCGCCATGGCGCAAATTGCCGATCCCGCCTTCCTCAAGATGGCCGCTGCCGCCACGGCGGCCGGCTTGCCTGCGCCGCTTGGCCCCGTGCCGCTGATCGCCAACCCCGGCTACGGCGCGCTGGATAACATGGGCATCGTCTTTTTCGTGCTGGCCGTCATTTTGCTGGTGGCCAAGTATGGCCGGGGGTTCCTGTCGAATATCGCGGTATTGATCGGCATCATCGCCGGCACAGCCTTGTCGTTTGCGCTGGGCAAGGCCGATTTCGCCAAGGTGGCCAGCGCCAAGGCCTTTGCCATCGTCACGCCGTTTCAGTTCGGCATGCCGACCTTCGACGTGGTCGCCATTGTGACCATGAGCCTGGTGATGATCGTCGTCATGATCGAATCGCTGGGCATGTTTTTGGCGCTGGGCGAAATGACGGACAAGCGCATCACGCAGGACGACATCAGCCGCGGCTTGCGCGTCGATGGCCTGGGCACGCTGATCGGCGGCATCTTCAATACCTTCCCGTACACCTCGTTCTCGCAAAACGTGGGCCTGGTCGGGGTGACGGGCGTGCGCAGCCGCTGGGTCTGCGTAGCGGCCGGCATCATCCTGCTGGTCATGGGCGTGATCCCGAAGATCGCGCAGACGGCCGAAGCCGTACCGGCGTTCGTGCTGGGCGGGGCAGGGCTGGTGATGTTCGGCATGGTGGCCGCCACCGGCATCCGCATCCTGGCCGGCGTCGACTACAAGAGCAACCGCAACAACCTGTTCATCGTGGCCCTGGCTATCGGTTTTGGCATGCTGCCACTGGTGGCAGAGCAATATGCGCAGCACATGCCGAAGGCCCTGTCGCCGTTGCTGCACAGCGGCATCCTGCTGGCCGCCATCGTGGCCGTGCTGCTCAATCTGTTTTTCAACGGGCTGGCGTCAAGCGAAAAAGCGCGGGAGCAGGCGCGCGATAACAGTCATGGCAGCGAGTGAGGAGAGTCGCCCCGCGCCGGCCTGCTGGTCAGCCAGGCGGCAGAATGTTGAGCACCACGCAATTGCGTCCCGCATCCTTGGCGTGGTATAGCGCGGCGTCGGCCAGCCGCAACAGGGCGTCGGGATCGGCGGCGCCCGGTGGCGACTGGACCGCGATGCCGACGCTGATCGTCACCTGTGCCGCATCCGCACTCGCATGGGGGATGGACAGCTCTTCGATGGCACGCCGCAGCGCGTCGCCGATCTGACGCGCCTCGTCAGCGCCCGTGTTCGGCAGCACGATCGAAAACTCTTCGCCGCCGTAGCGCGCCGTCAGGTCGCCCGCGCGCCGCATGCCGGCCGCCAGCGCCTGCGCGACCCGGATCAGGCAGGCGTCACCGGCCTGGTGGCCGTGACGGTCGTTGAAGCGCTTGAAGTAGTCGACATCGAGCATGATGACGGCAAGCGACTGGCCGACGCGCGTGGCACGCGCACATTCGGCGCGCAGCACGTCGTCGAAATGGCGCCGGTTCGACAGGCCCGTCAGGCCGTCGGTGATGGACAGGGTCGCCAGCTTGCGGTTGGCGTCTTCCAGCTGCTCCGTGCGTTCGGCAACGCGCCGCTCCAGGCTGTCATGCAGCCTGGCGCTGGAGATCGAGATCATCGCCTGTACACCGAGCATGCGCAGGAAGGCGACGCGCTCCTGCGTGAACGAGGCTTCTGCCAGCCGGTTCTCGAAGTACAGGATGCCGCCGATCTGGCCGCCGTGCCGGATCGGCAGGCACATGACGGCGCGCGGCCGCCGCAATTGCACGTACGCGTCGGCGGCAAAGCGCGAGACGCCCGTGATGCTGTCTTCGATCACCTCCGCGCCAGTGCGGATCACGTAGCGCAGCAGCGATAGCGGGAATTGCGGGTCGCTGGCGGCGTTCAGGTCGAGCCGCCGTGCTTGCAGGACGGTGATGCCATCGTCATCGATATTGGCCTCCAGCTGGTAGCTGCCTTCGGATAGCAGCAGCAGGCGCGCCACTTGCCCGCCAGCGTTTTCGCATACGATGGAAATGAGGCGTGTCAGCACGTTGCGCAGGCCCACTTCGTTCGACAGGATCTGTGCCGCTTTCAGCAGCGACACCATGTCGAGCGCGGAAGCGCCGTGCGTGTGGGGGCCCACATGCGACAGCGTGGCGCGGCCATCCATCCTTGACAGCAGCGCAGCGTGGCGCGCCCGCAGTTGCGTCACCTTGCCCTCCGCACCCCACTGGCCGTAGTGCGCGATGGCGTCCTGGATGAAGACGCCGGCCACGCGCGCGTGGCCCTGCTCGGACCAGCATTCGCCGCACAGCTCATTGCCCAGCGCTTGCACGTTGATGTAGCCTGCCAGGCCCGCGGCGTCGATCGCCTGCCGGTAATGGCGCGTGGCCAGCTGCAGATCGTCCCTGTAGCGTGCCATCTCGGCCATCACCAGCAGATGTTTGGCCGCGCTATTGTCCGAGCCTTGCCTGGCCCACTCGGCGAGGCTCGCCTGCAGTGCGTCGATCACGCTCAGCACCGCGCCCGCATCGGGTCGCGCCGGGTCGCGTCGCAAGGCGCGGATCAGGATCAGCGCGGCGTAGAAGCTGCACTCGGCAACCTTGGCCTGGCCGCGCATGATCTGGGTGACGATGCCGAGCTGACCGGCCAGCAGCTCGGCGTCGGCGCCGTCGAACAGGTAGGCGTTGCGGATCTTGCCTTGCAAATAGTAGGCGCGGTACAGCTGCGAGTCGCCATACTGATTGAGGAAGCGCGCCTCGCTGAACGTCGCATCATCGTAGCTGTCGTGCCGGGGCAGCAGGCCCATCAGACATTTGATCGGCTGGACAGCGGCGGCGACGCAGCAATCGGCCATCGCCTGCTGGCCGTTGGCGCGCATCAGCGCCAGGTCGTGCTCGATGTCGTGCATCAGGTGCGGCAGATAGTCGCCGAGGATCATCCTCTCGGTGGCGCGCACGGCCGCCACCACGCCGACCTGCACGAAATCGGCGATTTCCAGTGCCCAGCCAAAGGCTTCTTCGTACAGGGCGTCGGAGCTGCGCAGCGGCTGCGTCCAATGGCTGATGAGCGCACCGAACATTAGGCCCGTGAGCGTGCGCGTCTGCAGATTGGCACGCCGCCTGGCCAGCGCCATCGCCATCGCGCCGAAGTCGTAGCCGCGCGCCACGTCGCCGTCGTACAGCGCCAGCATCATCGCGTAGCCGACATAGGCGACGGCGCTGAAATCGCTGTTCCCCCGTTGCATGGACAGCCGCGTCATCGATACCACCATCAGCGCGCTCAGATCCTGCTGGCCGGCGTAATAGCTGGCCATCCACAGGCCCTGCATCATCTGCATCGCGGCCACCGCGTCCGGCGCGCACATGTCGCCGGCCGCCAGCAAGGTGTCGGGCGCCCGCGCGCCAGGCTGCCGTCCGATATCGGCGAGGATCTCGTCGAAGCGCGCCTTCATGTGCGCCACATCGTGTGGAATGGCGATGTTCAACTGCGCCAGGCCTTCGCGCTGCACGGCGATGGCGTCGAGCAGGCGGCCCTGCAATTGATACTGGTGCGCCTGGATGGCAATGCAGCGTACCTGCAGCAGCGGGCGCAAGGTGCGGGCGCGCAGCAGCGGATAGATCGCCTCGGCGGCATCGAACTGCCCGCACAGGTAAGCCGCTTCGGCCGCGCCCAGCTGCAGGTCGAGCCAGAGGTCGGCGTGGACGCTCCACGCCTCCGCAGACAGCAGACCCAGACCAATTCGCATGTGTTCCAGCGTGGCCTGGAACGCGGCCGAGCGTCGTGCCTTGCCGCCGGCCCGCAGATTGAGCGCCGCCAGCTGCACGCGCTCATCCGCATCGTCGAGCAGCGCACGGCCGGCGTTGAGCTGCTCGACGATTTCAAACAGTGTTACGTCCTGGTGCTCCGGCGCCGTATGCCGCAGCAGCAGGCGGCCGATGCGAAGATGGTTGGCCGCGCGGGTGCCGGCATCGGCGACCAGGTAGGCTGCCTGCTGCACCCGGTCGTGCAGGAAACGGTAATTGACGCCGCTGTGGCCGGCACGGGTGTCGCCATCGACGTATTTATAGCGTTCGTCGAGCGGCTGGGCCAGTCCGGCATGGAGCGCCGGCCACAAGGCTTGCTGCGTGTGCCGGGGCGAGCGGTCCGTTGCCAGTGCAAGCGTGTCGAGCGTGAAGCGGTTGCCGCTGGAGGCGGCCAGTTGCAGCAGGTGCTGCGTTGCCGTGGGCAGGCGGTGGATTTTCTCCAGCAGCACATCGACCACGTTGTCGGTATATTTGACCTGTTGTATCGCGGGCAGGTCCCAGTCCCAGCAATCGCCTTCGGCCCGGTAGCGCAGGTGGCCCGTCTCATTGAGCGAAGCGAGGAACTGGTTGAGGAAAAATGGATTGCCGGCCGTCTTGTTGTAGCAAATGCGGGTCAGGGGCGCGCAGTCAGGTGCCGCCACGCGCACGGTAGCCGCTACCATTTGCGCCACCTGCGGCTCGCTCAGGGGGCTCAGTAACAGCGTGGACAGGCGCACCTCGCGTGCGAGCAGCTTGTCGCGCAGCGCGATGAGCGGGTGCGCGGCGCTCACTTCGTTGTCGCGGTACGCGCCGATGAACAGCAGGCAGCACTTGTCGCAGGAGAGCATGAGCAGTTCGATCATCCGCAGCGTGGCGGCATCGGCCCATTGCAGGTCGTCCAGGAACAGCACCAGCGGATGCCCGGCGCAGGCGAAGACTTCGACGAAGCGGGGGAACAGGCGGTCCAGGCGCAGCTGGGCCTGTGCCGGCGCCGATGCGGGCAAGGCGTCGGTGGGGCCGACGATCAACGCCAGTTGGGGAATCAGTTCGACCAGCACGCCGATGCCATCGCCCAGGGCGCCGTGCAGTTTTCCGGACCACTGCCGCAGCGTTTCCTCGGGCTGGCCCAGCAGCTGGCGCACCAGCCCCTGGAAGGCCTGGATCAGCGAGGCATACGGTACGTCGCGCTGGAGCTGGTCAAATTTGCCGGACAGGAAGCAGCCGCGCCGGGCGACGATCGGTTTCTGCACTTCGTTGACGACCGCCGACTTGCCGATGCCCGAATGGCCGGCCAGCAGCAGCATCTCGCAACTACCCGCGGCACTGCGTTCAAACGCCGCCAGCAGCACGGCGATGGCATCCTCGCGCCCATGCAGCGTCTGCGGCACAAGGAAGCGGCGATTGTGGTCGGACAACTTGAGCGCCTGCGCCGGCTTGTTCGCGCGGCATGCTTCGAGGTCGCGGCGCAGGCCTTGCAAGCTCTGATAGCGCTGATCGGCATTTTTTTCCAGCAGCCGCTGGATGATCGGCAGCAGCTGGCCAGGCAAGTCGGCGAGTGCAGGGTGCGACCAGTCGGGACTGCGGGCAATGTGGCAATGCACGAGTTCCATCGCGTCGCCCGCCTCGAACGGCGCCTGGCCGGCCAGCAGTTCGTACAGGGTGGCGCCGAGCGCATAGAAATCGGCGCGCCAGTCGACCCGCCGATTCATGCGCCCCGTTTGTTCCGGCGCCATGTAACGCAAGGTGCCTTCCAGGGCCTGGAGATTGACGATGCCAGGGCTTTCGTATGGCAGTTCACAGGCGATGCCGAAATCGGTCAGCTGCAGCAGACGCCGATCGGCGTTCCACACCAGATTGGATGGATTGATGTCCTTGTGGATCACGCCATGACGATGGACCTCTTCCAGCGCCGCGCACAGTTGCAGCGCGATGTCGAAAAAATCCTCCAGCGCCAACGCAGGTTGCGCCGGCGTCCTGCGCGCCGCCAGCTGCGTGCGCAAAACCTGGTCGAGCGCCTGGCCGCCGCCATCTTCCTGCAGCATCGTCCAGCACCCGCCGTGCAACTGCAGCGCCAGCGGATGCACCACGCCAGGATGGCGGCAGCGGCGTGCGATCGCATACTCGCGCTTGAATTGTGCCAGTTGCTGAAAGGAAGGGAACTGCTGATTGGGCTTCTTGACGATCAGCGCGGTGCCATCAGCGGCCCTGGCGCGATACACCCGCGAGCGGCCACCGCTGTGCAGCTGTTGGATGATCTCGTGGTCGAAAAGGGAGCTCATGGGCTTAGCGGTACACGGACGGTTGCGGGAGCCTTGAGGCGCACATTTCGAAGTCTTACTTCGTTGCAAGTATTATATCAGCAGGAAGTCGCGGCGAAGCGAGAGGAGCGAAGGCTGTTGTTGCAAAAATGTCGGCGCTGCCGGGCGCATGCGTGCTTTGGCTCGCTGTGGCCGCGCCCGGCTTACTGGTAAATAGTCAGGTATTTCGCGGGAATGTCGAGCGGGTGGAGCATGCCCGCTAACGCCAGGTCAATCAGCAGGGCGACCACCAGGCCGACTCCCGCCGGAACGCCCATGGCGAGCCTGCGCACCATGGGCGAGCGCGCTTTGACTTGCCAATATGCGGCACAGCCCAGGTGCGTGAATAGGGCATACACTGCGAAGAAATAATACGGCGCAAAGAATAATGCATATGGCATCCGTACAAAACCGGCTGCGGCATAGTAAAAATTGGTGTCGAGCCTGAGTGCGGCGCGGCCAAACAGGACCGCACCGACATGAAAGAGCAGGAACAGGGCCAGGTAGATCCCTGAGCCGGCCTGTAGCCACGCTACGAATCCGGAACGTTCTTTCCATCTCCGCAGCGTCATCCATATTTCGCTGCCACATTGAAACAGCACGCACGCCAACAGTACCGGCTCGACAACGGCATTGCGATACAGCGGCCGGGTCGCCTCCATGAAGGCGATGTGCGCGTGGGCGCCGGCAACAGCCACCAGGTGATTAGCAAGATGCAGCAATATATAGGCTGCCAGCAGACATGCCGACAGGCGGTGAAATTGACGAATTGACATATGAATCCATGAGTGAGTTTGATTTCCCTGTGTTGCGCTGGCGCTCCATACCTCACCGAGGGCTGCATTTCCCACCGGGTACTGTCACCGAAAATTTTCATTTACTAATAAATCGGCAACCTTGTGCAAGACGGGCGTGGCAGCGGTATTCATGAGACTCCCTCGGTTGGCATGTGATGAAGGTAGTATCGTTTGGTCAGTCAAGTAGGTCTTGAACGTTTGCGACACGCTGCAATACTTTCATGACTCCACCTGATGCCATCTGCCCTCCGACTGCCGCGCCCCTTTGCCCCGCGCGTGGCGCTGGCCTCTTATCTACGAGCCTGGCTGGTACGCGGCACCATCGACTCTGTACCGTCCGCCGGAGGATATTCATGAAGAAGAAACAATTGCCTTCGAAGGGGGAGATCATTCCCACTTCACCGGAATCAGCACCCAAGTTGCGCGCCACATTCACAGATGAGTTCAAGCGCGATGTGGTAGCGCGGCTGCGCGCGGGCAATCAAAGCGCCACTAATTTGGCGGTAGAGCAAGGGCTACGTCGCAACCAGCTCTACAAGTGGGCGAAGTAGCTCGATGAGCAATCCTTGGAGGAAGTCCTGCGCTCTCCCGGCCGGCCACCGACGGGCAATCTGAGTGAAATCGAACAGTTAAAAGGTGACCTTGCCAGTGCCCAGGAGGAGCTGGCCATCTTGAAAAAGTTAGATGCGTACTTAACTCGCCTAAAGAAGTGACGTACGCCGTCATTGAGACGCACCGCAGCGAGTTTTCAGTCAAGTCGCTATGTCGTGTGCTCGATATCAGCCGCAGTCTGTACTACGCCGTCAAGAAGGCCTGGACATCTTCGACTACATCGAGATATTTTATGATCCGAAACGCGGTCACGGATTTAATGACAGGCTTTCGCCAGTAGATGTTTGCCACACCGCTGGGTAGCGGAGTTCAACCAGCCAGCTTGGCAGCGCAGTTCCAGGGCAGGAAGTCGTCGACCCATCGACGGTTTCCTATTGCGACAAAACCAAAAGACGCGCCCTCGATGTTCAGATGTCGGGCACATCGCGGGACGGCAGGGGTGACGCCAGCATGACGGGAAGGACCTTTGGTGCGATCTTGTTCTTCAGGATGTTCAAGGCAGTGCCGGCGGCGAAGCGGGGAAGAGCAGAGTAAGGCAGGAGGTTATGGACATAGGCCGTGCGCTGGACGCCATGTGCATCACGGATGCGCAGTTGTTGGTATTCGTCATCGTCGAGCTTGACGGCGTAAACCTGGATATATCGCAGCGCATGGTTTCCATTCTGCTGTAAGGCGCCGCGAATCGCCTCGACCCGGCCAACGTCATCGAGCGTGATGTAGTTGTCACCGTCGCCCAGGCCCACCTTGATATTTCCCGTCGAGCCTGCCAACACGTTCAGCGTGTTCATATCCATGTACTGATCGGACGGATGCTGGTTCAGCCAGTTTAGGATGCTGGCGGTGCGCGTCGCGGTCGTGACGACGGCGGCGCCATCGATGCTGTGCTGAGAACGGATGTTGGCGATGGGGACATACATCTTCTGGTAGTCCTGTGGCTGGATCCTGCCGGTGATCCAGGCAGAGGTGTTGTGGCGTTTTACCCCAGGCCCGGAAGTGATCGACATGAGCAGTTCGCCGATCTGCGCAAGCTTGGAAAATTTACTAACCATCGCACCGATGCCACCGCTATCTGCGGCGTCGGGGCCAAGTCCTTGGAACGCACGATCAGTGCGGTTGCGGCATCTTGCCAGGTCGCGAAGTAGAGGTCCTTTCCTGTCGTGAAGGCGAGGGCACCAAGCCGGCCCGCCTGCGGTCCTATATGGACGCGCACGTCGGAAAAATCAGCGTTAAACGCCGATTCCATCTTCGCCAGAAGCGCTTGTGATAATGGCTGCCCGCCTCCGCGTAGGAGACCAAGTTGCCGCGGGTCTATGCCACCGTCCGCCAGTTGAACCGCCGACTGCGCCACTTGCGCCTGCAAAGCGCCTTGCTTCGAACCTCGCAGGGAACGCTGAGCGAGCGAGGCAAACGCCCAGCGGCAAAGAAACATTGAATTACACGTATATTCATAATTTCCTTCGCAAGTTGGCTGTTAATCGCAGCCCAGCTGAGAACATTGAAGGGTACAGATTAGCTGAGAAATGTTGGACACATCAGCGTGACTCTATTATGAATAATTAACGTCCAAACATTCTCTCCAAAAGGCTCATACGGAAATCGAGTGCGAGCACAGAGGAATTTGCGGTCGCCGAACGTTAAGTAGGTCGTGGGAAATTATTGTGACGTTATGACAAACAGAACCGGATGCTCTGCAAGGCGCCCGCAAACCAACGGCATGGTCGAACGCTTCAATGGCCGCATCAGCGAGGTCGTCAACCATACCCGTTTCGGCTCCCGTGCCGAACTGGAATCGACGCTGCGCAATTACCTGAAAATCTACAACCACAACATTCCCCAGCGCGCCTTGGATAACGCAACACCGATTCAAGCGATGAAGAAATGGCGGGAGAAAAAGCCGGAATTATTCGTTAAACGCGTATATGACCAGGCCGGTCTTGACATCGACTATTGGCGGACAGAAGCAGCTCACGCGCCCAAGCATTCGCGTCATCCAAAGAATTGAAAACTTCAAATGGTCGGGCCGCCTCAGAAAATTTCTTTTTAAACAAAGGAAGCATAATAATGGATTCTGTAATTTCTTCACCAATTACCCAGGCGGTAGCAAGAGGGGAGATGTTACATTCACTTCGCTTCAGGAGAATAGAGCCAAATTCCGCTAGTGCATCCTGCGGCATTAACATGCTCTCTCGAAACAAGGCTATTTCCACAAAAGGCCCGTTACCCTTCAGTTCCGAATAAAGCGTGTCATTGAGGACGAGGAGTGAAGAAAAGAATTCGCGATTGAACGGCCCGGTCAAATCAAGAAAAACGACATTCCCCTCTGGCCAGACTTTCACTTGACCATGTGGCTTAAAGAAAGAGGGTAGAAAATTTTCATGACTAAGTGTATTTTTCATGGTCGGTGCTCGCTACAAAAATTATTTCTACTTAATTTTACAGCGTTTTTATCGAGAGCTGACAAGTTGTGACCACGGCCTTTCTGGCCTGCAGCGGTCCGTGAGCATAACGAATTACCAAGCGAGAAAAGTCACACATTGTCACATCAACGTAAACGTTTGCTTCTGGCCGCTTGCCGTCGATAACTCATTACATCCACGGCCGCCAGACGCCCCCGAGAATAGCAAATTGCCGAACAGGAAACTACACGCCTTACCACGCCCCGGTGAATGCCTTATCCATGTCCCAGACAGTCGCCACCATGCCGAAATGTAACTTGGCAAGCTGCTGTCGAGGCGGCCAGCACCGGCATGCCGATTATCTGGTGCGCCCGTTTGAGCGCTGCCGGCCAGCGCACCATGCGAGCGAGGGGCAGGTCTGACAATCGGACAAAAGCTTCACAGTTCGTGCTTCAAAGTAGGGCGAATTTCACGACACCATTTCTACAAAAACCAAGGTCGTGTCCAAATGTCAGACCTGGCCCCGGCTTTCGGCTTTCAGGACCCCGGCTTCCCAGCCGCCAGCCCGTTTCCTGAATGAAGCCATGCATCCCTCTCGTTGAGGCGTAATCATGGCGTAAATTTGGCGTAATCGCTACTGGTTTTTGTCGGCTTTAATCTGGATCAAGAGAAATGTCGGGACGTAAAAAAAAGCCACTAACCCGTTGATTATATTGGGTTTAATGGCTTTTTCGATGTTTCCAAATTCTGTGCGCTGGTGCCCGGAGCCGGAAGTCAAACGCCATCAATAATGCGGGCCTCAGAGCATCATGGGGATTTTTTGGGGAGGAGAGATTGCGATTCCCGAAACAGGAATGCAAAATCGGCGCCACGAAAAGTTCTACTATACATGCTTACGGGACGATGTTGGCTCGGATAAATGCCTGGCATGCCCGTCCAGTCGCGGCTACCTCTTCCGTCTGCAGGATCAAGGCTTGAATATCTCGCGCCACTGCGTCAGGAAGTAGCCCGCTGGCGGGATCGGCTGCAGTGCCTCCTTCGGGGCCACTGGCACCGGCCGGGGCGGTAGGTCCAGCACTTGGACAGAAGGCGGGCTTGCGCATGCGCTCAGCAGCAGCAAGACGAGCGCGCACATCGTTGATTTCGTCATCGTAGACTTTCGTGACGGCCGCCGCTTTGGCGGCCTGTTGCCTGGCCAGCGCCAGATTCTCGGCAGCGCGCTGCGCCACCGCCTTCGTTTCCGCCGCCGCGCGGGTCTTCTTGTCGGTATCCCACAGCGCCTGCACTTCCGCCCGGCCTTGGGCGTTACCGAGGAGGCGCTGGTAAAGCATGCCGGCACTCGCCAGCACGCACAGCATTACGGTGGCGTACAGCCAGCTGGGCACCTTGCCGGCGAACTTAGCCAGCGCACTCACGCGAGCACCCGCTGCGCCACCGCGAATAGCGCCAGGCGCTCGGCCAGGCCATTCGTGCCGCCATTGATGCGTCGCGTCACCTTCACCTGATCGCCGGCATCGGCCAGGGCGTTCAGCCCCTTGGTCTGCCAGAACCAGCCTGCCGAGCGGCAGGCGTTGATGGCCTGCTCGAGCAGCTCGGGCTGTGCCAGCAGATCCAGGCCCAGCGCCTGGCCACAGGCGGCGTAGTTCGCGCGCCCGGTCACCTGCAGCAGGCCCCGCCCACGGAAGCGCACGCCGTCGCCACGTTGCGTGTTGCCCAGATCGGCACGGCCCTCGTAGGCCTGGCCGCTGGCCAGCTCACGCACATAGCGTAGCTGGCCAGACTCGTGCCCGACCTGTGACAGGAACGACGCCTGGCGCGCTGGGGTCGTGATGCCGAATTCCAGCATGGCCGCATTCAGCGGCACCAGGAAGGCTGGCGCGCGCGCGCGTGCCAGCGGCATGATGGCCAGCAGCTGGGACAGTTCCAGGGCGCTCATGGTACGGCCCTGCGGTTTTTGATCAACCAGCCAATCACGACGACACCAGTCATGCCTACCTTCAAAAGCGCTTCACCTGGAGGTGGCTGCGTGTAGCCGTACAGTGGGCCTGCCAGCACGGCGAGCGCACCCACGCCCATCAGCACATAGAAGAGGCGGTAAAGGTGGTTGCTGTGGCGATTCATACGATTCAGTACGCACAAAGAATGGCAGAGCAGGATGGCTCCGGCCAGCAAATTCAGGGTGAGCATGAGGCTCATTGAACACCTCCTTTTTTCTTCAGCCAGCCCAATGCGAGCGGAACGATGGTTTGTGCCGAGACGCCGGCGGCGAACGCACAGAACCAGCGCACAGCGTCGGCAGACTTCGCCATCCAGGGAAAATATTCCATCGCACCAGCATGCGCAATGGGTCCGACATAACCGGCTACCAAGGCGCTTGTCATGACGGAAATAACCATTTTCAGACGGCTGGTCTGGTCGACCATCGACAAGGCGACAAGGCCGCCTGCTAGGCCGACGAGTAGCACATCGTATTCCAGGCCGAGGATCGAGCCGGTCAGTGTCACGGTACCGAGAGCGAGTGCACCGCCGGCGGCGGTAATTGTTGCGGGTTCAGTCATGGGTGCCTTTGATGGGGTAGGTAGGTCTCAGTCTTTACGGCTTAACTAAGTAGTCAAGAGGGTATGCCTTTGACATAAATAGACGGGTTGAAGTTAATTTTTGACTAGACTCAATACCTATGGGGGATATTCCAATCTAATCATTTACCAACATGCAACATTGTTACTTTTCATGCATTAGTAAATAATTTATTACCCTATGTTGTAGCCTAACTGGGATACTGCAATGTCCAACGTAACACTAAATCCTGACGACGCATTAGTTACAACAACAAAACCATTGGCATCAAGGGAGTATGTAGGCGCCCCCCATCCGGAAGTATTGAATACGACCGTATCGCAAATCTTAGTAAATGTATTTGCGCCACCTTGGCCAGATGCCATTGTTGCAATGCCTAATGTTGACCATCTATAATTTGCGCCACGCGCAGTTATATGCAACAACATTCCTGTTTTAATTCCTGCATTTCTATTGAATGTTAGGTCAACGTTTACACCGCCGCCATTTACTACGGGGGTAGCGCTTGATGTATAAGGTCGCCGCAGCAAGGAAAGTTGCCCATTTGATGCAAGCGTTATGTGCTCACAGAGGCGAGCAGTACCAAGAGTCCAATTCTCATTAACTGATAGGATGGTGGAGTCCATTAATAAATTACCAGGGCCTTGACCTAATACAACTTGTTTTGTGGCGCTCGGCTCAAGGGTAATTGAGCCATGGAAAATTGCAGGAACGTTAGGGTTAGTACCATTGTGCTGAACAAGGATAACTGGGCCGCCTTGTGGCCATAACTGTAAGCTAAGTGGTGAATTATATGGAAAGCATCCATCACCTACGGTCACAACCGGGTATCCGGTTGCGCCATTGACCAAACAATCCCGCAGTCCAGACCCGTGGAAGCTCGCATCTCCACTGGACTTTCTGTATTCAATTGGTTTTAAGCAAGATGATTTGAATTCACAAGAATCTGCTATAAGATATTCACCAAATGAACCCGCAGTTTTATTATTAAATAGAAATCCACCGGACAGGTCGGAGAAAACACAGTCACTAAATGTCATTCCACATTGTCCATCTATTTCTATAGCTATCTGCGTCCCGTTTCCTTTAAATCCGATATTGCACCAATTTGCGGACAAAAGGCGGCCGCTACCTCCCTGTATGTAACAAGAAGATGCGCCTGCTGGAATGTTGGAAAAATCAAAAACAGAGAACATTCCATTTTCGCCAAACATCACAGGTGCCGAGAAGCTGCTCAGCTTTATAAGTGGAGCATCAATTCTGTATACACCTGCTGGTACGTGTAATGCAATTCCTCGAGGGACGCACCAGTCCCATGCGGCCTGTATTGATTCTCCAACATTAATTGCTTTTGTTCCAGCCTTGACGTCATTAATCTGCTCAATAGACATAAAATCAAATAAGCTTGTTTGGTCGCGTAGTTTATCCTGCACGGTTCGGAATGCCGAACCAATCGCCGATGAAATCCAACCAATAAGGCTGGATCCGAGAAAACTAGCCAACAGCGCTATAAATGTGTTGGTAAGATTATTAACTCCATCTGCTTTGCGCGTCCATACCGTCGTACCGTCTGATCGTTTAAGGCTGATATCGTATGAGCCATTACCCAGGTACAGAGGCGTCGGCAGCTCTCCCCGCGCATTGAGCGCGATGTACTGGCCACCCAGGCCATCGGCCGTGTAGGTCTGCGGCACGGTGCCCTCAGGATCGGTGTAAGCCACTTTCTGGGCCGTAGTGCCGAAGGCATACGTATACAGGCGGCCACCGACCAGGGTGATGCCGTCGTCGGTGAATTCCTGGACGTTGAAAAGTGCTGGCTGGCTTGCTGACATGGTTGGCCCTGGAAACAAAAAAGCCCCGCATGAGCGAGGCTGGAAAAGAAAAAGCCGCCTGGAAGGGCGGCGTGCTGGGTGCGTGGGGTGCGGGTTACTGCTGCTGGATGCGTGCTGGCGTTGACAGGTTGCCGGACAGGCTTCCGCCGGCCTGGCCAGCCAAGGCACCGACGCCGCCATTCAGCATCAAATTGTGGTCGTTCAGCTGTTGCACGATCTTGACGATGGCATTCATGTTTTGCTGGCCCTCGGCGCCGCGCGACAGGAGCATGGCGCCCATTTGGTTACGCACGGGCTCCGGAATGGCCACGCGGTTCCAAGCATTCTTGGCGGCGCCAATCGCCACCAGCGGGTTGCCGGCCTTCAGCGCCGCAACGCTGCTGCCAGCCTCGGTGAGTGCGCGCGTGTCCAGGTCGCCCATGCCCGCCAGGCGCGCCGCTGTCTGTGAACCCACGCCGACGCTCTGGATGCGCTTCAATTGCGCTTCCTTGGCCACATCAGCGGCAAACTCGCGGTAGGCGCGCTGGCTGCCGAAGATTGCGCGCAATTTCTCTTGCGTCGCTGGCTCCTTCCACATATTCATGATGTTGGTCTGGCCGCCCTGGGTGCCGAGCTTTTCGCGCAGACCCTCAAAGGCACCGATGCGAAATGCTTGCAGCTCGTTGTCGCTCATGTTACGCACAACGGTGTTGATACCGGCCTCACCCTGATTGATCGACTTCTTGCCCGCGTTGGCCGCATCGATCAGGGAGCTGGGCTGCGAAAACGCGTTGCGGGCGGACTGGTACAGAGACACCCGGGTTTGCGGGTCGGTCGTGACCGTGTCGAGTTCGTTGATTAATTTGCTGCGCAAGTCCGTGATCGAGCGGCCCAGCGCCGTCACTGTGCCATCAGGCTTCGTCGCGCTCGAGGACTTCAACAAGTCGTCCAGGCCTTGCTTGACGTGATCCAAGTCGCCCATTCCCCACTTGCCGGACTGGTTCATGATGCCATTCGCTGCGGGCGTGCCGTCGATGGTAAAGGGCTGCTGGTAACCGGTCGCAATCTTGCGGCCGAGCGCTACGGCGCCCAGCTTGTCCGCGTCGGCAACGATGGCTTTCAAGGTATCTGATGGCTGCACCTCAATTTGGCGCAGTTGCGCATACAGCGGAGCCGAATCTTGGTTGCGGCGAGAAATTAGCGCCTCCACGGTGGTTGCTTGTCGCTGTCCCTGGGTATCCAAGGCTTTCTCGGCCGCGCTGCGCATGCGCTCGCCCACGCCGGCCGTGCGCTGCCGCTGTAGGTTATACACGGATTCCTTGGTCCGGCCGGGCAGGGTGGCCAGCGTATCGAGCAGCTGATTCGTATTGCGCCCGGCGGCATCCGCCAGCACTGCCTCATCGCCCAGCTTGCCGAAGCGGGCCGCCACCTGGGTGAGCGGGTTGACGTAGCCGCCGGTCGCCAGGGTTCCGCGCGCGTCGCGCGCGATAGCCTCGGCCGCTTTTTGTTTTGCATATTCAAGGGCGGATGACTGGGAAAAACGCTGTTTCACGTTGCCCGCGATGGCGCCCAGGCCGCTCACCACTGGCGATGAGATGCCGCCAAACGCCGCGCTGGCGGCGGCCGACGTAGCCGCATCGCCCAGCGAGCCGCCAAAGGTGTCGGCATTAGAGTTAGTGGCGCCCATGACGCCACCGTAGGCGGCGCCCACGCCAGCGGCCTGTGCGGCACGTGGCAGCGCACCAATGACCTTGCCGGCCTGCTGCGTGATGCCGGCCATCTGCATCAATTTTGCGCCGCCTTTCACTAGGGCGCCACCGACCGGCAGCGACGCGAGGATATCGCCACTTACTTCACCCGCCAGGGCGGACAGCGGGTTCTTCTCTTTATAGGGCGCCAGATCGGCAGTCAGCCGCGCGCGGCCTTCCTCTGCATCCTTGACCAGCCAGTTACCGGCCCGATTCAACAGGGATGGGGATTTATTGCTGGTAACCAAATCCGATAATGACGGGGTTGGTGACGTGACGCTATCGAGGCCGACCAGGCCCTTGCCCACAAGCCGCTGCGCGCCCAGGACGAAGCGTCCGGCACTAGATCCGGCGCCAGCGCCGGCGGCCACCACGCCATCGAGAAAGCCGCCGCCTTTTGCTTTGGAGGCATCCGGCGCGGCTGCAGCAGGCTGCGGACCGCCAAGATGGCTGACGATTTCTTCCGGCTTGTATCCGGCACTCGATGCAGCCTTGATTTTTTCGCCATATTCAGGCATTGCGGCCAGGTGACCGACAATTTCAGCATCACCATAGCCGGCCGCCTTGGCCTGCGCAATTTTCTCTTGTACGGTAGCCATGGATTATTTGAAAATGTCGTTGAGGGATGGCTTGGCGACGCCAGAGTCCGCGGTGAATGCGGAGTTTCCGGCGTTCTTTTTCAAGCCTTGAATCGTGGTTTTTCTGGCCTTGGCTTTTTGTGCTATCACGCCAACGCTGTCGCCTGGCTGGGGGAAGTACTGTTTAACGGCATTATCGAATTCCGATGCGGCAATCGCGGCACCGGACTCTTGTCGCAGCACCGCATTCACAAAATCGCGTTGGGCTTGCTCTGCCTTTTGATCACTATCTGTCAACGAGAATTTGTTGGCGGCGGCGCTCAGAGCGCCACCGATAAGGGGAAAGCCTTCCAGTGATCGCTTTGAGTTGACGGCCGCAGGCCGGTAATCAATCGAGTTCAAAATCCTATCTGCCTCTTCGGCACGCGCACCGAAGATGGCAGATTTGCCTTCGAATTCGGTCGGCTTGCCTTTGACGATTTTCGGATCGGCTGGCCCGCCAGGGATAAATACAAGTGTTCCATCTTGGTTGGCACGATAGCCAGTAGGGATGCGGCCTTGGCTTGCAGCCTTACGGGCACGCTCATCGACCTTGTTTTGCCCGGACACCGTCACAGCACGGTTTGCATCGCCCTCGGACTTGATACGGGCGTTGGTGGCAATGTTGTTCGCATCGGGCGCGATCTGGCCGGCCGCATCCTTGGCCGACATTATCCGTTGCAACATGCTGACCTGCCATTTCGGGAAGTCGGCAGGGTTTTTCGGGATAGTCTGCCGCACAAGCGCCGCCTGCTCAGGATCGATATCACCAGCCTGTTCATGTAAAGCCAGGCTGACCAGTGCCTGCTGCGGGTCGGTAAAGGCCGCAATATCCTGAATGGATTTCTGGCGCTTTTCTTCTCGTTGCTTATAGGCAAGGCCGTCTTTCTCCGCCGTGAGCTTGCCGGTCTGCGCGGTCAGGTGCTCATTGGTCGCCTTGGCGTTCGCCAGCTCCTGCTGCTGCTTCGTATAGGCGAGTGCGTGCTTGCCGTAACCGGCCTGGGCCAACCCCACCGCGACCTGGTCTGGCGTCTGCCCACTCGAAACGAGGCGGGAAAGCGCGTTATCGGCGCCACGTTCGCGCGTATAGTCGTCTTGCTTTTGCTGCCCGGCAGCCAGTGTCAGTGCATTTTGCTGCAGCGTCTGCTTGCGCGCGTCGGCCTGGTCGTACTCGTCGGCGTATTCCAGCACCGACTTCGGCGGCCGCAGGTACTGCTGGAAAATATTGTCGTCTGCCATTTTTATCCTCCACTCGCTGCTTGTGCGTTGATTCGCGCCATTTCGTCAGCGTAACCGCCTGCTGGCTGCCCGGTTCCTGCGCTGCGCCCATAAATCGCGGCGAGTTGATTGCCAGTATTGGCCCAGATGTTCCCCTGGGCCAGCGTGGCAGCGCCGGCGTTGTTGGCAGCAGCGCGGGTCAGCGCGTTGTTCGATGCCGTGGCCTCTGCGCCCAATGCGCTCACATTTTGAGTGCTGGTCTGCCCGATATTGGCCAGCGCGGCCAGGCGATTCAGGCGGTCGGTGCGCGTCTGGTTAGCGCGGTTGTATGCCGCGCTGTAGCCGCTGGTGGCGTAGTCGCTGCCGTACTGGGCCGCAGCCTTCAGGGCTGCGCCGGAGATGCGGCCACCGGCGGCCGAGGTTTGGCGGTTAATTGCCTGCTGGCCCTGATCCAGGCCAAACTGGTAACCGGGTTCGAGCTGGACCTGGCTCCGATCGAGCGGAGTATCGTTTTCCGTTGCGAACGTGCCAAGGGCCTTGGTGCCAGCTGCCAAGTACGGCGCATAATCCGATCGCGTCAGATCGTACTGGCGACGACTTTCCGCCAGGCTATCGGCAGTACCCTGCGCTTGCTGGTCGGCGGCGTTGCCGGCGGCGTTCGAACTGATCAGCGAGCCCCCAATGGTGCCGACGACTGCGGCTCCCGCTACCCAAAATGTCATGACAGAACTCCTTGCGTCGTGTTTTTGATCAAATTGCCAGCGGCGTACATTGCTGTCGGTTCGTCCTCGACCAGTTCTGCCTCGGCCGCATCGACGTCAGTCGCATCAGTACGATGAAACGTCATACACAGGGCATCCGTTTTCGCGTAGACCGCGCGCTTGGTGCCTGGCATGCTTTCAATCATGGCCGGGCCGGTAATGCACTGCACGCCGCTATCAGTAGTGATACAGACCGTGCCGCTGACAATCAGGTAGAAGTGCTCCTTGCGGTGCACCTTGCCGACCACCAGTACGCCAGCTGGGCGCCAGACTTCCCGGCAGTACATGCCGCCATGAAAGCGATGCTTAGTTTCTGGCTGATACTGCGGTAGTTTGCTCAGGTCTTCCTGCAGCCGGCGCACCTGGTCGTGCATCGTGCGGGCCGGCACTGGCGCGAAACCGCATCCATAGGTCACCGTGATTTTCTGCATGATCAGCCAGCCACCCCGATCTCACCTTCGCCCGAAATCGTCAGCGCGCTGGCCGTGCCAGCGCCGCCGACCAGGTATTCGCCTGCATCGAGGCGCAGCATGCCGTACCAGTCGTAGGAGTTGTTGGCGGGCACCTGCTGGCCAGCGCCGATGACTTCGGTGCCCGCTGCGTTGGCGCCACTGGCACCGAGGAATGTCGAGAAGGCCGCGGCGCTGGCTGTCTTGTTCGTCACGCGGATATGCTTGAGCACGATGTACTGCGACGATGCACCAGCGTTGACGCCGCCGGCGGCCGTGGGCGGGCTGAGCAAGTTGGTGGTCAGCGTCGCGCTCAGGGCGACTGGGCCAAAGCGGAAAGTCTTATTCGAGGCCATGGTTGCCTTTCAGTTAGGTTTGACGGGCCAGAATACGTCAGTCGTCTCTGGCTCTTGCAGCATAAAAATGGCGGGGCCCGGCTTTCCGGGCTCGCCGTCCCGGCCTGGTGGACCGGGCACAAACTCTGTTGAGCCGCCGCCCTCATCGCCCAGCGTTATCGCCGGGCCGGTTGAACCCTGATCACCTGGGAAGCCACGGGGACCAGGCGGCGGCGGGATTGATTCGGCGCCGTCGCTGCCTTCGGCTAGCAGGCCCATGAAGGCGCCCATGGCAAAATTGTTGAAATTCTGCAAGGTGCTGGATGACTGGGCATTGAGCGACTCGAAATAACGCGCCCATTCCGGCGTGATGTAGATCTCGACTTGCTTGCCCGCCACCATTGCGGTACCGATAGCGATACGGGTTGGGGCTGGGACGCTAATCATCGATGGCCGCCGCATGGATATTGAATGGGACCGGATCGGAGCAGCGGATGCGGAAAACCCGGTCGTGCGCCGTGCCCAGCATCATCCAGCGCACTTTCTGCATCCAGCGCCCGATGGCGCCCAGCGGGCGCAGCAGCTTGGGGCCGAAGGTATAGCCGCCATCGTTCGATAGTTCGAGCGTGACGTTGCCGCCATGGCCGGTAGTGCAAGCCAGTTCCAGGCCAGCGAATGTGATCGGCTCCATGCTGCCTTTGACCATGTGGGGCCATGTGCGCTCGCGCACCAGCGGATCGCCGCCCAGGGTGTAGGTGGCGGGGTCGATCTTGTACAGCTTGCCGGCGGCATCGCCAGCGTATTGCGCTCCATTGGCGAAACACACGTCGATAGCGCGCAGCGGCGCCCAGCCATCACCCCATTCAGCACGTTCATGCCATTGCTGCATGGCGGCGTCATAGACCAGTGTGGTGTCCATGCCCGGCGCGTTGATGCCGATGAATTCATGCCCGTCAACCTGGTATGTCCACATGCTGGCCGCTGCCAGGTCGGTAGACTTGGCCAGCAGCTGCTCGATGGCGCGCGTGGAAACGCGAGAGGGCGCATGGCCCAGCATGCGATATACGATGCCGCTACCTGTGCGCGTCTGGCCGATCCAAAAGATCGAATCGGCGGCGACGATGGCGGCATCCTTGCCGACGCAACCGACGTCGATCTGCGCCGAGTTGTAGCGCGCGAAGGGAAACAAGGCGCCGCCGCTGTTGATCCAGATTTCGGTGGTGTAGGTGCCCAGAAGGATCAGTTCACGGTGCAGCACCTTGCTGGTGACGATGTTGTCCGGCTGGGCGTCGGCCGAGGTGAAGTCCAGGGCATCGAGCTTGCTGGCGTCGTCGAGGGCGGTGATGTAAAACTGGTCGGTACCGGGTGCCACAAAAATCATGTGGCCGTCGATGAAGTCGACCGTGTTCGAGCCGCGCCATGCCGGCGAAGTGATCGTGCCCAGCACATTGCTTGCCAAGGTGTAGACCTGACCCACGGCGCCGGACACGATTACCAGCTGGGTGTTGTTGTGCGCCATTCCGACGGCGCCACTGGACGACGCCAGCGTTCCGCGGCTGACGGCGGCGCCGGCCACGATCTCGAACAAGGTGCTGCCAGCTACGACGAACCAGCGGCCCTCAACATTGCGCTGGCCGCGAATCTCGGCGCCCAAGGTGAGGAACAGGGCCAAGCCAGGGGCCGATACCTGCGTCAGCACGCGCGTCTCGCCCAGACCTTCGATTTGCTCCAGATAGCAGTTGATCGCCGTCTGCACAGCTGCCTTGCGGTCATCCAAGTGGTAGCTGGGCCCGATACAGGCGACGTAATTGCGGCCGGCCATCAGTTCCAGCCCTGCAGGATGTTGCCGACGCAGTTGGGCGCCAGTGGATTGGTGCTCAGCATGGCTGGGCGAATATTGCCGCTCTTGATGCGGAACAGGGCGCGCTGCTCGGCCAGCATCAGATCGGCCGTGACCTTGCCCAGCAGTGCCGGCGCCATGGCCACGGCCAGCGCGGCAGCGAAGGCGCCCTGATAGCCGGCGGGTAGAAGGTAGGCGGTATCGAGGTCGGCGAACTGCGAAAAGGCCTTGCGCGACAGCGCGTTGATGGTATTTCCAGTGGCGGCTGGATACAGGAAGATGGTGGACAGGCCATCGCGCGCCCATACTTCCGGGCGGCCACCTGTCGTTTTCAGCTGAATATCGTTGTATTGCGCCATGGTGATCGGTGCCATGGGATAGTCGTCGGCTTGCAACTGCTCGACCTGGTCGCCCGGTGCGATTGCTGCAAAATCACCCACGCCCAGCGTCAGCGTTGGCCCCGTGATCACACCGGAGACGATCTGGTCTTGTGGCGGCATGGTGCTGCCGACCGACCAGTCATCGGCAATGGCATTGAGCCGACGCAGGCAGACAGCCGCCAGGTCGGCATCTACCGCCTCACCTGGCGCAAGCCGGTTCATGGCTTCGAGTGCCAGGCTGATGATGGTGCGGGCGGTGACCACTGCTTATTCCTTTGGCAGCAAGGCTACCAACTTGGCCAGGCCAGCGCCGTCCGGATAGCTGATGCCGGCCGCATCGAGCTGGGCACGGACACTGGCGGCGAAATCCGCTTGCGTCGCTGGCGCGACTGCAACGGCGCCAGCGCGGGCCGGGCCATAGCCGGCGGCGGCCAGCGTGTCGTGTTCGGCTTCGTCGTTGGCAACGGCAAAGCCGACGCCTTCCTTCAGTTTCATATTGAGTGGGTACATGGTGTGCTCCATTTGATTGGGTAAATGCGAAAAGGCCAGCGCGTGGCTGGCCTTGGTCGCTTTAGTTGGTGCGGCGCACCGAGAAGTTCGGCAGCGTCACGGCGGCGCCCCACAGGACATCGAAGCGGCTGATGAACTTGTTGGCGGTGATATCGAAGCCGCGCACGAAGCGCAGGCTAATGCCGCCCTCGTCAGCCATCGATGCCTGGTAGGCCATATCCATGCCGCCTGGCAGTTCCTGCTTTGGCGACACGAAGGTCAGGGCGTCGCGGTGCCAGACCATGTTCTGCGTGTAGGTCGTATTGGCAGCGCCCGAGGTGATCGTGATGGCCGCGCCGGTGGCTGGGCGCGCAGTCACGTTCTGGTAAGCACCGCCAGCGATGATCGCCGGGCTGGCGATGATGGTGGCATTGCCGGCACCGTCCGACGAAACGGCAGCGGTGACAAGGAACGATTGCAGCACGCCCGTGCTGGCCTTGGTTTCCGGGTTGACCGAAAACACGCCGGCGACGGTGTAGGTGTCGCCGGCATTCAGGCGCAGCGCAGCGGCGGCGGTCCAGCCGTTGGTCACCAGCGACGTGGTGGCCGCATACGGATTGTCGGTCGCGCCTGCGTTGATGATGCCTTGGTTGGCGCCGTTGACCAGCGGCACGCCGCCCAACGGGCCGACCGTGTGCGATGGCACGTTCTGCGACATGGCGATGTCCAGGCCAGCGCCGGTCTTGATCACGCCGGTCTTGTACTGCTCGCCCAGCACTTCCTTGTTGTTGAACAGGCCCGACAGGCCTGCCACGATGGTGGCGTTGGCGCCCGGTTCGATGGCAGCCATACGCTGGCCATCGCGCGGCACGCTCATACGGTCCAGCGGCACACCAGCCTGTAACAGGTCTGCGAAGGTTGCTGGCGGGGTGCCGGGCGTGCCCACGATCTGGTGCGTGCCATTTTTGAGCACGACGCCCAGGCGGTAATCGAGCAGGGCGGCTAGCTTCAGGCCGGCTGGCTTCAGGTAGCGTTCTTTGAATGCCTTGCTGACCTGGCCGTTACTGCCCACCGAGGTGGTCAGCTCGGTCGAGCCGATGGCGAAATCGAGGCCCAGCAGCGGCTGCAGCGTCACGTCGACGTTGCGTTCGGTGATGTCCTGCACCACGGCCGTTTCACCATCGCGGTGCATGAATTGGACCGGTGCGCGCGCGCTGATTTTCTGGCCGGGCTTGAGATCCTTTTCCCAGGCATCCTTGTAGTCGGTGTTGGTGTTACCCAGGAAGGCCGATGCGTTGTGCGCGATGCGCAACACTTCATTGGTGATGATCTGCGAGGTCTGGAGTGCGTTTGCCATGAAAGGCTCCTATTTAGCGTTGTGCCCGTTCCTGGGCATTTGCCCAGGCGATGTAGGCCTTGGTGTTGGATGGGTCGGGCATGGGGCTGGTCTTGCCGGCGCCGTTACGCGGCGCTTCCAGCGGCGCTGCCGCGTTGCTTGGCTTGGGTTTGCCTGCCTTACCGGCTGCCGCGATCTTGTCTTCGATGCGGGCGATCGCGCGGCCGGCCTGGGTGGGCGACATGGTTGCGATACGCTCGGCTTCCTCGACGTTGTCCGGGTCGGTCAGGTACTCGATCAAGCCTTTCGGGTTGTCGGATTCGAAAATCGCATCAGTGGCGGGCTTGGGCGCGCCGCTGCGATCTGCCAAACCGTCGAACACATCGTCCAGATCGGATGCCAGGGTGTCAAACTTTTCGGCACCCCATTCCTTCGCCAGCGATGCGACGACGCCCTGGCGGCGATCAACCACGGCCTGCTGCTGCGTCAACGCTGGTGCAAGCTGCTTGGCTTGCTCTGCGATATGACGCTGCAATTCAGCGCGGGTCATCGATACGGGCTCGTCGTCGTTCTCGTCGGCGTGCTGCTGTTGCTGCTGTGCGGGCGTGACTGCGGCCCGCAATTCGTATTTCTGGCGCGTCAGGTTGTCGACCCGGCGACGCAGGCGCGCCATTTCGCGCTGCTCGGCCGTCTTTTCCTTCTGCTGCTCGGCCGACGCGGCATTACCTTCGCCTTCGGCTATGGCGGTGGAGTTGCCTGCGTCACCGGCATCACCGTGCTGGTTTTCGTGTTCGGCGCCGGTGTGATCGTCGTTCGTGGCGCCCGCCGCGGCGTCGCCGCCTTGTGGCAATGCGTTTTCAGTGGTCAAGGTCATGCTCCTGGTTGTGGTTCAGGCAAAGAAAAACCCGCACTTGGCGGGTTCGATTGGGTCTGCATTTCAGCAGGGTCCTGCTGGTCAGGCATGCCGGGCGGTGCTTGAGCATCCATCTGGCTGGGGTCATTCGGGTCTGGCTCTTCCTGCTGCACCTGCTCGATCTGTTCCTGATGTTCGGGCTGCATCGCGACCGGCTCGGCCGCTTGGGGCTGTTCCGATGGCAGCGGCGTCGGGTTGCTCAGCATGCTCTCGACGGTTTGCGCTACCATCAACTGGATCTGCTCCGGTGTCATGGCCGCGCTGGTCAGCTGAAGCCGCTTGGTCTCGGCATCGTAGGCCTTGATGTTCAGTTCGCGTTCCTTCGCCTCGTTTTCCTCGCGCCTGTTGTGTACCTGCTCCATGGCTTCGTCGGCCTCGGCCTGCGCGTCGTGCGCGTGCTTCAAGGCCTCCTTCAGCGACTCTTCCATCTGCTTCATCTGCTGCATCAGCTGCTCCGGCTTCGGCGTCTTGTTGGTTTCCGGGTCGAGGATGGCCTGTACCGCCGGCGGCGCCATGGCGGTCAACACTTGGGCCAGCTTATCGGCATGCGGGATATCCAGGTTGCGCGCCCACAGCGGTGCGATGGCTGGTGTCAGGTCTGGGTTCGTGCGCATCACCTCGCCCAGGGCGGTCTGCGCCTGGCTGCGCTGGGTAGAGAACGACGAGCCGACCACCACGCGAACGTCGTAGTCGCCGACGTTCGGGTTGATGACAATACCCTCGTCAGTGTCCCGCATCGCTTCCTTCTGCTCTGGGTCGATCGTGACCGTGCCAGGCTTCGCGTCTATACCCATGATGCGCTGCTGCCGCTTGGTATCGATCAGCTTCGTCGACATCTGCACGGCAATGCGACCCACCTGACCCAGCGAAAAGGCCAGCTGCTGCGGAAAATGACTGGTCGATGCCTCGCCTTGCTGCTTGCGTGCATCGATGGCCACGCCAGACGACTCGTTGCTCGGCGCGCCTAGGTTGGCCTGATACATGCCGATACTCGCTTCCAGGTCGTGCAGCGCATCAGAGGCGCCAACTGCATGATTTTGCAGGTTGACGGAGACATTCGGGCGCGATGGCGCCGCAATAGGTTGGCCGCGCTCATCTACATCGTGATATGGCAAGTAGGCGCGTGAATCAAGCGACGCGCGGTCCCACAGCGTTTCCAGCCCCGCAATAGAGCGCGCTGGCACAATCCATGGCGCCTTGGGCGCACTGCCCATGTAGGCCAGCAACTCCGATTTATGATAGTTGTAGGCCCGTTGTGGGTTCATCGCGCGGCGCGGGATGCCGCAATAGCGCATGACGCCGTTCTCGATACCCCAGTAGCCATACACCGGCACGATGCCGATGGAATCGGCTGGGTAAAGGCCTTCGCTGCTGTCCTTGTTCTTCGGCGTTTCCAAGATGCCAGCGCCAGACATCGTGCGCCACTTGACGCATTCGTATTTATCCTTGTACACGCGCTGGAGGGGCAGCTGCGCACCAGCAGCCTGACACGCAGCCCAGTATTCATCTTCGCTACCGGCCTGGTCCTCGCCGTCGGCGCCGGTCCAGATGCTGATCTGGCGCGTCTTTTCTTCCTTGTACCACTGCTCGGCCACGATGATGGATTGCCGCTCACCTTCGCCGCATGACTGGCGCTCCGAACCGAAGCTCTTTTTCTCGGCCTTGGCGCCGTACTTGCGCTCAAACTCGCGCTGGCTGACGGCGGTCAGAAGATAGCCGAACGTGGCATCGCTGCCGTCGAGCTGCACGCTCCACGGGTCGAACACCACGCGCAGCGGATCGGCTACAGCGCTGATGCGCGGCTCCTGATAGCCAAGCGCGCGGTCAACGTATTCAGGGCGCACTACCAGATAGCCCACGCCGGTGCGCGCCGACGAGGTCAGGGCGATCCCGTAAGCAGCCTGCGCGCGGCTGGCGTATTCGATGTGGCGCAGCATACCGTCGAGCTGCTCGCTGACCTTGACGTCGGCGCCGGAGCCGACTGGAACTGTGTGGATGGCCGGTGGCGACTTCGTGACTTGGCCGGCCACGTTGGCAACGTACTGGCCCACATGATCCATCACAAGGCACGGCCGCGCGCCACCCGGGTCAAGCTCTCGGGAGCGTTTGACGGCTTCATCCCATTGCTGCGGGTTCGATGGGTCGGAAAAGCGCAGGTCTTCCTCAATCTGCTGCCGCTGTTCGCGAGTCGCGTTCATCGCGTCCTCGTACAGCTCCTGCGCTTCCTGGAAGTCGTCCATTAAATTGCCCTTGCTCCTGATGCTGCTGAATTGGTGTAGTCGTAGACAGGCCGCGACGTGTCGTTGGTCATGCTTTCCGCATTGATGGCGATGTAGCGCAGGTTGTCGGCGCCATGCGACCACTCGTCGTGCAGTGGCGCGCCAGCCTCGCGGGTTTGCTGGTTGATCTGGCGCCGGTACCGCTTGGCGCACTGGAATAGCCGGGCCGCGTTGCCCTTGTCAAAGTACATGCGGCGAAAGGTCATGCGGGTCAGGCGAATTCCGTCCTCGATGCTCATGTTTGGGGTGATGCGCACGTCCCAGCCAAAGCCGCGCATGATCTCTTCCGCGCTCTTGCCGGTCTTGTAATCCTTGTGGCGACCATCGTGCGGCAAGAACACCAAGCCCCAGTTGTAATTCTTCTTTTTCAGCTCATCCGAGTAATGGTCGAGCGTCTTGTGGCTTTCCTCGATGTTCTCGATGATGCGCAGCTCACCAGCATGCCGCTGCACCAAGCTGATCGACATGGCATCGTTCCAGCCAAGATCGAATATAACGTGCACTTTGAGCATCGGATCGTAAGCCACATTGCAGAGGCGCTTCTCCTCCTCGGCCTGGGCGACTTCGGCGTAATAGATCGCGCCCACTACGGCGGGCATGCACTTGCCTTCCCAGATGTTGCTGTATTCAGCGGGCGGCAGCGTCAGTTTGGCATGCTGCCGCTCCTTCTCCAACGTCTCGGGGAACCACGGGTTATCCATGTAGTTCATGTCGACGATGATCGCGTCTTCAGGCTGATTCGTGATGAAGCGGTCGTATGTCTCGTCCGAATCAAGTTCAGGATTGAACGACAGCCATATCTCCGAGCCGTCCTTTCGAATGGTCGGGATCAGCACGGCCCAGCTACGCTTGCTGACCGTCTGTGCCTCTTCCACCCACACGATATCGCAGCCTTCGAACGACTTGACCGACTCGACCGTATGCTCAGCAAGGCCAGAAAAAGCGAACTCGGTACCGTTCTTGCCGCGAATTTCGGTATCGAACACCTGGTAGAAGGAGCCCAGGCCTAGCGCCTCAATCTGATCCTTCAGCAGCTTGTGCACGGACTGCTTGATCGACTTCTGCACCTCACGCGCACACAGGATGCGCAGCTTTTGCGCGCTTCCCTTGATCAGCAGCGCGCGCGCAAAGCTCCAGGACTTTGCGCTGCCACGGCCGCCTTTCGCGCCTTTGTAGCGCGCCTTCTTCGTCAGCAGGAAGGCCAGCTTTTGCGGGAATTTAATTGCCATCAGGACTCACGAACTCGATTTGCCAGTTCATCGTTTCCGGGACGTTGCCCTTGTTCATATCGTCGATGGCTTCCTTGTTCGCTCTCAACAAGTTCATCGGGATGCTGCTGGCGGCGTTGGCATGGCCCTGCAGCAGCGCCGCCACCTGCAAGCGCTTGATGCTTTTCAACGGATCGACGTCATCTACCAGCTCGAGCTGCTGATTGGCCAGCATCGACAAACGGTGCATCGAGGCAGCGCTAAACTCGGCTGCTGACGCGGCATGTTCGCTTACATTCGACAGCTTGCGCGCCAGCTCGGAGACGATCCGCTGCTGGCCTTGCGGCAATGCGCCGAACAGTTCGGCAATATGCTTATTCGTCGCATCAGCCTGAACCATCTTTTCCGCTATGACGCGAAGGTCTTTTTTCGTGTTCGGCGCTTCGGCTTTATTCGGCTTTAATTTGCGCCGGATAGAGGATTCATTGACGCCGAATTCTTGCGCCAGCGCATTGATCGAAATGCCGTCGACCAGGTGACGCCGCTCGACCTCAATCCACTGGTCATCGGTCAGCGAAGATTTGCGACCCATGACAAGTTCCCCTATGAAAAAAACACGTTCAGAAATGCAAAAAAGCCAGCTTTTTAGGCTGGCTTCAATATTTTCAGGCGAGCGGAACCCGCCTGTACTTCGAATTGTAGGTCAAAAACGAGAACCAGTGCAAACATTTTTCTTCAATTTTGCAAACAGGACCGCCCGCGCCTCTATGGCAACAGCAGGAAAATCAGCATTTGGGAAACGCCACGGGGTGCCGACGCTGCAAGACTTGTAGATAGCCCACATGTGCAGTTTTGAAAGGCTGTCTATCATCGCATCGGTCGCCCTGGCAATCTCATGGTCGCGTTTGCGCTGATCTTCAATCGAATCAGTGCCATGCCCATCAGAATTCCCAACGAGGCCACCCATAGTTTTGGCACCCAGGTCGCGGTCGTCGTCATCCATCCACTCCTTCCAGCACTCCAAGCAATAGTCCAGCGGATCAGGGCCATTTTGGCGCTCGAACTGCACTTCCTCTTTTCTGACGCGACGCATTTTCGGTCCCTTTCTTGTTCAGTTTGTATCTATTTTTTGCCGGCGGCGGATTTCCGCGCCGGATTTGTACCGATGACTACCGATAATCATGCTATTCAGGATTCATGCGGGTCTGCGGGTTGGTCTTCGCCACTTTTTCGCCGTGCAGTGAATCCCATTTTCTTGGCGATGCTGCCTTGCGCTTGCACGGCGGTGTCGAGGTTCTTCTCAAGGTAGGCCATGGTGGTCAACGGGCTTTTGTGGCGCAGCACCTTCTGGATGGTCTGGATCGGCACGCCTGATTCGGACAGCAGGGTGGCGAAGCTGCCGCGCAGACGGTGTGGGGTGATGCCCTTGGTCTTGCAGTGGGCGTTGGCAGTGGCGATAGGGCGCCGGGCGAAGCCGGGCGGCTGCTGGCTGCCGTCCTTACGCGCGGTAATCAGGCCTTCGGGCTGGCGCCGGGGTTGTAGGTAGTCGACCAGCCACGCGGGCATCGGTACCGGCTCGGCCTCCTTACCCTTGGTGATGCCGGGCGTGTAGGTGCGCCGCTCCCAATCGATCCATTCCCAGCGCGCGCTGGCGGCTTCGCTTTCGCGCAGGCCCAGGCCAAACATGAAGCGGATAGCAGTGGAGACGGCAAGGGAGCGGCGGCCGGCGCCGTCGATGGCATCGAGCCACTGCATGGCCACATCAAGCGGCAGGATTTTACGCGGGCGCTTCTGTGTGCTGAGCATGGCCACGTTCCATGGCCGGCGTGCCAGCATGCCCTGGGAAACGGCCCAATTCGTCACCAGCCGCATCACGCGCAGCCAGTGGTTGGCCGTGGCCGGCTCGCGCGTGGTCAGGTGTTCGTTGCGGGCCAGCTCGATGTGGCGTGCAGTGATCTCGCTGACGAGCAGGTCGCCCAGGTCGTACAGGTGCAGGCGGTAGCAGGTGCTGACGCTGCGCACGTGGGCGGCGCTCGACACCGGGCCACGCACCAATAGCCACTCGGCGAAGAGCGCGCGCAGTGTCGGTACCGGCTTGCCGCCGTTCGTGCGCACTACCTCCTCATCGTAGGCGCGGCTGGCCACCGCTTCGGCACGAGCCTTGGCGCGTTCGCGCGTGCTGCGCTGAACGCGGCTGCCGGCCACCTGGAAGCGGTAGTGCCAGATTTTCTTGACCTTGAACAGGGCGAATGTCATGCGGATGGTCCTTTTTGCTAGAGGTGTTCGGCCAGGCCGCGCTTGTAGCTCTGGGTGGGGGCCGCCGGGCGTGGCCGGTTGTTGTCGGTAAAGCGGGTGTACATGCCTTCGTAGGCGAGCAGCACGTCATCGATGCGGCCCTGCCGGTTCTTTGCCACGAAGATATCGGCGCAGCCACGCAGGTGGCTTTGCGGGTTGTCCACCTCGTCGCGGTGCACGAAGATGACGATATCGGCGTCTTGCTCGATGGCGCCGGAGTCGCGCAAGTCGGACAGTTGCGGGCGCGCCTTGTTGGCGGCGTTGCGCGACAGCTGGGACAGGGCCAGCACGACGATGTTCAACTCCTTGGCCAACGCCTTCAAGCCGCGCGTGATTTCCTCGATCTGGCTATTGCGGTTGTCGCCGGCGCCGCTCATCAGTTGCAGATAGTCGACCACCAGCAGGTCAAGGCCATGCTTGCGTTTCACCAGGCGCGCCTTGCTGCGTACGTCCAGCAGCGTCAGCGCCGGCTGATCGTCCAGGTGTAGGCCCATGGCGTTCAGTTTCACGTTGGCCACCGTGAAATTGTTCCAGTCGCCATCGCTGAAATCACCGCGGATCACCGTACTGAGTGGGATGCTGCCAAGCGCGGCCACGGCGCGGTCGAGCAGCTCGCCGTTCTGCATCTCCTGCGACAGGAACAGCACCGAGTGTGTCTCGGCTGCATTGGTGGCGATGTTCAGGGCCAGCGCGGTTTTACCCATCGATGGCCGCGCGCCGAGGATCACCAGCGCACCACGATTCGGGCCACCGTTCAGCAGGCGGTCAATATCGGCAAAACCGGTGGCGATGCCGGTGTATTTGCGCTCTGCACGGTCGCCCAGCACATCGATGTGCGCCATCATGGCAGCGCTGGCCTGGATCGGCTCGCGCAAGGTACGCGTTTCGGCCAGCGCCGCCAGGGCCGATTGCGCAGCGTCGAGCACCTCACCGGCGCTGCGGCCGTCCGGCTTGAAGGCCATTTCGGACATGTCGGCCGTGGCGGCCAGTAGGCCCCGGCGCAACGCGCGGTCGCGCACCAGGTCGGCATAGCGGCCGATGTTGGCGGCGCTGGGCATGCTCTGGGCCACCGAGTTCAGGTAGGCCACGCAGTCAGGCAGCGACTGGGCCAGCGCGGTGGACACCGTAATCACGTCGCATTCGCCACCCTGGGCGATCTGGCGCAGCACTTCCACGAAGATCGTGCGGTGGTCGTGCCGGTAAAAGTGCGCCGGGCGCAGATCACCCATGCGGTCGACGCCAGCGTTATCGCGCAACAGTGCACCGATAACGGATTGCTCGGCCTCAATGGCGGCCGGCAGGGTTTGTTCTTCGGTCATGCCGCTTCCTTGGTTTCTTGAAATTTCTCTGCCTGCTTGCCGTTCGAAGTCAGGAAGTACTGGCCCTCACGGTCGATGGCCCACAGCTTGAAATAATTGTTTTCGACGTACTTGCGGAAGGTGGCGCGCCAGTCCTTCTGCCGCTTCGCTGGCTGCGTTCCGCCCGGCAGGAAGCGCCGACAGAACTCGGCCCAGGCCAAGGCCACCATGTCGACAGGCAGGCCGGCGCCTTGGGCGTAACCCCACAGCGGGGCGTAGTTGCGCAGGGGGCGTTCGTTCTTGGCCTGGCAGTCGTCGAGGAACGTTTGCAGCGCAGTCGCCGGGGTTGAGTCCTTTTTGCCCGGCTTGGCAGCAGGCCCCGCGTCAGCGGGGTTTGGGGTACTTGTTTTTAATGTAGATGAAGATGAAGATGTAGAGCCGTCTCCCAAGTCATCACCAATGGTGGGCTTTGGTGTTGTCTTTGGTGTGTTGTTTGGTGGTGCGTTTTCGTCGCCAAAACGGGTACCTTGCCCGCGCCGTTGGCGGATATATTCATCCCGCACGAAGCGGCTGCAGTACCACAATGGGCCTGCGTTTGACGTCACCAAAGTCACCGGCTGACCGTCACGACCTGCATGACGTGGCGTGAAAACGTAGTCCGCCGCATTATTGTCCGCTCCCTTGAGCACATCCTTAGCCGCCAGTTCGCGCGCCAGCTTCAGTGGCACGCCGGCCACCTGGGCCAGCTCGTTGAGGGGCCAGCGGCAGATGCCATATTCATCGGCATCGTGCAGCACGCACATGATATCGACCCAAGCTCCACGCGCCGCCTCGGAACAGCGGCGCAGCTTGGAATTGATGCGCCAGTCAGCTGGATAAAACTGGAATGATGGGCGCTTCATAAGTGCTTCTCTGGATGTGATTCTGTGGCGTCCAGATCGCCGCGATCAGGGCGACGCACGACGGTGACAGGTTGCGGCGCGCTCGGGCCGCGATGATGCGCCGTGGCCACGCTACAGGCGCCGGCAGCGGTCTTGCCCTGCAATGCCTGGCGCGTCGATGCCTTGATGGTGTAGGTGATGTTGCTGAGCTCGATGTGGGCCATCAGCAGGCTGGCGAAATGCTTGCGCATGTTGCATTCCATGCCGGACTCTTCCAGATCAAAGCTAGCGCGCTCGCAGATCTGGTAGAAGGTGCCGGGACCGGCCAGCAGCGTTTGCAGCACCAGGTAAGGACGGGAGCCGACATATGGCATCAAGCGCGCCGTCATTGCCGCACCTGCGCAGCCTGGGGCTTCATCGAAAACGCGGAGTATGTTATTCTTGGCATGTTCGTTTTAAGTAAGTGTTTTAGGAAGCCCGCCTTGTACGCGGGCTTTTTTTCGTTCGCGCTTATTGCGCCTGCTGGTGCAGCGTTTCTTTCAGGAGGTAGCCTTCGAGCGCCCAGATCTTCTGTTCGGCGTTCAGGCGCGCCACTTCCTGGCCGATTTCGGCATCGAAGTTCTCCGGACTGGCGCAGGCGCTTTCGCCGGTGACGGTGAAACCATTGCGCAGCACCAGGACGCAGAACGTCAGCAGATGCAGCGGCGGGGTGGAGCCGTCGTCGACACCACCATCGATGGCGGCGCCGCGCACGCCGTCAGCGGCCGTGAAGTAGTGCGTCTGTGCGATGGCTGCTTGAATGCCTGCTGGCGTGATGCGCGGTGCGGTCTTGCCCTTGGCCTGGATTTGCTGCTCGATTTCTTGATCGCTCATATTTCGCTTTCGATGTGTCGCCCGACTCGGTGAGCGACTGCCCGTCTTTCGCGCGCTTCCTTGCGCTGCATCTGCTGCATCTGCTGCACTTTTGATGAAGCGCAGACCTGGTACCTGTCTGCACTGCCATCCTGTAGCTGTCGGGGACTGCGCCCAGCTACGTCGGCGGATCGGACGTGTTCATGTACTTGTCCGCCGCCTCGCGCAGCTTGTTGGTATCGCGATACAACTGCGAACTCGCTTTAGCCCGCGCTTGCCCCTCTGGCTGGGCCTTCGCTGCCAGGTTGGCTCTGTCGCTCAGGCGCCATACGCACACTGCCTGCAGTGCGTAATCCGCTGCCGTCGCGCGCTGCTCTTTTTTCATCCTGTCCCTCGTCTTTCTGCGCCGGCGCTATCGGCCGGCCTATCGGTCTGATTTCGTACATCGGCTCCGCCTCTATTCCGTTAAACCCGCATGTGCATCTTGGGGATGACGCCGAAACTCGGGCGGCATGGCAGCAACTGGGACCGGCGGCGCGGGCCGCCGTTGGGCCCTTCTCGGCGGCTACCTGGCTGGCTACCATGACGTTGCTGGCGCGCCCAATGCAACAGGCTCTGGCGGGCTTGGTCGCTGCGCGTGACGCCAGCTGCGGCGCATGCCTGCAAGATCGTTTTCTCTTCCTCGGGGTCGAGGTAGGTTTTCAGCAGCTTCGTGCGGGTGGTGGTATTCATGGGTTTCCTTTTAAAAGTGGATCTGGATTACGGGTGGTGCGGTACTGCAAAAAAGGCGAGGAATTCCTTCGTGCTACATTGCTATCTCCATAACAACAATTTGAAGGAACTCCCCATGACTTTTCCGATTGCTACAAATTTTGTTTCTATTGAGCTAAGCCCTCAGCAAACAGGGATCGGCCTAACTGTTTTTAAGGCCTCGGTGACACTGGAGAGCAACAGGGGGCCTATTCCTGAGCAGGTAACGTTCACGGTCGCTGTGAAGGCTGGGAATCGCAGCATTGTCGAAATTCACAAAGAGGCGATCAGTCGGGCGGCCTTAATACTGGCAAGCGTCAGTGGGCTTGGCCATCCGCACCCAGAGGACGCTGTGGCGACTTGGGGGCAATTGGCTGCAGATTTACCTCGAACGCAGATAAGCCAGCCTTAAAAGCAAGAGCGGCCGCCTCGGCTGCATCTGATGGCCCCACTGCGAAGTGCGCACTGGAGTTCGCAATAACCTGCGTCAGCAGCATCACCAGCGCATCCCGGTCACGATCTGGAAACTGGCTGCCGCTGGCGCACACGGCGAGCTGGCCGCCAACTTGGCCGCCAGCAACGTCTTCGCGATGCGGCGGACTCGCCAGGCGCGTACGGTTCGATCCGAAGGGCATGCCCTCCACCTTGATGAGCACGCCGAACAGCTTGGCGACCAGGTGGACGGGGAGGACGCGCCAACGCGCGTGGGTGGTGGCGTGGTTCATGGTTTTTCCTTTGGTTCGAGCGACGGCGGGATGGCGGGCAGCACGACGCTGTGCGCCGGGATGGTGTCGAGGATGTTGGTGGGGGAGGGGGGCTGGCGGCCGGCGTGGCCAGGAGCGGGCAGCGGATCGGTGGCGCGGCGCTGAGCAGCCTCTACGGCCAACTCCGGCCAAATGGACTGCCAATCGTATGGACGTAAAGTTCGACGAGAAACCTCTCCGCCTGTGATTCGCTCCAAAATCGGCGCAAGCCTGATCAATTTATCGTCAGGAATACCGCCACTCCTCCAGGCATGCACCGAGGGTGGCTTTACATTCAGCATCTTGGCTACGGCAGTAGGTCCACCCAGCCGATCAATCATTTCGCTCGGAGTCATAGAGGTTTTGGTTAGATATTTCTCTCATATTAGGAGTAGCTAACATAAATGTCAATAGCCACTCCTAATCCAGTAACAGTTAGGATCGCCTAATGACACTTTCAGAACGTATACGAGCAGCTATGACTGCTTCCCAGATGAACCAGACCGAACTTGCAAGGGCATGCGGAGTGAAGCCCCCGAGCGTTCACGGCTGGCTGACAGGTAAGGCAAAATTTCTGCGAGGCGAGAATTTGTTGTTGGCGGCCAAGGCGTTAGGGGTAACTCAAGAGTGGCTCGCAACCGGTCGAGGTGAAATGCACCAAAGTCCTGCGGCATCTATGCCTAATGCACGCCAGGTCATAGCCGCCGATCAAGACGACCCTAACTTCGTGGAAATACCAATGGTCAAACTGAAGCTCTCTGCTGGGATAACCGGATTCAACACAGATCCTGATCGGCGAGACGGAGGAACGCTGGGTATGAGGCGTAATTGGATCGAGAGAAGGGGGTACAAACCCCATAAATTGATAGCAATTCAAGTGAGCGGGGAGAGCATGGAGCCATCTCTTTATGCCGATGATGTGATTGTCATTAATACCGATGATGTTCAGCCAGTTGATGGTCAAGTTTTTGCGATCAACTATGAGGGACAAGCGGTTGTAAAGCGCTTAGCGCGCGATGCAGGAGAATGGTGGCTCACCTCTGATAGTCCTGACCAACGAAAGCATGCCCGGAAAGTTTGTCGAGACGACGCATGCATCATTATTGGACGAGTAGTCCACAAAGAAAGTGATCGTATCTGATGAGCGATTTACCAGTTGATGATTACCACGATCGTGCGCTAGATGCATTGGCTAAAACCGACGAAGCAACAAAACTTAGATTTAAGCAATTGATGTGCGAAAGCCCTGCAAATTTTGACTTTTACGGCGCTGTTTTAGAGGCGAAAAAAGGGGCGGAATTAGATGAAATCATAGCCTACCCGGACAAAAATCTCGAAATGAAGTACACAGTACAGCAAGGATTGCGAGCGGCGTGCCATGGAAGAGAGGACACAGCTACAGTGATGATTGTTCAGTTAGCAATATTGAAAAGGCTTGATAAAGCTGAAAAATTGAACAACCGTGTCTATTTTTGCATGTGTGCAGTAGTGGTGCTGTTGCTCTATATTGCATCAAAGCTATCATAAAGCCCGATAAGCAGCACCAACAAGACCCGCCAGTCCTCCCTCGACACCTAAAAAGACGCTACTACTCCTAATATTTATTAAATATTAGGAGTTCCTATTGACTTAAAAATTAGCTTGTCCTAATATTCTCCTAACAGCCGATCAACATGCTAGGAGATGACAATGCCCCAGCCCACCGCAGCACCTTCCACCACCCCCGCAGCCGACACTATCGGCGCCCAGCCCTTCATTCCTGTAGTCGTCTCGTACGGACATATCCCAGCCGCCATCGGCGCCGCTTTTGCCGGTGGCATCTATGCCGGCATCATCCGCGGCGTGGATGGTGGTCCCGATCAGCACCTGGTGCTGGTGGAAGGGGAGGGCGTTGATTTGTCCTGGGAGGCCGCCGGCGTCTGGGCCGAGTCTGTGGGCGGTTCGCTGCCGACGTGCGCCGAGCAAGCGCTGCTGTTCGCCAACCTGAAAGACCAGTTCAAGTCGGACTGGTACTGGTCTGGTGAGCAGGCCGGCCCCTCTTACGCGTGGCTTCAGTATTTCTACTATGGCGGCCAGGTCAACATCCTCAAGTCGTACGAAGGCCGCGCCCGCGCCGTCCGCAGATTGCCAATTTAATCCTTTATTAATTTCCTTTTCGTCCCGACCACGACATCCCATCACGGAGCCACTCATGACCAGCAATGCCGCCACGCCTTGTGCCACACCAGGCGCTGCCATCCCCCTCGCTACCTGCTCCCTTTGCCATCGCTCAGTCGATGCCAACAGCAATGCACGTGCTGACGCCATTGTCAGCGGCTTGCTCGACGCCGAATTGTGGCCGGTCGATAGCGAGCTGGTCACCGAGATTCGCGCCATGTTCCTGACCCATTGGGGCATGGACAAGGGGCAGGCCGATGCGCGGATGTCCCGCCTCCATTACAGCTCGGCTGCCGCTTTGGTGCCCGTGACCGGGCCTGGCGCCATTGGCAGTGCCTACGCTGGTGGTATCTATGCCGGGATCATGCGCGGCGTCGATGGTGCGCCTGACGAGCACCTGGTGCTGATGTCAGGTCAAGCCGAGGGCGTGAGCTGGGACGCGGCATGCGCCTGGGCCAGGTCGATTGGTGGCGAGCTGCCAAGCCGTCGCGAACAGCGCTTGCTGTTCATCAACTTGAAAGATGAATTCAAGGATGAGTGGTACTGGTCCAGCGAGCAGGCCGGCCCCTCTAACGCGTGGATTCAGGGTTTCGACTTTGGCAACCAGCACTACTACCGCAAGTCGTACGAAGGCCGCGCCCGCGCCGTCCGCAGATTACCAATTTAATCCCTTATCCATTTCAGCATGAGATCCGCCATGACTCTCGAAAACATTGCCTCAGCGTTGCCTGGAAATGCGCAAAGCTCTCCGCCGGACCGCGTGCGGCGCGTTTCTCTCGCCATGCCAAGTAAGGCGCTCTGCCTCGTTGGTGCCACCTACAGCCTGGCCAATGGCCGTGGCGAACGGATTGCAATGGTTTCGGTTGTACCTCAGGGACTTGGCGCCACGCGTACTGCCGCCGCTCGCATGGCTTATTCGTCAGAAATGGTTGGCGCGCTGCGCGCCGCAAGCATGGATTATGAGATGAATGGCGCCGTGTCACCCGAAACCATCAGCCTGATGCGCCGGCTGATCGATGACATAGGTGCCGCATGAATGCCAGGGAGCTACTTGCCGCGATACGCCGTTGTGTTGTCGATGCCCAGCAGAGTGAGCCGAATGACGTCGAGGCGCGCGCGCACTACTTTATCGCAACCCTGTCCGGATCGCTGGAGAAATACGATGCCGTCGGCGCTGAGTTGGTGTTTTCCGTCATCACCCAGCCTGTCAGCGGGGAAGCCAGATGATCGCCTTTATCGTTACCGTGCGCCGCGATGGCTTGCCAGTGCTGTCCTATCCGCATCAGGCGTGCGATGGCAGCACCGCAATCATGAATGCACAGGATAAATATGGCATCTGCCGTGTTTCCGTCAAGCCAGCATAAGGAATTGCTATGCGCAAAATGATCACCCTGTTGCACATGTATCGCCACTTCCGTCGCCATGGCGCCGGCCAGTTTGGCGCTGCCATCAAGGCTGTACGCGTCTACCAGACTGGATTCTGATATGCCGCGCGCTGATCCGGACCGCGCCGCGCTGGAAATCGCACACCACGCGCTGCAGACAACCATGTCGCTCGACGACATGCTGAAGCAACGCCACTTTGAACTGATTTTGAAATGCCTCGCCCGCCGGCACATGCAGCGCCGCGCGCGCATTGATGTGAAAAAGCTGCAAGCCAATGACCACGACTGAAGGAGCCCACATGGGACAAAGAGCATTTGCCGTATTTCTGCAGGAATTGCGCGACGGCCGCACGCATATTGAACTGACCACGGCCCTGGCTGACCTTCTCGGCAAAGTGAAGGACACAGGGAAGGCCGGCAGCATCACCCTGCAAATCGGCGTCAAGCCGGCTGGCAAAGGTGCCGACGTCGACAAGGTTGTAATCATGGACAAGATCACGACTAAGCTGCCGACGCCTGAGCGCGGCGAAGATTTCTACTGGCTCACCGATGACAACGACCTGAGCCGCAACCACCCGAAGCAAAGCACCCTTGACCTGCGCGAAGCTGCGCCAACCGCTCCACTCGTATTGAAAGAAGCCACGAAATGAACCAACCCACCACCTTGACCAACGATGCGGCCGGCGCTGGTAGCGCTGCTGCCGAGCATCTGCATATTGATGCGGACGCCATTGCACGTATTGGCACCCTCGCCACGGCTGCGGCCGCCGTGCGTCACGTTGACGCTGCCACCTTCCTCGTACTGCCGCCAGAATTCACCGCCAAATCCATCACGGCTGAAATCGAGGCAGCGTCGGACGCGCCCAACCGCAAGCGCGGCACCGTTGCACTTTCCAGCGTAGAAAGTTTCAAGGCATTCATCGTGGACCAGGGCCTTATCGACTCCAGCTACATCTATGCGGATCCAGACAAGCGCACGCTGACCGCTGTGCTGAATGAGCATGTGCATTCCGCTCCTGTTGCTGGCTGGCGCGACTTCCGTGCCGTCTACACGGCGGAGCTCAGCCGCGAATTCGACAACTGGCTTCGCAATGACAAAAAAATCATGGAGCAGGAAGAGTTCGCTATTTTCCTGGAAGACAACATCGCTGACATTGTCGAACCATCGGGCGATGCGTTGCACGCCGTGGCCCTGACGCTGCAGGCGAAAACCGAAGTAGCCTTTTCCAGCCATCGGCGCCTGGACAACGGCCAGGTGCAGCTGGGTTATTCGGAGTCGATCACGGCTACCGCCGGCGGCGCGGGCAACATCGATATCCCACGCGAGTTTGCCATTGGCGTGCGCCTTTTCAAAAATGGCGAGGGCTACAAGGTACGCGCGCGTCTGAAATACCGCCTGGGTAACGGCAAGGTGAAGTTCTGGTATGAGCTGGACCGCGCAGAGAACGTCATCGAAGAAGCCTTCGATGCCTACATTGATGCTGCTACGGCCAGCGGCTTCACCGTTCTGCGGGGCAAACCTTAATCATCCTGGGCGCCTACGTGCGCCCAGCAACATCACCACCTGATTTTCACACGAAGGAAACCTATGAACATCATCACCAATACCTTGCCGGCTGCCATTGGTGCCGCATTCGGCGGCGGCTTCTTCGCTGGCCTGATTAATGCCGGTGGCAAAACCTTTGCGCTGATCGTGTCGCCGAAGCTGTTCGGTGAATTCAAGGGCCGCTGGCACGCATCGGATGACAGCGTGCCGGGCGCCGAAGACTATGCCGATGGACTGGCCAACACCAATGCTATGGCGGCCGCTGGTAGCGAACTGGCCAAGGCCGTGCGCGCCAGCGTCATCGAAGGCTTCGATGACTGGTACATCCCAGCGCGCGACGAGCTCGAACTGATCTACCGCAACCTCAAGCCGACGGATTATGAAAATTCGGCATCCTTCCGCGATGGTGAAAACCCTAGCAGCGTACCGATGGGCCGCCACTACACCGAGGAATTGCCAGGGCAGACCGGCGTGGACGAATTCCGTGCAGGTGGCAACCAGGCGCTGGACCCCGTCTGGCACTGGTCCAGCACGCAGTACGGCCCTTCCTCTTCTTACGCGTGGGGTCAGCATTTCTACGGTGGCTACCAGACCAACTTCCACAAGTCGTACGAAGGCCGCGCCCGCGCCGTCCGCAGATTGCCAATTTAACTATTTATCAATTTTCTTTCACTTCGAAAGCCCAGCATGAGCAAACAACAATTCATGGCCGAGAACCTGCAGGAAGGCGAGATCTACGCCGGCCTGATCCTCGGCAAGGACGGCGCCGCTGACTATCACCTGTTTCTGCAGGCAGGCGAAGCTGTGGACGTGACGTGGCAGGCGGCCGTCGACTGGGCCAAGAAGTTGGGTCACAGCTTGCCAACGCGCCGCGAACAAGCGCTGCTGATCGCTAACCTGAAGGAGCAGTTCCAGCCGCGCTGGTATTGGTCGGGCGAGCAGTACGGCCCTTCCTCTTCTTACGCGTGGGGTCAGCTTTTCGGCTATGGCTACCAGGACTACGACCTCAAGTCGTACGAAGGCCGCGCCCGCGCCGTCCGCAGATTAGAAATTTAATCCTTTAACCATTTCGACATGGCCAACCATACCGACCTGCCGATTTCCAAGGTTGCCTACGATCTGCTGGTCGTGGCAACCGACCTCACCAAGAATATGCCCCGCGACTTCAAGGCATCGATTGGCAAGGAAATCCGCGACGAGTGCGTGCGTTTGACGGTGCTTATCTTCCGCGCGAACTGCGCGGGCGACAAAACGCCGTACCTCGACAAGTTGATCGAGCGCACCCAGGTGATCGAGTTGCTGTTCCGGCTTTCCAAGGATATGCGCTTTATCTCCGTCGCACAGTATGCGCGGGCCATCGCATTAACCAGCATGGTCGGCAAGCAGGCCGGCGGCTGGCGCAAGTACACCGCATCGTCGCCTGTATCCCCTCGGTCAAGGCCGTAGGGACCGTGCGATCTTTTAATCTGGTCGTGCCGCTGGCTCACAAGGCCACCGCTATGCGCACCGCAGTAACCAGCCGGCGGTGTCCGGACAGGCCTGGCGCAGTTTCCCCGCTGATCGGCATAGCCTTCGGCGGGGCGACGTAGATAGCACGAATTGACGCAGTACGGCCCTTCCTCTTCTAACGCGTGGAATCAGAATTTCAACAATGGCAACCAGAACAACAACCACAAGTCGTACGAAGGCCGCGCCCGCGCCGTCCGCAGATCATCCCGATGCGGACTTCACGCTCGAGCAGCTGGCCGTCGCCTATTTTGACTGCCGCCGCAGCAAACGCAATACCCCCAGCGCCCTGGTGTTTGAGCAGCACCTGGAGCGCAACCTGATCGAGCTGCACGACGAGCTGCAGGATGGTTCGTACAAGCCTGGCCAGTCGATCTGCTTTGTCGTCACCCGCCCGAAAGCACGCGAGGTGTGGGCGGCCGACTTCCGCGACCGTGTCGTGCACCACCTGCTGTACAACAAAATTTCGCCACGCTTCTATGCCTCGTTCATCAAGGACACATGCGCCTGCATCCCTGGGCGCGGCACCATGTACGCCGCCAAGCGCCTCGAATCGAAGATCCGCAGCGTGACACAGAACTGGGCCCAGCCAGCTTTTTATCTGAAATGCGACCTGGCTAACTTCTTCGTGGCCATCGATAAGGTAGTGCTGCGCGGGCAGATCGCTGCGCGCGTCACCGAGCCATGGTGGCTTCGCCTGGCCGAAACCATCCTGTTCCACGATCCACGGGAGAATTACCAGCTGCGCGGCGAGGCCGACATGCTGGCGCGCGTGCCGGCGCACAAGCGCCTGGTCAATCAGCCAGTCCACTTGGGCCTGCCGATTGGCAACCTTTCATCACAGTTCTTCGCAAATATTTACCTCGATGCGCTGGACCAGCACTGCAAGCACCGTATTGGCGCCCGCCATTACATCCGTTACGTCGACGACTTCCTGCTGCTGCACGAATCGCCACAGTGGCTGTGCGCGGCGCTGGCCAACATCAACGAGTTCCTGCCGCGCGTGCTGCACGCCAATCTCAATCCCAGAAAAACCATCCTGCAGCCCATCGCCCGCGGCGTGGACTTCGTTGGGCAGGTCATCAAGCCTTGGCACAGCCGCACGCGGCGCCGCACTGTGCACGAGGCGACAAGCCGTGTCGCAGGCATTGCTGCCGACGAGGTGTTTGCCACGGCAAACAGCTACTTTGGTCTGCTGCGCCAGGCGGGTAGCAGCCATGCAGACCGGGCAGCGCTGGCGCGCACTGTGCTGCGGCGCGGGCATTGCGTCGATCAGGCGCTTACTAAAACTTATCGGAAATCCGCATGAAACGAGACAACTTCACCATGTCGCTCGACCTGGGCAGTGAGCTGCTCATCGACAACTTTGCCGGTGGTGGCGGGGCATCTGAGGGTATTGAGCAAGCATTCGGTCGCCCCGTCGATGTGGCCATCAACCACAATGGCGAGGCACTTGCCCTGCATGCGGCCAACCACCCTTATACAGCCCACCATCAAGAGGACGTGTACGCAGTGCACCCAGGCTTCATCACGGGTAACCGTCCTATCGGCCTGGCGTGGTTCAGCCCCGACTGCAAGCACCATAGCAAGGCCAAGGGCGGGAAGCCGCGGGAAAAGAAGATCAGGGGTCTGGCCTGGGTAACGCTTAAGTGGGGCGCATTCCAGATGCCTCGCTGCATCGCACTGGAAAATGTTGAAGAATTTCTCGACTGGGGCCCACTGGACGACGAGGGAAGCCCGATTGCCCACGCAAAGGGCCGCACCTTCGCGGCATTTATCGATGCGCTGTCGACAGGCCTCGCCGCCGATCATCCGGACGTGCCGGAAATCTACGAGGCGCTGGGCGCCGACTTCCCGATGGAGCGCCTGTATCGCGGTCTTGGCTACAAGGTCGAATACAAGATCCTGCGCGCCTGCGACTTCGGCACCCCGACTATCCGCAAACGCCTGTTTGTGTTCGCGCGCCGCGACGGCCTGGCCATTCGCTGGCCGGTACCGACGCACGGCAATCCAAAGTTGAAGGGCTTCGCCAAGTCCGGCCTGAAGCCTTGGTTGACGGCTGCCGATTGTATCGACTGGTCCATCCCTTGCCCAAGCATTTTCACGCGCAAGAAGCCGCTGGCCGACAAGACGCTGGCGCGCGTGGCCAAGGGTGTGATGAAGTATATCGTCAACGCTGAAGACCCTTTTATCGTGCCGGCCGGCGGCGCGCCGTTCCTGGCGGAGCATGCGAACGGTTCCACCCAGCGCAACTTCAGCGCGGCCGAACCACTGCGCACACAGTGCGCCGAAATCAAAGGCGGCCACTTCGCCCTGGTGAGTGCGATGCTGGCGAAGCACTACAGCGGCGTCGTCGGCACGGCGGTGACGGTGCCGTTCGGCACGGTCACCACATCGGATCACCATTCCGTTGTGGCCAGCACCATCGTCAAGCTGCGCAACAACCAGTTCGGCCAGGACGTGCTGCAGCCCATCCCGACGCTGACGGCCGGCGGCGGCCACGTGGCCGAGGTCCGCGCCTTCCTGATTAAGTATTACAGCGAAGGTGGCCAAGATCAGTCGCTGACCGATCCGATGCATACCATCCCCACCAAGGATCGCATCGGGCTGGTAACCATTCGCGGCGAAGACTACGCCATCGTCGACATCGGCATGCGCATGCTGACGCCACGCGAGCTGGCGCGCGCCCAGGGCTTCCCGGAGACCTACATTCTCGACCTGGTGCATAACGGCAAAAAACTGTCGAAGGAGGCGCAGGTGCGCATGATCGGCAACAGTGTTTGCCCACCGCTGGCGCGCGCCCTAGTGGCCGCCAATTTCCAACACGAACAACAGTTTGCGAGGGCAGCATGAAAATTTACATCGCGGGACCGATGACCGGGCGGCCGCAGTTCAACTATCCAGCGTTCCACCAGGCGGCAGCTCTGCTGCGCGCCGCCGGCCACGTCGTGATCAACCCGGCCGAGAACCCCGCGCCGGCATGCGGCAGCTGGCTCGGCTACATGCGCATGAGCGTGGCCCAGGTGGCCAACGTCGACTGCTTGGTGATGCTGCCAGGCTGGCCGCTCAGCAAGGGCGCGCGCATCGAATATTTACTCGCCAAGCTGCTTGGGCTTGGTGTTACTTCACTGAAGAAAATGGGAACATAAACATGACAGCCACAGAAACCGACATCCTGGCCAAGCTGGCAGAGGCAATCGAAAAAATACAACGCCCGGCGCTGCCGCTATCCGTTGACCTGTGGGACATGGAAATGCTGGGGCAATACTTCAAGCGAAATCCGCAGGTTGTACGCCAGAATATCGCCTGCCTCCCGAGCTTTCCAAAGGCGATCAGGCTGCCAACGAAAGCAAAATCGCATCCACTATACAGCGCCAAGGAAGTGGTCGAGTGGGCACAACGCCACCGAGACAAAAACTGAAGGTATGTGGCTGGCGAAGGATTACAGCTTCTTCGCCAGTTCTGCAGCCGTCTCGTTATAGTAGATTTGCAACATCGTCAAATCCTTGTGTCCGACCATGCGCGCCAATTCCAGCACGTTGAGTTTCTTGGCCAGCCGCGTGATTGCCTCATGGCGAGTGTCGTGAAAGGTCATATCCGCAACGCCTGCTGCGCCTCGGGCCTTCCGGAACAGGGCATCGAGGCTCGCCGTTGAAACCCCGAAGCATGTGTCATTCCCAGTCGGAAGCAGCTCCAGCAATTCAATGGCGCGGCCCGACAGCGGAACGGACCGCTTCGTGCCGTTCTTCGTTCGAGGTAAGTGCGCCACATTGTCCTCAATATCCCCCCAGGTAAGTCCGCATATTTCGCCAGCCCGCATGGCTGTCTCGATAGCGAACAGGAAGGCGACCGCGATTGCTGACGACTTGGTCGTGACTTCTCCATCAAAACCCAGTGCCAGGCACAACCGTTCGATCTCGTCGTCAGTTATGCGCCTGTCGCGAGGAGGGGGATTTTTAGGGCGGCGCACGTCGACGGTAGGGCTGGCGGAAATCCATTTCCATTCACGGCGCGCAGTCGTGAAAACGTGGGACAGTAAATTCATGTCGCGATTTACGGTAGACCCAGCGACAGATAAGAGCCGATCATCGCGCCACTTGCCGAGGACGTCGGCCGTGACGTCGCACAGTTTCATCTCACCAAGGGGCACCTGGTTGACAATGTGGCGGGCTATCGCAGCCAGGCGGATACCTTCCCAGCGTGCACCACGCTTGTGTGGCGAAACCTCGACACCGTATCTATCGAAGGCATCCTGGCACGTTTTATCGGTGTTTACACCCGTCTCAACCATGCGCCGCATCTGCGATTCGCGCTCAATAGCCCATGCCTGCGCCTCAGCTTTTGTGGGAAGGACTGCGGAATCGCGCACTCCCTTGACGGAAATCTGGACGCGCCAGCCGGTTTTCTGTTTTGTAATCGATGCCACTACCTAATCCCCTGAGGAAAACATGGGGACATTATGGGGATTTTTTGGGGAGTTGGTGCAGTTTATTAATCGCTTCGTATCGTAATTACTAGCGCTTGACGAAAAGAAAAAAGGCGATAAATCCTTGATTCTATTGGATTTATCGCCTTTTATCGTGTGCTGCAAAAATGTCTCTGAGTGCCCGGAGCCGGAATCGAACCGGCACGCCCTTACAGGCGGGAGATTTTAAGTCAGTAGGGAAAGCGTTACGATTCAATGACTTAGTATGGTTTTTCGTTCCGCAAAAATTCTAATTCATGCTTCTAGATGCCGCATGTTTGCATGCCAACTCCCTGTTTTGCGGAACGATTTTTGCCCCGACTTTATGTAGGGAGGATGGAACCCTGCGCCATATCAGCGCCAGAATATTACCGTGAACTATCCTTATCCGTATCGAGTAGTGAGGCCAGCCTCATGAGATTTGCAGCGATGTGTATGACGATTCAGCTTGCCACGGGATGTACATCAGTACCATCAAATCAAACGGAAGCCCCAGATCTGCTTGGCTTGAATTCGTTTGCGCTAGCTGCCCGTTATGGCACGCCCGACAGCTACCAGCACCAAGGCGAATATCTGCAGCTGAACTACGGCAGCGCTGCCGTCGGCTGCCAGGTCATCGTGCTGGTCGACCAGCAGCAGCGCGTGGCCGGCTGGGCAACGTCAGGTGCCCGCTGCAACGGCGCTGGGCAAAATGGGAATGCAGAGCCAGACCTGGATGTACTGGACTAGTGTCCCGTCTACTGTTTCGTTTTCATACCCTTTGAGTATCAGGCCATCAGCATCCAAACGCTCCATCGTGGGCTCAAAAAGCGGCTTACAAACGTTGGTCGAGGTGGCATAGTTTGGCCGGCGCAGCGTGGCAGAGCTATGGTAGCGAACGCATGCGCCCGTCCCGACGTGCTCGAAAACAAGCAGGCCGTCCAATGGCTCGGAGTCGAGCATTTCCTGGCGCGTAATTCGGCGCCCCTTCTTGCGCAGCATAATCACGCGGACAGGCATGCCCTGCCGCTCCGCCACTTTCACCGGCCACTGATGCTTATTTGTTGTGCCGTCCATAATGCAACCAATATACTGTATAAAAACACAGTATATTGCCAAGCTTGGAAAACCAGAAGGCGAAATTTGTAACTAGAAGAGCCCGCCCTGCTCCACGGGAGTGGCCGGCGCAGTCGCCTTCGTCCGCGGTCACGGCCGCTCGGGTGCATTGAGCAACTGTGCAAGTGTCTACCAGCATACCTTGGTTACCGTTCCACGGGCGCTGCATGAGAAGATGCATACGAAACTAGTGACCGAAATTTACTGTAGTTCACCGCCAACTAGAGCAGCATTCGCCACACCAGCACCACGAAAAAACATTCCAATTGCGGTCGAAATCCTAATGGTATTGAAAAACAAGTAGACAGCCGAAGTAGATTCTGTAACGCTTACCAAAATTGAAAAAAATAGCCGATTACAACAGGAAAATAATGCAATGAATATTACTCAACTCCGCAATTTCAACGGATTTTCATTAAAAAATCCATCAACATTTCAGAATGCTATTTCCGTTATCATTGGAAGAAATGGATCAGGAAAAACACGTTTTCTAAATTCAATAGTAAATGGAAGCTGCAATATTGAAATCAACGAAACCATTCTGCAAAACTCTCAAATAAAACTTATCTCATCTCATGAATTTAATCCAAATCTTGGTCAATTTTTTGAGAAAAATAGACATGAACGCAGTATAGAATCAATATGTAATGCATTGAAAAATTACAAGGATAATTTGGAAATATTAATCCAAGATGGCGCTACAAATTATAGGGAAGTCATAAGTCCACGCGCAATATATATGGCAATCAAAAAAATTGCAAATGCAGTAGAAAAGAACCCTCAAGAACTAACGCAGGAAGACATACTATTGCATTACACAGAAGAAAATGAAAATATAATTGGACATTTAAATGTACGAGAGATGTTCTCCGACTACATACGCAAAATTTGGCAAAACAAATATAATGGATTCCTCCTTACATTAGGGGAAAGCGTCCCACATTACAATGATGAAGAATTCAAAGAGAGATTTGGTGAAAGGCCGTGGATTCCACTAAATAATATTTTAAGCTTCATTTTTGACGGAAAGTATCATTTCAATCCTCCATCAGAAACAGATCGCACACTAAGCGAACCGACTGACCTACTAGATGAATCAGGCACAATAATTACACCACCAATGTTATCCTCCGGAGAAAACACTTTACTTTGGATGGCTCTAACATTATTTAACAGTCAATATGGAAAGCAAACATTGAGCGCAGCACCAAAACTTATTTTAATGGATGAGCCAGATGCTTTCCTTCATCCCAAAATGGTTGACAAATTATTTCAAACGTTGGAAATCTTCACTAAAAATTTTGGGGTAAAAATTATACTCACAACTCACTCGCCGACAACGGTAGCACTGGCACCAAACGACATTATTTACCTTATAAAAAATAACGAGGTTAGTGAAATTGACAAGGATTCGGCAATCTCAGAACTATTGTCAGGGGTTACTCAGATATCTATAGATCCTGAAAACCGACGACAAGTTTATGTTGAAAGTCTATATGATCACGCAATATATCAATTAATTTATGATAAATTGGTGAAAAAATCAAAGCATCTGGATAAAAAGATAAATTTAACCTTCATAAGTTCCGGCCCCAAGGTATCAAAAGGTCATATTATAAATTCAGCCAAATTTGTTGGGATTGTTGATGAAGAAAAATTGAATCAACTGGCGGAATTGATCAACGGAGCGGGGAATTGCACTCAAGTAGAAGGAACAGTTAATGAACTTATAGAAAATGGAAATAGAACAGTTAGAGGGGTAATTGATTGGGATCTGAAGGCACATGATACAAAATTTGTCAAAGTATTAGCCAAGGATCATTGTTATGCAATAGAAAATTTAATAATAGATCCGATCTGCACGTTATTATTTCTACATAAAAAATGGCCTACCGAGTATCCAATAAAAGATTTTTGCGAAGAAGAAGTGCATTGGTCTGATTGGATTAAGGATGAAAAATTACTGCAAAAATCAATGGATTATTTCATTTTTAAAATTAGTGGCAAAAAAAACGCAAGAAATACCGAGACGGAATATCTCAACGGAATTAAATTGTTAAGCGATAAAGATTATTTGCAAATTCACAGCAAAGCTCTACCTGATCTGGCAGTGAAGGAATTTAAAAGATTAACATCGACAATTGGGAACAAAAAAAGAGGATTAATGTACGAAATTGCAGAATTTAGCATGGTGCATGAAACAAATGGTGATCTTATTCCGGTTCAATTTGAGACTATATTTAAAGCACTCCAAGAATAAAAGAAAGGGTGCCAAATTGAATAACTTTATCTAATTCAGCGCCGTGCTACTTTGGAGTTTAAAAAATTTTTCAAAATATCAACTTTGACGGATCCATATTTAAACGCACGTGATCTGGAACATGAAAGAAAGGAATGTCCAACAGACTAAAGGCATCCATAAAGAATGGCCAACTGTGCCTCTTCGAATGCACGGCCGCGCGGCCATTCCCACGCCAGCGCCACGACGATATACTCGTCAGTGGCCACGGGCTACAGCACTTAAAATTCAGAAAAGACCTACAGGCTCGCCCGCTCTATCCCAACTGTAGATTATCAGTTCCTTCCGCTGCACCGCTCTCCCACCGCCACCGACGTTGTACTGAATGCCCGTCGTATCCATCTGAAAGTGCTGGAACACTCGCCGGATGTCCGGGTGGTCGTTCAAGCTCAAGATGGCCTTGCCCTTCAGTCTAGCCATCAATTCAGCCATCTTCTCGTACTGCGCAAACTCGAACTCCACGCCATACCCGGCAGTCTCCCAGTACGGCGGGTCCAGGTAAAAAAGCGTATGAGGCCGGTCGTAGCGCTCCATGCACTTGTACCAGTCCAGATTTTCGATGTAAGCGCCGGACAGGCGCAGGTGTGCTGCCGAAAGGTTCTCCTCGATACGGAGCAAGTTGAGCGGTGGCGCTGTCGTGGCGGTTCCCCATGATTGCCCGTCGACCTTGCCGCCGAAGGCATGCTGCTGCAGGTAGAAGAAGCGCGCCGCGCGCTGCAGGTCCGTCAGGGTATGCGGCGGCGTATCCTGCAGCCACTTGAAAACCTCGCGGCTCGACAGCGCCCACTTGAACTGGCGTACGAATTCCTCTAGGTGGCACTTCACGACGCGATACAGGTTGATCAGCTCGCCATTGACGTCGTTGAGCACTTCCACCTCGGCCGGAGGCCGCATGAAGTACAGCGCGGCGCCGCCAGCGAAGACCTCGACGTAGCAGGTATGAGGTGGAAATTGCGGGATAATGCGGTCGGCCAGGCGTCGTTTGCCGCCGATCCAGGGGATGATGGGTAATGCCAAAATGTGTACCTCCTAGTGGTAAAGTCGAATTCCTCCCATGAGGTAATCCAAGCCTACTCACCAGGCTCCACCGGCTGATTGCGGCTGTTAGCGCAGCGACAATCAGCGCTCCGATTTTTCATCTGGCAGAATGCAGCCCGCAATTGCTGCCTCCAGTTCCACTTCATACTTCCTGCCGCGCGGCCAGTCCCGCGCCAGCGCCACGACCATTTCGCCATCCGTTGCCGCTGGCGCCAGCTGGTCGAACTCGTAGGCCGGGCGCTGCGGCGCCACCTTTACACATGGTGTAAATACAGGAACCTCGACGCGCACGGGAGTCGGGGGCGCGCTGGCGCAGCCGGCCAGCATCAATACAAGCATCCATTTCATTGCACGCCCTCCAGCAGCAGCCTGACGGCCGGCATAGCCTCGTCGCAGGTATTGGCGCGCGCGCCCGCGATCTGCGCCAGGGCGACGTCATACTTCTTGCCCTTGGCAGCGGCTGCCGCCTGTGCCGCCGTGCCGCGCTCCTGCGCCGCCAGGGTTGCCTTGGCCATGCCATCGATGGCGCGGTTTTGCTCGGCAATGGAGCTGCGCAGCTGCGCGCTGACGCCTTGCTCCTGCACCAGCGCCGCGCGCGCGGTGTCACGGTCGCCAGCTGCCAGCCACCAGCCCGTGCCAGTGGAGCTGGCCACCACCAGCAGCACGGCGGCCAGCAGGATGGCCGCCGCCTTCCAGATACCGCTGACGGCGCCGGCCGCCAGGGTGCCCAGCGCGCTCACGGCCGCACCTGCAAGATGCCAGCGCGCGTGCCGTGGCGGTCGATGGTGATGATGCGGTTGATCGGCTTGGCCACCATCTTTGTGCTGACGTGCACCCAGGTCAGTTCGTTGATGATCTGGCCGATGCCGAACTCGTCCAATTTCGGCAGTAACGCCTGGCATACTTGGTATGGCGTCATGCGCAGCGCCTTGAAGTCAGCAGCGCAGCCGCGCACATGATCACTGCCATCGCTGCTGCCGATGCCCCGATTCACGGGAATCGAGCGGTAGCCACTGATATTGGTCAGCGGCGTATCGATGCCGGTGCTGGCCGTCAGATAATTGCGGATGCGCTGCAGCATCTCGGCCGTACGCTGCAGTTCTGCCAGCACGACGGCCGGCGGCGTGTTGTCGGCACCATGGCGCGCCGCCCAGTCGGAGGCGATCAGTTCGGCCAGCGAGAAATTTTTACTCAGTTGCATGACGATCCCTTCCAGAACGATGAGCGCCGGTCGACGCAGACTAGCGCAGCGATGCCACAATGGAGCAGCACCTCGGGCCAGGCCGGTGTCACACCGAACAGCAGCACGGCGGCGGCACCGGCCGTGAGCGCTATCCACGTGATGCGGATAGGACTGCCCGTGCCAGGCCGCATGTGGTTGAGCTCGACGAACAGCCCTCGCGCCAGCACGATGGCCGCCGCCGCCATGTCGATCGAATACAAAATGTTCATGGCACGTCTCCTTTCTTGCGCAGCCAGGCGAATGCGGCCGGGATGATGACCTGGGCGCACAGGCCCAGGCCGGCTGCGGCTGCGATGCGGATACCCGATTCGCCGGCGCTCGACAGGAATGGGAAATAATTGGCTGCTGTGACGCTGGCCACCGGCGCGAACCAGCCGGCGATCAGCGAGGAGCCGATCACGCTGCCGGCGATCTGCGGGCCGCGCATGGGCGGCAGGTAGGACAGCGAAACTAGGCCGCCAGCCAGGCCGGCCAGCAGCGCGTCATACTGCACGCCCAGGATGGATCCGGTCAGGGTGATGGTGCCGGCGGCGATTGCAATGCCGACGGTGCTGCTTGCAGGTTCTGCCATATTGGCCTTTCGGGTTGGGTATGTGGGTGGATTGCTCTAGAGCAGCGGCTAGCGCTGACATTACGAGCATGGCTGTCTCATTTCTAGGGAAAGGTGAGACAGTATTTTTCTGATGGTGGAAATGAAAAAACCCGCCGAAGCGGGTTTGTGGTGGAGTGCTGCTGTGCTACACGACCTTGACCATCACATAGGCCCGGCCGTCCGGTTCAATCGAGATCACGCGGCCGACCGCGCGAAAGTACTGCTTCATGCTGAGGTCATCCTCGCGCACGGCAATGCCCTTGATCCCGGCACCGTCCTGCACAGGCACGATGTAGTCGCCTGGCTGGGCGCCCTGCACGTTGACCGGCACGCGGCCGGCGATGGCGATGCGGTCGACCTTCTGGCGCTCGACTTCCAGCGCCGCGTCGAAGGTGGCCATGGCCTCGGCGTCCTGCTGCACGGCGATATTGTGGGCGGCCAGCGCGGCAGTGTAGGTGGCCATCTTTTCCGCCCATTCTTCATCGGTGTCGCCGGGTTCCGTTACCACGTCCTCATATTCCGGTGGATTGGTGCCGGGCACGGGCTGCTGCGTGACCACATCTGTGCGGCGCAGGGGTTGGGTCGGCGCTGGTCCTGTCTGGGGCGACGGGCGCGGCCCCACGTCGTTGGCCCAGGAATCGCCACCGACAAATGAGGGTGCGGTCGATTTGATCGAGAACATGACGGCATCGGCCCACTTGTCCGTGACTTTGTTGTCGGCGGTGATGCCGACTATTTGACCGGGGGCGACGATACCGCAGATAGGGCTTTTGAAAATGTATTCGGCATAGTCATTGCCCATGCCGTTGATTGTGCCAGGTGCTCCTATGCTTCTTCCAGATGCGGCATTCTTTCCAACATACAACACAGTGCCGGCGTTGTTCCATCCTCCAAGGCCATCAGCCGCAAGAACAGCTATGCTTGGATTGGTCGCGCCATTCAGGCCAACGTACAAAATCTCCATACCTTGGCTGCCCGTTTTGCTGATGTTATGTCGACCTGCCGCCGCGTCAGTGCTGCCAGCTTTTAACAACGGCATATACACAAGGCCCGTTCCCCTGACGCTGAGCAGATCCGCGCTGTTGGTGTTTGAGCCTGTGTCATAAGCACTTAATGCCATTGTGTAGCCGTCTTTGGTCAGCGCGCCATTTCCGGCAGATACCTTCCAATTAAAAACGCCCGGATTTGCCGAACCTGTTATTCCGCCCACCCCGAGAGCCAGCATGGTCCGAAATGTCCCCGCAGCTACGGCGTTTTGTTCGCCACCAGCATTCAAAAAAGAGGTGCTGGCAGTACCATTCCCAACAAATATGGTAGACCGGAACAGGCTCGCAATCGAGCCGGTTGAAGTGCCGGCTGGTGCAATTCCCCGCCAGCGTGGTGGATAAGTTGTCGCATCGCCCGTGTCATAAACAACTGTTCCGGCAGGTGTTGCTGTTACAGAAACAGGCTGCGCGTATGTAGTGGCCGTATAACCCAGCAGGTTGAATGACGCCGATCCGAACGTGCCCGGCCGAAAATGCAAATACACTTCAAACGTTCCGTTCGCTTGCTGAAAGACAGCTATACGGGCATTAACTGCGACGGTTCCATTGAACGTCGCATCGTAATAAAAGCCACCCCGGACGCCCAGCATGAGCACGAACGGGGAACTGGCGCTCGCAGCCCAGTTATCATTCAATACCCCGTCAATGCGCAAATGTTGTGCATTACTGCCACCGTCAGCTGCAAACGTGGCAATCCGATACCAAAGGCCTGTCGGAGGGTTTTGGCCGATGAAGCTGTAGCCTGCTTTATTGGTCATCCCAACCGTCACAGGCCACGTAGTAGCGATTGAAATGCTCGGGTCTAACCATGCTGGATTCATATAGCCATTCGGCCCGCCAAGCGGCGACCGCCCCACCGCTGGCGCATACGATGCCACCACGGCGCCGCGCCCGGCCAACTCATTCAGGCGCCGGATCGTGTCTTTCTGGCCATAGTAAAAAAAGTCGCCCATTACAGTTCCTCGATTTCGATGTTAGTGGCATATGCCTGGTAATACGGGGTGGTGATGGCGGAATTGCTGGCGATGCGGCCATACACCTGGTGCGCCTGCTCGAGTTCACCGTCATCACTGTCTGGGTACAGGCTGATCAGCAGCGGCCGCGACAGCCCGTTGCCGCGCACGATGCGCCACAGCTCGGCCCGGTCCAGCGGCGTCATATGATCCAGTGCAAGCGACAGCTTGCGATACAGCGCACCGCGCCCGACCGTTTGGCCGCCAGCGCCATTGCGATACTGGGTGCTGGTGTCGACCGACGTGACGCCGGCACCGTACGAGGCGTTTTGCTCCGGGCTCCAGTAAGGGCCGATCACCAGGCGCGCCGCCTCGATGTAGCCTGCCGGGTTGTCCGGGTCGGCGAGGTCAATCACCAGCTTTTTGACGCTGCGCATCTGGAGCCAGCAGCGCGCATACGTGCCGCCGCCGTAGCTGAAGGCGTTCACGCCCAGCGGCAGCGCGCCCCAGTCCCACATGCCCAGGCGCGCGTACTCGCACGCTGGCACCGTGCCGGTATCGAAATCGGGCACGGCGTCGCCTGGCTCCACATAGCCGCGCACGCGGATCGTCGCCGTCGGCGTCAGGTTGCAAAATGGCAGCGCCACACCGCCGATGATCTCGGGCGTGGGCCAGGTGGCGGTGATGCTCAGGGCCAGGCCGAGCGAGCGCAGCACGTCATGCTTGCCTTCGCGCTGCAGGTTGGCCACGCTCAGCGCGCCGGCCTGGCTCGATGCCGTGAGTGCGGCACGGTCGGCGGCATTGTCATAAATGATTCGCAGGTTCGTCATCGGTTCAATCCTTGGATGCCTTGAGCAGAGCAACCGCCTGCGCATGGGTGATATCGACGCCGTAGCGCATGAGCAATACGGCGGCACGCTCCAGAGAAATGCCGCCGGCAGCCAGCTGTGCCCGGTAGCCGCGCACTTCGGCGCCCAGGCGGAAGCGCGCCGACATGGCATAACGCAACAGCCATGGCAACACGCCACAATTGCGCTGCTCGCGGTAATGCACCATCTCGTGCTGGAGCAGCGCGTCGTCGCCGCGCGAGGCCGGCCGCACCAGGATGAGGGGCCAGACGGTCATGGCATCGAATCTTGCGGGTATGTATCGGGTTGAAATAATCATGGTTATCCGCAGTGGTAGGTGCAGGCGATCAAACGGGTTTCTGATGGCGTGTTGAATGAAATCGGCTCGCGCGCCTTGGCGACCGTGTAGGAATGTAAAACGTCGTCCGCCTGGCGCATGCCCTTGCCAGGCATGCTGGACGTGGTGATGTAGTCGCCGGCCTTGATATCGCCGCCTTCGCCGCAGACATTGATCTGACCTTCGCCAACCGAGTTCAGGGTGATCAATTTGTACTTCTCAGCCATAAAAGCCAGACCAATGATGCCCTTGAGTGCTGCTGGCGGGTCCTCCGGGTCCAGCGGGCGCTGGCCAACGAAGACACCGATTACGTTTTTCTGCTGCGGCCTGGTGGTCAGCGCATTGATCGCAATCGTATTCGAGATACCGCCGTGGTGAGCAATGGCCAAATCGACCAAGATATCGCCCTGTAGTGGCTCAAAATTCAACTCGACCAGACCATCATGGCTTCCTGTAAATGGCCCGTAGTTGGCCCCAACGCCACCTGCATAGAAATCGTAGGCGCCGCCAGCACCAGCCGCCTCGATGCCATTGCCGTAGCGGCTCTCCGCAATAATGGCGGCCTTGGTACCACCATCCACTGCGACCTTGAGGCCAATGTAGCGGTCGCTGGTGATGTAGGCTCCGTATCCGGTGGTACTTCTGGCGAACAGACCAACCGAACTGGTGCTTTCCGCAGATATGCCAAATCCAGAGGTGGATCGGCCCGATAAGGCGGTGCCGCTGTTGCTAAACGCTCGAATTCCCTCCCTCGGATTCAACGAAGTATATGAGCCAACCGAAAGAATTGCCGGGCCAACCATACCCATCGTCACCAGCGGTTCAACTCCGTTGCCCCCCGCATCGCCATACAAAACCAACTGGTTCTTATCATTCTCGTTCAAGGCAATACGCTCGCCGCTAGCGGCCGTCCGCACCAGCCCCCCGGTGATAGTCGTGCCCAAAATCGTCACGCCCGTGATCGTTCCGGCCGTCATATTGCCGAAATTGGCACTGAGGGCCGACAGGCTGCCCACCTTCAGGTTCGACAGGTACGGCACGCCCCATACCGTATTGACCCCATCGTAGATGCCCACCGACTGAAACCATGCCTGGCCTGCCGCCGGCGCGGTTGTCGGCTGCGCCACCCAGGCGCGTGTCTCGTCCCAGGTGCCGGTGGCCGGATAGGCGGTGCCGGCGCGGGATACCGACGCCGGCGTCAGGTTGAGCGTGAAGGCATCCGCCAGTGTGTAGGCGATAGCGACCGATGCGCCATTGGTGCCATTCGCTCCGTTGGCACCATTGGCGCCGTTGCTTCCTGGCGTCCCGTTCGTTCCTGCATAGCCGATTGCCGCCACCGTTGCGGTCGACCAGTTGATCGGCGAGGTGGCGGCACCGGCGCCGTCGACCAGATTGACCGCGCCTTCGTACAGCGTGTATCCCAGCGCTGGCGCCGCCGGCTTGGTCGCGCTCCAGCCTGTCACCGGCACTGTGTTGTAACTGGCCGTCGCCCACGTCCAGATCGCGCTGCCCGTGATCGTCGGCGCGCTCGTCGCCCATTGGTAAGCGCGCGCGGTACCACTCTTCACGCCCGGCACACCCTGCGGCCCGACGGCGCCATTCACTGCGATTGATGCAATGGCGGCGTTCGCATAGCCGACCGTCGATACGGCGGTATCCCCCGCGACGGTCAACACCCGCGTAGCAGTGAATAATTGCAGCCCAGGCGTGCCAGGATTGGCCGGAACCGACACCGACCAGCCATCACTGACGGAATAAGTCGAATTGATGCCGGTGGCCCAAGTGTATTTCGTCACACCGCTTGGCACCGCTGGTGCCGTCGCCGCCCACTGGTACAGATATGCCGTTGCTGTTTTGCTGCCGGCCGCCCCCGTTACTCCATCGAAAGCCTTGGAAATGACCCGGCTTTGCGTGTACGTCACACCCTCATGGGAGATTTTTGCGGTCACGGTCACTGAACTCGCACCCATCGCCGTGAACGCCAGGCTGCGGGCGTTACCCGTGCCCGTCAACTCGCTGCCTTCGGTGGCGCTCCAGATGACCACGCCCGGAATACCGATCAGCTGCGCGCGCAAAATAATGGCCTCCGGCGAACCGATGCCGGTCTCCGTCACACGGAAGGCCTGCGTATCTGCTTGCAGAATCAACGCCTTGCCGGCACTGGGGTCGATATTGCGCGGTATTGTGCCTTGCAACATCGCATCACGATCATTCAAAACAACGCTCATACGAGAATTCCCACTTTGCAATGCGCACTTTCCCAGCTGGGAGCCAGGGAAATCACGATCCCAGGCACACCGGCTTCCATCCCGAAGCGCTGGTTATAGATCACGATGGGTTGGCCCAGCTCCAGCATAAGCATTTCCGGCAGCCCCTCGAACTCGTAGACCATGCGTGGAGACGACCACAGGGCCAGTTGGCGCGCCGCTTCGGCATCCGCATCAGCGCGACGCAGCAGCATCGTGTCTTGCTGGACTGGATCGAGCGTCTGGCGATAAATGGTGCGCACCGGGGCGTTCGTGCTCGTCGCTGTCAGCCATTCGGTTGCGAACAATTCCTTGTGCTGGGCGGGGATCGACGTTTGCAGGCCTGGTTGCAGGGTCCAATTTTTGCAGAAACCCAGCTTCACAGCCGCAACGACCTCGGGACGCACGGTCGGCTCCAGCGTGTCGCCCACAATATGTTCCGGACGGATCTCGGTCAGCGTGCCGGGGGCCGGCAGCGCAATCTGGATCAGGCGCAGCTGGCCAAGCCGTGACAGCGCCATCTGCGCGCCGACGCTGGCCGTGAGCGCCTCGCAGGCGCTGATCACATTGGTGCGGCCTTGCAGGTACAGGCCGACGGGCTGCTGGTGCGCTGCGTCGAATGCCGCTAGGCTGGCGATATCCAGATCGGCGCTGGTGAACCTGTCGGCCGCGCTGCCGTATCCTGTGACCAGGCGCTGCACCAGCGCCGCAATGGTGTTGGCGTAGGCGCCCGGCTTGTCTCCCTGCACCGATACGGTGATGGCGCCGACCGGGTTGGCATTGAGCGTCAATTTCCCCGTGCTGTTGACCGCCACGGCCGCCACCGGCAGGCCGTTGTCACGCACCTCAAAAATACTCTCGCACGCGCCGTCATGCACCTGGTACTGCAGCATGACCGCATCGACCAGCAAGGGCGTGATGTTGTGTACCTCGCCAAAGGACAGCGGCAAAACGGCGTCGGCATTCAGCGAACTGGCCAACTTGCTTTCAGTGGCCGGCGCGTTGAGGCGCTGCATCTTGTCGCGCAGCTTCAGGGCCAGCATGTTGCGTCCCTTCGGTGCGATATCAGCCACGATGCCGTTAAAGATCATGCGGAAGTCCGCCCTTGGCCAGCGCGGATCACCTATCCATGCCCGCACCGGCCGGTTCGTCCAGACGCTGCCAGCACCGAGCCAGCCGTCACGCTCGCCATTGGCGTTGCTCAACTCAATATCCCCGGTAGAGAGGCTGGCCTCGCCATCGAGCGACAGCTGCTCGCTAAACTGCACGCCCGTCGACACGATGGGTTCATAGGCGAGATTGGACGGCGTGTCGGCCGGACCAGTGACGAAAACGCCAGTGGACAAATACTTTGTCGTCTCCACACCCGAGACGCACACGGCCACCTCGATCAAAACCAGCGGGATCGCCAGCGGGTTTTTCAGCCAGGCCAAGAAATCTATATCGCTCATACTAATTTAGCCTTCATCTTTTCCGCATAAATTGGCGCCATAGCTGCCGACTTGGCACCAGCCACTTGCTTGATGGCGGCCTTGTCCGACGCATCGTAATTTCCCAGAATGATGTCGCCGGTTTGCTTGGCCTGATCGGCACGCAAGCCCCTGAGCTCTTCACGCGTTGCCTTGTTCTCTTCGCGCAGGGAGCGGATTTCGGCCACGAGAGCGTCCGTATTCCCGCCGCCCTGACTTGGCGCACCACCAAAATAGCGACGCATGGCGGCCGCTGCTGCGGCATCCACCACCACCTCGCCCTGGTGCAACTCGGCCGCATAACCGTTGAATGGCACACTGACCAGGCCGCCGGCATGGGAGCCATCGAACGGCACCCCCAGGCGGGTAGCGACACCCATCGCCGCCCGTAGCCCGTCGATGGCCTGCGCCACCGTCAGCACGCTGGCATTGACCGTGATTAGGCCCGACACCTGGGCCTTGAGCGCGTCCAGGCTGGCCTGCTGCATGTTGACCTGCGCAGCCGCATACTTCAGCGCCTCAGCATTGGCCGCCTGTACCAGGGCGTAATCTGCCGCATACTTTGTGCTGCTCGCATTCACCAGCTGGGACGCCGTCAGGAATGCCTGCTCTGCGGCCGACAGGCCCGATTGCGCTTCCGCATCGCCACCCCTGGCTGCCGCCAGCGTTTTCTCGAATTGCGCCCTTGCCTCGGCATATTTCTGCTCTGGCGTCAGGGTGGACAGATTGCCAAGGGCCAGGCCGGCACTCATGCTATTGAGGCTCGAAACCCAGTTCTTCACCTTATCGAGCGCACTTTGCGCCGCCGAGCTTTCGGCTTGGTAGGCACTGGTCAACGCATCCTTGGCGGTCACCAAAGTCTTGGCCGCCGCATCACGCGCGGCAGCCGCCGCTTTTTCCACCTGCACCTGGTCGAAGAGCGCCTTGTTGACGTCGGCGATGCCAGCGCGCTGGATGGCCAGCAACGCCGTTTCGCTTTTCGTCAATTCGTTGAGCTGCTGCTGCAGGTCGCGACGCTCGCTGGCAATCTCACTGGCGGTCTTGTTCGCTGCGGCCAGATCGCCCGTGGCACCGGCCAGCTCGGCCGCATAGTCCGCCGCCTTCTTGAACGGTTCGGCAAGGCCAATCAATCCCACATACATCGCCTGGCCAGCAGCCGTGTTCAGGTCCTGCGCCAGCACCAGGGCCTTGAACTGGTCGACAGTGTCCACACCCGATATGCCCAGCTTGCCCATGGCATCGTTCACCGATTTGGTGATTGGCGCCATGCGTTCGGCTTCGGTCAGGAAGTTTTCGACAAAGTAGCTGGTGCCGCTGGTCAGCGTCTCCAAACCGCCGGCCGCAGTGATCAGGCTTTCGCTCAGCGCCACCGCGCCCAGGCCGGTCGTATTGAAGGACTTGCCCAGCACAGCCAGCACGTCGGACACCTGGATGTAGTCGTTGGTCACGCGCACCAGAGTTTCCAGATAACCCTCGCCGACAGCCTGGTATTGCGCCAGGCCGGCCACGCCAAACTTGGCCATGTCGTCGCCCATTTTCGAGAACGCCGTCTCCAGGGCTTTCTGCTGCTCCTCGGCCGACAAGTCTTTCAGGCTAATTTTGCCCAGGTCCACCACGAACGAATTGAGGTGAGCATTGAACGCTGCACCACCCAGGCCCAGCACGTCGGCTGCGCTGCGGATGGTGTCGCCCATGCTGGTGATGATCATGGTGAACTGGTCGTTCATTTCGTCCGACAGCGCAGCCGTCTTCGTGCTGTTTTTGCTGCTGTAGCTGATGCCGAACGCCTTCTTTTTGACATTGATGTCGGCATACGCCTGGGCATCGAAGCCCAGCGCGTCGACGTTGCCCAGCGATGTGGCCGCGCCCGTGATCCCTGAGTCCTTGACCGACACGGACGTTTTGATCAATTTCGACACCACAAAACCGATGGCGGCGCCGATGGCCATGCCGATGGGGCCGGCGACTGCGCCCATCATGGTCAGGCTGCTGCCGATGGTGCCCATGGTCATGGCGCCGGCAATACTGCCGCCCAGCACCGCGCCGCCATACGTCGCAGCACCCGTCAACACGCCTTGTCCGACCTTACCCAACGTGGGCGTGCTGCCAGTGGTGATGCCCGCCGTCGCGCCAGCTCCAGCGGCGGTGATACCCGAGCGCGCCAGCAGGTTGCCCAGGTTACCGATGCCGGCCACCATCTGTTTCAGCGACTGGTCCATAGAAATGGTGTGCGCCAGGCCCAGGCCGGAGTTTTTCTCCATGATGGCCAGGCTGTGGGCGATCGATTCGGATTTCGCCGACGAGTCTCCCAGCACCGAGCCGGTACCGTTGGCAGCCTGGCGTTGTTCGGACAAGCTCACACTGCTACCACCCATGCCGCCCAGCATCTTGGCGCCAATGGCGACCACGGCCGCCAGCGTCGCGGCGCCGGCCGCCAGGTTGAGCGGGAACGGCAGGCTGGCCAAGGCCTTCACCACGGCAGTAATGCCCCAGGCGCTGGCCTCGGTCGCAGCCAGACCGGTGGACGCGGCCGTGGTCGTCGCCTCTCCGGTCAACTTGGTGGCGTTCAAGGTCAGATTGGCGGCAACCTCCGCTTCTTTGAAGAATATCTTTTTGACCATTGACTCGACGGCCATCGCCATTTCGTAGGCGCGGAAGGCCTTCTCAGTCGACTCCATCACCTTGTAGCCGACAGTGTTTTCCTTGAAAAAGCCTTTGGCTGCGCCGGCCATATCGCCATAGCTTTTGATCTTCGCCTGGGCACTTCCACGCGTTGCCGCGATCTCGGCTTTGGCGATCGCATCGGCGCTGCTTTTGGGGTCGGCTTTGACAGTAGCCAGTTGTGCGGCGATAGCCTGCTGCTGCACCGCGTAGCCAGAGAGCGCGGTCGTCAGTCCGCCGATGGCGCTGCCGACCTTCCCAAAGGACGCGGCCATGCCGTCGGCAGCGGATTTTGTGGCGGCATCGACGGCGGTTAGGATGTCGAGGAGCTCCTTGGCCTTTGCGACGTTGGAGCCCGTGTCAAGCGCCCCCAACGTGCCGGCCGTGGCCGCTTTTTCTTTTTGCAGGCCAATCATGCGCATCAGGTGATTAACTTCTGCCTCGTCCAGGTCAAGGTCCTGCGGGCCACGCCGAGCCAGGCGATCCTCCATACGGGCCAGGGTCAGCGCCTCAATCTGGGCTTTTGACATGCCGTAGGTAGCGATGGCTTGTTTATTTGCTTCGATCTCGTCGTAAGCTGCCGCGGCCTCTTGGTCACGACCATCCTTCAGTTCCTGGACGGCTTTTTTGACGCTCTTGGCTGAAAGAAGCTGTGCATCTTCGCTTGCGACTTGGGCGATCAGCACCCGGGCGCGTTCGATGTCGGCCGCATTCAATTTGGTTTTATCAGCCAGGATGGCGGCATTCAACTTAACCGTCATTTTTTGCGCGTCGGTCATATTTTCAAAGCCGAGCGCCTCCAGCTTATTGGCTTCCAGTTTCTCTTGAATAGAGGTCACCAATGACTTATAGGCATTCTCTTCCTGTTTCAGGGCAGATGCTGCGCCCTTATCAACGTATTTGGCCCGGACCATAACTTCAATGTCAGCTGGGATGGATCCAAATTTCGTACGCAACTCGGCAAGCTCGGCTTCCATTCGGTCTTTTGCAGAACCATTCTTCGCGCGCCAGTCTTTAATTCTGTCATTTCTGGTTCCCTCCTTATCCACCGTGCGCTCTTCCTGCGCATTCACAATCTTGCTTTCCAGCGCGTTGTAATCAGCGGTTAGAGTGACAACCAATCGAGCAAGTGATTCTTTGGAGCGCAATGAGAATCGGCCCACGCCATTCTGTGCATCTTCCATATTTTTTTTTGCCTTGGCCAGCGCATCTTTATCTGCATCATTGGCTTGTTTGGCTACAGGAACCGCATTTCGCAGGGCGTTACGCTCCTTCAGTTTGTCTATTTCCTTGTCCAGCCGATCAATCGCTTCCAATGTTGTTTCAGCTACAACTTCCGCAGTTTCCTTCGCGGCCGCCTTTGCCTTGTTGGAATAATGAGACCAGGCAATAGCAGCCGCGCCCAGTGCGGTAATGATGAGACCAATCGGCCCCCCCATAAAAGCCATAATGCCGCGCAAGACACCCATGGCCCTGGTGGCAAGGGTCGCCGCGGCTGCCTGGGCAGTCAAAGCCACTGTAGCTGCGGTGGTTGCCCTGGTGGCAGCAGTAGCAGCTGCGGCTTCAGCCGACATCGCCACGGCATGCGCTTCCGCTAGGGCAGTTGCGCGTGCTTCGGCAGGGATCAAGCCATTCAACGCGATGGCAAGCATCACCTCGCCTTCGGCTGCTGCAATGGCAGTGCGCAGCTCGGCAACCCTGGCGGTGGCCAGCGCTGCAGCGGCGCCAGTCGCCGTACTAGTCGCACGCGCCTCGGTCAGCTTGGCCGCAGCTGCTATGGCGCTGGCCTCGCTGGTCGTGACGGCAAGCGCCAAACTACTGGCCGCCGCTGCCTTGTTTGCAACCGTCGCAGCATAGGTGTCGGTGACCCATTTCCCCATCCATGTGCCCAATTTAGCGGCAGTGAGCGTCGTGATGGTACCCATCAGTATCGCCATGTTTTCCGACAAGAGTCGAATGCCGGTAGTCAGTGCAGATACAGTTCCGTTGGCCTGCGCTTTGACAGCCGTCAACTCCATGAACGCATCTTTAGCGACCGTGAGAGCACCGCCTATGGTGGCAATTTGCTTGCTCTCTTCGCGGAGCGATCCCAAAGCTTTTGGCAATACGTCTGCCATGATCTGGGACGTGATTTTTCCCTCGCCGGCAAGACCCTTGAGAGCGCCAATAGGCAGTCCCATACCGTCTGCCAGCGCTTTCATCAAGCGCGGCGCAGCTTCGTTGACAGCATTGAACTCTTCGCCGCGCAGGGTGCCGGAGGCGAAGGCCTGCGACAACTGCAGCTGGGCCGAAGCTGACTCCGTCGCCGTAGCGCCGGAAACCCTCAGCGCCAAGTTGACGGTTTCGGTGATGTCGGTAACCTGCTTTAGCGTCGTGCCCAGTTCGCGCGTGCCGTTGGCAATGCGCGCATACAGCGTTCCGGTGCCAGCCAAGGACTGCTGCGAGCCAGTAGCGATGCGTTTCACATCGGCGTAGGCCGCGTTGTATTCGTTCTGCGACACCGTCGCCAGACGTAGCTGGGCAGTGAATTTCGTATACTCATCGCTCATGCCGACGATGGCGGCCAGCCCCGTGCCCATACCGATGGCTCCCAAGGCGGCGCCAACCTTGTCGCTGTACGACGCGATATCGCGAAGAGAAGATGTCGACTGCGTGCGCAAGCGATTGAATTCCCGGATCGCCTGGGCCGAGTCGGCGGTAATGATTACGCGTGATTCATTTGCCATCGGTTTTCTCTCTCCAGGCGCTCAAGGTCGCCCGCTCCATACATTGAATTTCATGAAAAATACGCTCTTCGTCACGTCGCTTGACGCGAGCCTTGCGCATGACCACTTCCACGCCTGGATATGACAGGCCGGTTGCACCGGCCATACCGACCATCCATTGCGTGCTCATGGCTTGGAACAAGTTCCAGCTGGGCACGTTCTCGGGCCATAAGTAGAGCGCCTCGCTGATGACAGGTGCCCGCCGAATCCGCAGCCCCATCACTGCTGCCGCCTCTTCGGCCGCCTCGCGCCTCTGCTGTTCGTCCTCTTCAGATTCCACCAGGCCGAGCGCCACATGGCGCGCGACCTGACTTAGTTTTTTGCCTTGGCGCCGGCCTCTTTCATGTAGGCGGTGAAGCACAGCATGCCCAGGCCGGAGATATTGAGGAGGGCTTCGAGCGCCTCGGCGCAAAACTCCGCCGGGGTGTCATCTTCCTCCAGCACCAGGCGCTGATCGCGCCAGCCGGTTGCGACGCCGGAGATGAACTCGTCCACTTGCGTTTCGCCACTGCCCAGGGCCGTTTTCAGGTCCGCAGCATCGAGGCGATTGCAAATCAAGGTGAATTTGAACGCGATGGCCTTGCCGCTCTCATTGGTATGGGAGCCGGCCACCAGTACTGCCACGGTATTACCGACAACGATTTTGTATTTTTTGGTCATGATGTATTTCCTGACTGCGGGGCCAGCATGGCCCCTGGGTTTAAAAACTGGTAGTGATGCGGATTTCGTCGTTGCCGGCAACCGGGTTGACCAGCAGCTTGTAACCGATCATGCGGGCGCCGTTAAGGTCTTCCTTGGACGGCTCAATGCGCTGCACACCGGGCATGAACACGCCGACACGGCTGCCGGCAACAGTGCCGTGGATCATGCCGAGGCTCGTCTTGGCGGTGGCCAGCACGGCGGCCATGGCGGCAACCTCCTGCGCCGCCGTCAGTTCCAGCTGCACTGCGCCTGTTACCTTGCGTTCGGTAATTGGTACGGATTCACCACCCAGTAGCGCCTGAAACGGCGAGGTGACACCCAGATCAACCGTCAGCCCCTTACTCGGGTAGGAATCGCCGCCGATCAGCGCTGGTGGCGTGGTGATCGCATGTGTAGCACCCCACATCAGCTTACCGGAGTTGGCATCCAGCACGATCTCCGGGACTTGCCACTCTTCCAGGTCTGCCGTTGGAGCAGCGGCCTCGCGAATGCCGCCGTACAGGCAGACGAACTTGCACGAGATGACTGGTTTTTCGCCAACGCTCAACTTCAGCGAAGCGGTACCGCGCGCGCCCAAGCCTTTATGCAGCACGCCATCGTCATACCAGTAAATGGTGGCCGATTCGAAACCTGTTGAAATCGGGACATAATCCACACGCACGCCTGCCGTGATGACCTCGGCGAAACCACAGGCGCGCAGCAGCGGACCCCACGCAGGCGCGGTACCCAGTGTGCCGGCACCGACCAGTTCGACGTCGAAACCCATTTCAACGTGGCGGCTACCGACCAGCTGCTCGTCACCGCCAAGGTATGGCCGGATATTATTGCGGTCGACGTTTTGCGCGTTCAGCGGGTTGATGCTCAGCGTGCTGACCAGCATTGCGTTGGCCGCGCCAGTTGGCACTGCGTCGACACCGTATACTGGCTCGATCTTGGCGAGGATCGCCGTATTGCGAATGAGGCGAGACATGGATTACTCCTGGTTGAGTTGCGTGGCCGTGGCCGGATTCTTGACGAGCGAGCCGTCAACAGGGTTGCGGGTGTAGCTGCCGCCCGTTTTCGGCTCGGCATGCCGGATAGGTGCGGGTGTGGCAGCCACCGAGGGGGCTGGTGCTGCCGGCGGCTTGGGTGTATTAATATCCATCAGGTCAAGGTCCTTCCTTTTGTTTTGTGCATCACGACGAATTTGGCGGTAATACATGCAATTTTTGAATCGAGCTCGTCAACTTCCCACGACAGCGTGTCGCCGGGCAATGGCTCAAACGACATGGCAGCCCCTCCGAGCGTCGGCGCCAGCGCCAGGCGGTCAAATACATCCATCAGCAGCGCATCGGCGACCGCGTCCGGCTCGCTACCCGTGGCGCGCGCATAGCATTCGACGTTGACCAGCGTGGCCCAGGTAGTCGGGCCACCAATAATCTCAGCCAGGGTCGAGGTGCTGCGCTCGACCCGCACTACGATGGCGCTGGGCTGGTCGGTACCGATGGCGCGGGTGCGCGAGCGATAAATGCGGCCCCCAGCCAGCGCCGGCTCGACGCGCAGTTGCTCCAGGATGGCGCTGACCACGCCGAACTGCGCACTGTTCATGGACGCTCCAGGAATACCAGCGTGATGCCGGCCGGTTGCTCACCATCCGGCCGGCGCTCGGCAACACTCCAGGCAACAGGGGCGCTAGCGCCGACAGCGATCTGGATGATGCTGCCTGCGAAATCAGCCGGCACATCGCTATTCATGATCTGCATTTGCGGCGTCGAAGCGCCCATCTGCGCACCACCAACCGTGGCCGCCGAATACTCGGCATCGAAGATCACCGGCACCGTGCTGGTGCCGATGATCGCCTTAGCGTTGGCCAGTTTTTTATGCGCTGTGCAGTTCATGCGCGCTTCGAGGACGTCGAACATCAGGCGTTGATCTTGATGTTGACCGTGCCGACGCCTGCACCAGCTGGCGCCGCGGTGAAGCCCGCCGCCGTGTTGCCGGCAGCGGTGGTAGTCAGGCGATTGTTGGCAGCATCCCAGTACAGCAGGTCGCCCAGGCCGACCACGTCCGTGCCCAGCTTGGCGACTGCAAATACGCCTTCGGCGGTGATCGCGCCAGTCTCGCCGACGGCGATGTCGGCCAAGGCGATGGCGATGCGCTTGCCGATCACGACCACTGCACCAGATGCGACAGCGGCAGTGGCCGTGTAGCTCAGGACGTTACCTTCTTGAATATAGTTCTTGGCCATGATGGCTCCTATGTCGTGGATTGGTGCGCCGCCGCAGCGGCGCACTCGGTATGCGCGGTTTAGGCGCCCGGGTTCTTGGCCATGGTGCGGAAGTCGAGCGCCTTGACGCCCGCATCCATGCGCACCTTGAATTCGACGCCATCGACGTGCCAGCCGTTTTGCTGCTCCAGCGTCGGCGCTTCGTTGCCGTCGAGGTACTGCACTTCGATGCAGTCATGCTGGTCCTTGCTGGCCACGCCGTACCATGCGGTCGCGGAGTTCGCATCCAGGCGGGCGTCGGCCACGACGTCAAACGTGCTGCGCACACTGTTGGGCACGGTGTTGTTCTTGTTGGCCGCGCCGACTTCGAACTCGCTCTCGCGCACCACGTTGGCCGTGCCGCGCAGCGCGCGCGGAACGATTAGCGTTTTTACGTCGAGATTGAGAATCGAGCCGGTGCCATCCTTTTGCAGGCCCATGGCTACTTGCAGGGCATCAACCGTGGCGGTCGAAATGCCCGCGCCAGGCAGCAAATTTTTGTGGTCAGCATGGAACAGGGCAATGCCATCCGACATACGCGGGTTGCTGGTCAAAATCGCATAGACCAGGTCGCCGATGGTGCGGATCGCGGCGCGGCCCATGCGTTTCGGGATTTTGGTGAAAGCGTCGAGGTCGTCGTTGATGATGGCCTGGCGCGTCAGCGAGAACATTTTGCCGTAGGTGGCCAGTTGCACCGATTCGCCACGCTCGCCGATGTCGGCATAGGTGTATTCGGCGCCATCCTGGATCTTGTCGAGCGACGGGAAGGTGTTCAGGTCAACGCGCTTGCCGACCTTGAAATCACCCAGCGTGCCTTTGGAGGTCCACAGCTGGAAGGTTTCTTCGGCTTCTTCGTAACCCTTCAGCATGGCCTTTTCGGCGATGTTGCCGAGCAGCATGGGGAAATCGCTGCCGGTATGGGTAAAGGCTGCGGCCACCAGCTTCATTTTGTCCATGCCCTTGGCATTGATGCCGGCTTGGTCCAGGCAAGCGCGGGCAATGTCGAGCATGCTGTAGCTGCGGAAATTGTTGCTGCGGTCATCCTTGCCCAGGCTGGAGCGCGCCAGCACCGACGCCTCGACGCCGGCCCGGAACTTGTCGCGCTCATCTTCGAGCGTCACGATGCGGCCGCCGCCCGCCGAACTGGCGCCAGCGCCCAAATGGGCCAGCAGTTTGGTGTTGGCCGCTTCGACCGTGCATTCGGTATCATCGGCGCAGACGGTCGCCAGGGCGCTGACACCTTCAGTCGAGGCGAATTTGGCGAAAGCTGCGCTGATGGAGGTGCGACGGGTTTTATCGGCTTCCAGCGCAGCAGCGGCGATCTGCTTGGCCGCAACAGCGGCAGCGGACGGCTCCACGGCTTGCGGATTAAGTGGTTGTGGCACGGCATTCTCCTTCGGGGTGATGGTGGGTTGTGGCGCGACAGATGCCGCAGGACCTGCTGGCAGCGGGAAAGATGCATACCGCGCCTGGATGGATGGGTTGAGGCTGGCCGAGGCAGCCAGCGGCAAGGCAGCGATGGCGGCATCGGCGAATTTGGCGGAGATTGCTTCCTCGGCCGTGTACCAGTGGTCTTTGCCGTCCTGCAACAAGGCCAGGATTTCGGCTTTGTCACCGCCAGTCTTGGCGATATAGCTGGTGGCCATGGCTTCGGCGTAGCTGTCGAGCATGTCGGCATCTTCGCGCAGCGACGCGCTGTTGCCGCCCGTGTACATCCAGGGGGCATGGATCATCAGCATGGCGTTATCGGCCATTTCGACGGTATCGCCAGCCATCGCGATCAGACTGGCGATGGAAGCGGCAATGCCGTCGATCACGGTGGTGACGGCGGCCGGGTGGCGCTTCAACGCGTTGTAGATGGCCACGCCATCGGTCACGGAGCCACCATAGCTATTGATGCGCACGGTCAGCGCATCGACGTCCAGCAAGCTCACCTCGCGCACAAAGTCCTTGGCCGCGACGGTATCGCCATACCAGCTCTCGCCGATATCGCCATAAATGAGGATTTCGGCGCGAGCTTGCGCGTTGACGCCGGCGGCCGGGCGCGCTTGGGCGCGGATGGTGTACCACTTTTCTGGCGTTGCTGCTGTCGTCGCTTTGGGGCTTGGCATGATGCGTTCCTTAGTCAATGCGCTCAGTGTGTTTGTTTGGGTGTCTCATTTCTACGGAAAAATGAGACACTATTTTTCGGAGTGTTGTTAGTGGGCGGTTAGTGGGCGATTACGCGGGTTCGGAGTCGTCTTTTGGCGGCACGGCCTTGCCCTGGTTGGCGAAATCCGAACCAAAAATCAAGCCTTTTTCCTTGACGGCCTTGCGATGAGCGTCGATCTGCTCGAGCACATCGCGCGGGTTGGCGCCACGCTTGCGCATCACTTCGACCTCGCTGGCAAAGCCGTCCTGCACCAGGGAATGCCAGGCCAGGGCTTCTTTCAACGGGTCGATCCAGGGCATCGACTGGCCGACAAACAGCGCATCGTCAGCGCTGGCCGGGTCGACATCCTTGGGCATGGGGACGGCGCCGGACAGGTGGGCGATCTGCACGAAGTCTTGCCACACGGGCTGCACCAGCTGGCCGACGAATTCATCCGTCAGCACGGCGTAGTTGATCCATTGCTCCACCAGTTCCTGGCGCTGCGCCGAATACGTGCCGTTGTAGTCTCGGGCCAGGCTGGAATAGCTGGCACCGACGCCGGCGGCAACCGCGCGCAGCTGCCCCTGGCGGAAGGTGATCAAATTCGGGTTGGGCCGGTTCGAGTCGATCATGCCGATCTCCTCGCCAACGGCCAGGCTGTCGATGATCATGCCTGGCGCCATGCCAATCTCGCGCGCAGCGGCCGGCGCGCGCGCGCCATTCTCGTCAGGCTGCCCATACAAATCGGGCGAACCGCGCTTGACGTAGGCAGTCAGGCTGGCGGCCACCTTGGCGGCGATGCGCTCGGACTCTTCGTAATCCTTGATGTCTTCCAGCCGCGTGATGACACTGGCGAATTCGGACACGCCGCGCATCTGGCCGATGCGATCAACGAACGCCAGGTGGTGCATGCGCGCCACTTCGATGCGCTTGACTTCGTAGCCACGCTTGGACCAGGTGCGCGCGCCTGGGAATTCCTTGTACGCCCAGTACGCCAGGGGCCGGCCCCAGGCATTGCGCTCGATGCCCTGATAGATATTGCGCGCCTCGTCCTGGTAGTCCATGGGGATCAGGTCAGCTTCGATCATTTCCAGCGAGTACGGCACGCGCGTACCATGATCCAGGCCGGCAACCGGACCGATCAAGCGCTGGGCGAATACCTCGCCATCGCGCAGCCAGGTCTTGGCCAGCATGCGCTGCACCTTGGCCCAGTGATGCCGATGCGTCACTTCAGGGATCAGGCACCAGTCGCGATAGGCGTCGCGCAGCAGCTTGGCGTACTCGTCATGGATCGTACCGTCACGGCGCCGCGGTTGCGGCTCGATACCGATGCCGGTCGGGCCGATGATGTTATTGACCAGGGTGCGCAGCGCGCCGCGGGCGATATCGTGGTTTTGTTCCAGGTTGCGCGCCAGGGTGCGCAAGGTCACCGCGCCTTGCTTGACCTGGGTATCGGGTGAGCCGGTATCTTTGGCGTGCTTGCGAAGGCGCGACGGCTTGGCCGCCTCGTACTGGTTCAGGACGCGTCGGGCAGCCAGGCGCTTGATGCCGGCATTTGGTGCGAAGAAGGAAATAAGCTGGTCGACAACGTTCATCGACACCGGGATGGCGGCGGCCATTATTGACCACCAAAGCGGGCGAGGGCGAAGCTCAGGCCGCCAATGCTGGGTGTGCGGCCGGCAGCGGTGATTTCGCGGTTTGCAGCCTGCTGCCATTCCTTGCGGCCAGTAATTACCGAGCCAAGGTCTTCCATGCGCAGGGTGCGGTCGCCCAGTTTGACTTCCTTCCCTTCCAGGATGGCAGCCTCGGCAGCGAGGTATTTGGCGAGCATGTCGGTTGCAATGGTCATCGGGCGATCCTTTTGGTTGATCGCCCGACCTTACGGGGGTACTTGTCTCATTTCTACGGAAAAATGAGACTATATTTTTCAGCCGCTCTTGATGATCTTGTAGAACTGACCGCGCGAGATCTGAAATTCAGCCTGCAGTTCGCGCCGGTTGCGCAGGTTGTAGCGGGTGCGGATGGCAAGCGCGCGCGCTTCCTGGTCAACGCTGCTCTTCTTGATATAGACCTCTTGCCCGCCCCAGGTAGTACGCATGGCGTCTTCGATATCGCGTACCTGGTCCACCGTAAGCAGTTCGCCGCCCAGCGCCGCGCGCACTGCAGTAAGCAGTGAGGCAAGTATGTCCGGCTGGTGCGCCTTTTGCTTTTGAATCATTAAAATCCCCTTTGTAACCAATCGTCGGAAGCGAAATTGCTGTTGCTGCGTCTTTTTTGTGGTGCTGGCGCCGAGTTGGTCGGCGCCGGTGTCGTAACTGGTGCTGCTGGCTGCGGCGCAGCGCTACTGATCGTCAACGGTGCGGCGAACAGGTCGGCCATCGAAGGCTGCACTTCCTCCTCCAGCTGGTCCCACCACTTCGCCGTTTTCTTCGCCAGTTCGAAATGTGTCTCCAGCCATACGGCGTAGACAGTGCAATCCCAGGCCTCGACGCGCTTGCGGATCGCCGACCAGCGCGATTCCGTTCCACCGGCGGTAATTCGTTCAGCGCGGATTTCACCAGCCATCTGTTTGAAAAATTCATCGGGCAGCTCCTTCGAAAAATGGATGTAGCCTGGGCCCGGCCTGGTGATCTGCAGGCGACCGTAAATCAGATCCTTTGCCAAATTGGTACCGACCTGCCAAAGCAGGGCACCGTGCTTGCGGATACGGCCACGCCAGTCGATGTCGACCTTGGTGGCGCCGTCCTTGATGTGTTTTTCTTTGCCTGAGCGGCCCTTGACGGCGAATACACGGCGTGCGGCATTGGCGGCGCAAAATGCGTAGACCGCATGCGTGTTGTGGCCGCCGCTGTCGATGGCGGTACCGTGGATTTTCAGTTCCTGGCCGCTGGCGTGGCGGAACTTTGTCTCGAACAAATACTCGGCAACGTCTGCCCACACGGCATCTTCGTCTGGGTTGCCGTAAAAAATGCGGTAGTCGATGATCCAGGTCTGGCAGCCGCGGCCGTAACCCCACACGGCGATCTCGATCCGGTTCGGCTGCGTGTCGGCGCCGGCCAGCAGGCGCACGCAGCCGTGCGGCACCGAACCCAGCTTGTAGGGCTCGGCGCGCTGTTTCAGCTGCTCGGAGTCGGTTTTTTCGACATCCAGTTCCCAGGTGCGGCCCAAGGTGGTGTTGGTGAAGGTTTTCAGCGAGGTAATGTCGCCTTCCTGTGCCTTGTTGTGCGCATTGATAAATTCGCGCACCAGCGTGGCCCAGGTCACCAGTGGGCTGTATGCGGTCCAGACGTGGAAGGCGATGTGGCGCAGCGCACTGATCACGGCGCCGCTGGCGTTGCGGAACACGCCTGCGTGGTCGATCGTGATGCTGGCGTCTTCGTTTTGCCAGCGGCCGTTCGGTGCCGCCGCCAGGTATTGGCCCTGGTCGATCATCGAATCGCAATGCGGGCACATGTGGCGCACGCTGTCCGGATCGTTGTCCAGCCATTTGAAGCCGTGCGTTTCATCCTTGCCACCCCATGTCAGCGCGTGGAATTCGCCACAGTCCGGGCATGGGATGGCGAATTGGAAGCGCGCGTCGGCCAGGATGAAGCGCGCTTCGATCAGCGAAAAGCCTTTTAGGCCCGGGGTGGAGCCGGCGACCAGCTTCGGAAACGTGGCGCCCTCGACCCGCTTGGCCGCCAGGGTAATCGGATCGCCTTCCTTTTCGATGTCGCTGTCGAAGGCGTCGAGCTCATCGAGCAGCGCGTTGTCGACCGAGATGCGGCGGTAGCTGCGCGCCGCCTTGCCGCCACGCGTATGCAGCAGGCAGCCCAGGAATTTCTTTTGCAGCAGGGTGTTGTCCTTGTTGCGGGACATGTGAGACGGAAACGCTTTGCGCATGACTTTCACGTCGCGCAGCATCGTTTCCAGCTCTGTCTTGACGAATTCGTCGCTGTCACCGTCGGTCGGCTGCCACAGTGCCTGGTTGCGGCGCTTGTGCTCGATGAAATAGGCGATCGCTGCCAGCAGCATCTTGGTGTAGCCGACCCTGGCCGACTTCATGAAATCGACTTCGCGGATATCGTTATTGCTGATGCACGCCATGATGGCGCGTTGGAACGGCCATGCCTCCCAGGCCTGCTCGACGTAGGACGATTCTTTCGACAGGTAAAAGTGCTTGGCAGCCCATTCGTCCAGCGTCATTGGTTCGGGCACACCGAACGTGCCCAGCCCGCGCGTCAGGCAGGCGGACAGTTCAGGCGAGCGCCAGTTGAGGACTTCGGCCAGATCGCTCATTCGCACTGGTCCTCGATCACCTGGTGCTCAGGGGCAGCACCGTCTTCCTCTTCGTCGTCGCGCAGGTCGGCCAGCGAGATGTTGGCCACGATGTTGCGCACCTTGGCGATCTCTTTTTCGATATTGCCGATCTCATCCGACGACAGCGACGGCACGCGCCGCTTGACTGCGCCCGGGATGGCGTCGAACAGGCCGCCGATGCGCGCGCCAGCCTTCGACAACACCTCCTCGATGAGCACCACTGGCGCTAGTTCGCCGCGCGTGACGCCGTTCTGCATCTCGATGCGCTCGCGCTGCACCTTGGCCAGCATGGCGCGCTCGGCAACAAGGTCCAGGCCTTCGCCAGACGAGCGGCCGGCTGCAGTTTCCCGCAGGTGCGAGCAGTAGGCATGCAGCATCTGCTGGCCGGACATGCTCGAATCGAGGATGCCGCGTCCGACCAGATTGCCGACCGCCTGCTGGCTCACGCCGACCAGCGCGCCGAAGGCGGCTTGTGTCATGGGCATAGACAAATCAGACAACACAACCCCCTTGCAAATACCCTGTGACTAGCGAAAAAAGGGGGTTCGAATTACCCTTGCAAGGGGAGGCTGGGGAGTACCTTTGAGAAATATTTCCAATTTGAAACATTGCTATTGAGGCATTGTTTCGATAAAGCATCATGCGTTTTTGCTCGATTGTTTCCATTGGATGTGATTTCATAATAGCAACCTTTCTTTGTGTCAGCGTGCGGTTCGCAGCGCCTCGACGTAGGCGCGCGCAAACTGGCCGGCAAACTCTTTCTCAACGGTCTTCTCGACCACGTATTCGAAGTCGAAAATCTTGTGATAGCTGGCGTAGCGTACGAACACCATCACCGGCTTGAGCGATCCAGGGCCACCGCCCCGCATGCTTTGGTACACGCCCAGCGGCATGCGGTCGCCTGGCCGGCCGACGAAGTAGCGGAAGCCTGGCTTCTTCTTCGTGCCAATGGCCATTTTGGCGCGGCCCTGGGCCGTCATGTTCGCCTTGTAGCCGGCCTCTGGGAACGAGCGGAAATAGGCCAGGATTTGCACAATCTGGCCTCGGTTCATGTTGCCGTAGCTGTCAAGCTTGGCGCCTTTGCCGGGCACGATGCGGTAGCCAGGTGGCAGTGCACCCACCGACTGCATGGCGCGCTCGAAGCGCTTCATGGGCCGCGTACCGCCCTTGATCTGCGGCGCCAGATAGGTGGCCGCCGGTGTCGCCTTGGCGGCGAAGTCCTTCAGCTTGACCTCGGCGCTAAGGTTGGACTTGGTGGCTGGCCGCACGAACAGGCTCGACAACGTATAGGGCGTCGGGCTGCGGAAAATGTCCCGCATTTCGTGCTTGAGATTGGCGCTGGCCAGCTGGGCCGTGCGCGTCAATGCCACGCGCGTGGCGAACTGCACCTGCTTTGTCCCGGCATCGGCAAACGCCGTCAACTGGCGGATGGCTGGGGCCACGTTGATGGTCATGCGCGCATCCCCAGTTCGCGCTCAGCGCATTCGATGACGAAAATGCTGAACTCCATGCCCGCCTTCTTGCGTTCCATGATGCGCCGGGCCCAGCGCCTGCCGTCGCCTTGGCCGGCATCGCCCAGGGCCTTGAGCTTGAACGCGCCGATCAGTTGCTGTGCCTTCCGGCTCGACATCATCGTCTTGCCGGGCGCGGGCAGGGCGACCGGGTCCTGCGCCGGGACAGGCTCGATCACGTCACGCTCCAGCTCGGCGGCCAACGCTGCTTCCCAGCGCGGTCGCAGCACGGCATAGGTGCTGTGCGCGCAATCGAAGGCACCCAACTTGCGCCAGGCCCAGAACACGGCAGGCGACGACCACACGTTCGGCTCGCCGCGGTCGCGCAGCGCGCCTTGCTCCAACGCTTCGTGGAACGCCACCGAAGGGTCGATGGGCGGGCGGCACAGCGCCAGAAATTCCGGCAGCGTCGGAGGCCAGGCGCGGGTATCCAACCGCTCGACGCCGCGCGTTAGCTCGGCCGTGGTCAGCACGAACAGCTTTTGCGCCCAGTGGCGCTTGATGCCGTCGGGATCGATGCCTTTCCACTGGTCTGCGAATTTCACGCCATAGCTGAACGCCATCTTGTTGAACAGCGCCTTGACCCACTTTTCCGGGATCGCCTTTTCAGGCCAGGCAAGCGCCTGCTCTTCCAGGGGTGATGTCGATAATGTTGTTTGATCGTTCATGTTTTTGTCGTCCGCTTCCTGTCAATCCATCAAGGGTGTCCTGCCGTGCCTGATCCCGTACTGCCGTCGTGTTGCCAGGTGCTGCCCGTGCTGGCGGCAGGGCGCCGGCCACTTGCATGGCCTTGGCCTCGCTTGCCCAACGCTTCAGGATGCTCACCACGTAACCGATGCCGATGCCGCCGTTCGGTTTGGATTTTTTCGCCTCGGCGCATGCCGCGAGCGCCGTATCGACGCTGACACCTTGCTCGACCAATGCCAGCAGCCGGGGATCTGCTGGCTGCGTTGGCATGCCTGCCTTGCGAAACGCAATGCTCAGCTCGACCGCCGTTGCCGCGCCCGCGCGGTCTATGCTCAGTGTTGGCTGTGCTGGGGGTTGGTTCTGGTTTTGGTTTTGGTTTTGGTTTTGGTTTTGGTTGGCACCATCGCGCACTGTTCCCGCACTGTTCGCGCACTGTTCGGGAACAGTGCTTGTACTTTGAGCATGCTGCTGTTGCACAAAATCCAGCGTGCTTTGCCCGACTGCCGCGAGTTCAGCGGCCAGTCGCGCTGCCTCGTCACGCTTTTTCTTCGCTGCCTTGCCACCAGCACTGCTGGCCTCCAAGCCTTCGTAGTACGCCTGGATCTGCGCCTCAGCATCAGCATCCACCCAGCCGGCATCGGTCAGGACGAAAAAGTCTTCCAGCACATTTTGCGCAGCGGCGATTTCTTCGGGCGTGCTGACGCGCAGCAAGCGGAACAGCCTGCCGGTGTCGGCCAGCAGTGGTGCTTCCTTGTCGAAATATAGGTCGCGCATGTCGCGGTAGATGCCGCGCTCCAGGCGAGACAAATGCAGCGTGCGCGTATTGAAATCGCCGATGTGATGCGGGTAGTAATTCATGAGTGACGATTGCCCTGGTCCTTGAAAACCATTAATTTCAGTCTCTTTTCCACAGTCAATTTCCCAATAGCAACAAATAGGGCGAAAAAGAGCCGGCCATCAAAATCAGGCCGGCCCATGTAAAACGGCTTTATCGCTGCCGCGCCGGGTGGAACACCTTGTCGATAACCGCTCTGGTGCGGTTCACCGCGCGCTTGGCCCCTTCGAGCAGGCGCACCACGCGCGCTTTCTTTTCGTGGGCACGCGCGGTGCGGCGCAGGGCCAGGTCCAGATTGGCATGCGTCGGCTGGGCGATTGCGGTGGCAACGGCTGCCAGGGCATCGGCGTCGGCGCTGGCCATCTCGCACACGTCGGCCAGGCCGAGGCCGATTTCGTCGGCAGTTTCCAGGGATCGCACGCACAGGCCGAAGCGATGCAGCATCTCGTTCAGGCAATCCATGCGCTCGGCAGGCGGCAGGCCGGCCAGCACTGACAGCACGAAATTGGCCGGCAGCAGGTTGTTTTCCTTCGACTCGTCATCCAGCCAGCGCAGCACGCGGTCGCCGTTGTTTTTTGTGCGCTGATATTCGTCCGGATGTGGCTCGAAGCGAATGCCAGTGGCGGCTGGGCCGCCGACCTCGTCGTGCGCCTGGACGATCATGCTGATCGCGCTGTAGCTCGACAGGCCGACGTCTTTGCGCCATGCGCTGACGTGTTCGCGCAGGATGCCGATCAGGGTTTTTTTGTGCGAATCGTTCCGCATGCTATTTCTCTCCGGAGTGGGTATGCTTAAAACATGAACAAAACGGCAAACACGAGCAGCAACGCATATCAACTTTCCGAAGCGGGTGCCGGAGCGCCAGTGACCACGATCACAGTATGGTCTGGCACCGTGTCCATGATGTTGTTGGTGGAAGGGGGCTGGCGGCCGGGGTGGCCTTGCGGCGCTACGAGATCGGCGGCACGCCGCAGCGTAGTGGCGAGCTCTGGCCAGAGCCTCTCCCAATCGCAAGGAAACATCTCTTTTCTCGTTACCTGACCGCAGGTCGCAAGTTCAATCGGCGCGCCGAAATGGAAGGGGATCGTCCGCGAACCATCGGCCCATCGGCTGATATCTGGAGCATGCGCCCCGATGGCCTTCGCCAGTGACGCTTGGCGGCCGCGTTCTTGCGAGAGGTATTCGTGTAGGTTCATGCCAGTCATATTAGCCTATGGCTAAACAGCATGCAAGCCATATGCGAATGTATTTTTTTAGCCTAATGCTATTTAATGGCGATATGAAGACAATTGATGAAATACACCGAGCCAACATGGCGCTGCTGGTAGCAGAGTATGGAGTCACCGGCATGGCTGAGAAGCTCAATAAAAGCAATTCTCAGGTCAGCCAGTGGCTAAACGGCTCGAAAAATTCCGGCACAGGAAAACCAAGAGGTATTAGTTCAGGCTCGTGCCGAACCATTGAGGCTGCGTTTGGCAAGCCTCAGGGCTGGATGGATGCCGACCACGGCGAAACTGCCGCTCACCGCGCGCCGGTCGATCAAAGCCATCCTGTTGATCAGAGTGATCCAGTGGATTGGCCTGCTGACCTGCCGTTTTTGGCTGGCGTAAGTCGCATCAGAGTAGGTCAACCTACGGTCGAAATGACCTCCATTAAGCTGGTTACGATGCACTTGCAGGCGGGGATTATGGGTTTCGAGGTGCAGCAGGACTTCGACGATGGCGGCACGCTTGATGTGCCATCCCGCTGGATTGAGGAGGGCGATTTTGTCCCGCACTGCCTGATGGCCATAAAGGTGCGCGGTGACAGTATGCAGCCACTGCTTTACCAGGGGGATATAGCAGTGGTTAATATCGCTGACACAAAAAAAGTAAGCGGTGGCGTCTATGCGATCAATTTTGACGGTGAGCCCGTAGTAAAGCGTCTACGATTCGAGCGGAATGAATGGTACATGACATCAGAAAACACCCTGCACCCCCGGCGGCTTTGCAAGGGTGGCGCCTGCATAATCGTCGGCCGAATCGTTAGATTTGAAGCGCGTAATTTTAAAGACAGGCTCTAATTCCACATGATAAGCCCGCCTCGCGCGGGCTTTTTCATGCCGCCAGTTGCGCGCCACATCGACCGCAGGCGACATCATGTCCGTTGCCCATATGCCTGCACTTCGGGCAGATCGAGACTATTTTCGGTCCGGATATCGAGGTGGCTCGGAGTTCCTTATCTTCCTCTGGCGACGAAGGTGCACGCTCTGGCGGCGTGGGTGCACGCGGCGCTTTTGGCGTGGGAGCCGGCAACTGCCTGGACATGGCCTGCATTGATCCAAAACCCAGCAGTATCGCGCCCACCACAGACAAAATTCCAGAGAAAATCATGAAATTCTGGCGCTGAGCCATCTTGTCTACGTTCGCCACCTGCATCGCTGGTGTGGCAATTCCATAGCCGAAGTCGCGGGCTGGCACGTCAACGGATACATCCATAGCAAGCGAGTAGCTGCCCAGGACTAGTCCGACTAGCAAGATCAAAATTCCTAAATTCCTCATGGTATTCCTAGCCGTGATAAGGCAATGATTATACAAAATGCCAATTAGTTCAATCTATCGAATTATTGCGCAATTCTATAGAAGGCCGCCTGTTTAGCAACCTATGCAATCCCTATGACATAAGGCAATTAGCCTAAGGCTAAAAATAAATCTTGCGATATTATTAGCCTTAGGCTAAAGTGATCTCCATCGACGCACCAATCTCAACCGATGGAGAGCCACATGGCACCGCATACAGCATCCGAAGCAGCGCCCGACAACACCCACGTCAGCATCCCGTTTCTCACGTGTGCGGTGTGCCGCCCTGCGCTTGAGGCGAATGTCGAACAGCAACAGCCAGAAGACCAGGCCGCCCTGAAAAAGATCGCCACCGATCTGTACCATGAACTGCTCGCGGCCCGCGCCGTCATTAGCGAAATGACGAACAACATGACCGCCCCGCAAAAGCGCGTCGCCAGCACCAACCTGTACGAAGCCGGCTTCATGGGCGCCAGCGGCGGCATGACGCGCGTCGCCGAACGCCACAAGGTTCTGGCAGCAGCCGAAGCAGCAGGTATCAAATGAAAACCGCCATCTCTCATGTGGCCAGCGCCGCGACCAGCACGACGAGCCTGGCGGCGCGCGTGCGCCGCATCGCCCTGGTGCTGACCGACCGCGCGCAGCGCAATGCGGTGGGCGCCACCTACAGCCTGGCCAACGAGCGCGGTGAAAAAATCGCGCTGGTGTCGATCGCCCAGCAAGGCTTGGGCTCGACACGCCGCACCGCGATGCGCATGGCGTTATCCGGCGAGCTGGTGGGCGCGCTGCGCGCTGCCAGCACCGACTACGAAACAAGCGGCGCCGTTTCGCCCGACACCATGAACCGCATGCGCCAGCTGCTGGGTGAGGTGGACGCATGATGCGCGCCTTCACCGTCACCGTGCAACGGGGCACCTGGCCTCTCGTCACGTATCCGGCGCTGGGCACCGACAGCGCCACCGTGATCATGGCCGCCATCGACCGCTTCGGCCCTTGCGTCATTACCGCGAAACCTCGCTGAAAGCCCGGAATGCGCACCATTTTCAACCTGTTCAGTTTTTACCGCCGCCGCGGCGCCGGCATCTACGTCGCGGCGCGTCGCGCCTTGCACGTCTATCGAAACGGATTCTGACATGACCAAAATCGAACCCGACCGCGCCGCATTGGAAATCGCCTACGGCCAGCTGCACACCACCAGGCCGCTCGACGAGCTGCTCAAGGTGCCAAATCTCCGCGCCACGTTGTACGCGGTGGCGCGCCGGCACATGAAGCGCCGCGACCGGTTCGATCCGAAAAAAATGCAGGCGAACGATAACGATTAATTTCGAGCAGCACCAACCGCAGCACCAACCATAGAAAGCACGCCATGTTTACAACATTGCACGCGCTCACCCAAAGCGCGACGCTGATGATCGTCGTCACCGCCGAGGGCGACGACCTGCGCGTCAGCATCACCCCGACCCAGGCCGGCGACAAGACCAAGGCCCACAAGTTGCAGCCGCTGTCGCTGGTGGCCAGCCCGGCCGAGCTGGACGACGGCTTCGCCGCGGCCATTCAATCCTGGCAGGCGCCGAAGCTGTCGCTGCAGCAGCAGGTCGAGGCCGCGAACGCCGCCGGCGCTGAAGGCAATGCGCCAGCCAGCAGCAAAGCAGCGCCGAAGGAATTGCCCGCCAAGCGCGCAGGCCCGGGCCGCCCGAAAAAGAACGACAGCGCAGCACCAGGTGGCGACGCCGCAGCCGGCGCTGATAACGCCGGCCAGCAAGAGAACACGCCACCGGGCGGTAGCGACGCTGGTGCTGCTGCGACCAGCACGCCACCAACTGGCGGCGCCGATGCCGAAGAGCCCGAAGAAATCACGCTGCCGCCTGCCGGCAGTGCCGCCATCACCGCCGCCGTCGACACGGTAACCCTCGACCTTTTCTAAGAAAGCTATCTGCCATGGCTATGCAAATCGAAAAATTGATCCGTGAATTCCGTTATAACGGCGTGGTGCTGCAGGACCCGAATAGCACCTTCAACCTGGTGCAGGTGCGCGACTTCTACGCCACGGTCTACCCGGAAATCATCAGCGCCGATATCGAGGGACCCGAGCAGCTGGGCGCCAAGGCCGTCTACACGTTCCGCCGCGCCGTCGGCACCAAGGGCTGCGAGCTGACCGGCCTGATCCGCGACGTCGGCGCGCTGCTGCACGCCAACTGGCTCGACAGCGAAGACGCCGAATTCATCAAGGAACTGCAGGCCGCCGTGGGCCGCAATGAGGTGACGTACATCGACCACGATGCGCGCGTGCGCCTGACCGAACTGCACGGCAAACACTGCAGCGTGGCGGCCTGACCATGTTGACGCGCAAAACTGCAATCGCGAAGCTGCGCGAAGCCGGCACGCTGGCCTCAAGCGGCGTGCCGGTTAATACGATTACTCCGGTCGAGGTGGATTCACCCCTGGCCCGCGTGCTGGCCAGCACACTGGCACACAATAAGGCGCGCAGCGGCCCACGCTTGCTGGCGCCGTCGTTTGCCCACGTGGTGCTGCCATGATGGGGCCGGGCCTGCTGGCGATGCCGACCCTGCATGCGGGCATTCCGTCGGCCGTGCGCTTGCGCGAGCCAAATAGCCTGGTCGCGCCACTCGCTATTGCGCTGCTGCAGGCGAACCAGATTACCGCCGCCATGCTCAAGTCGCGCCCGAACGCGCCGCTGGTCAAGGTTTTTGCCGAACCGGACGAACGCGCCCTGGCGGTGGCCGCCCTGAGCACTTGGTGGACCTCGATCCAGTATTGCTCCAAATTTTTCAGCTGGGGCCTGCATGTGCAGCAGTTGCCAGAAGATGGATATCACCGCCATCTGGATGAAAGCACCATCTGGTTTTGCATGACCAGAAACACCGATATCCAGATGCCGCGCTTCGCCCTGGAGCCGCGCATTACCGCGCTGGAGCAGCACCTGGCCGGTTTCGGGCAGACCGTGCTGGCCGTACTTTTCGATGCCACGATGTACTTGCCGAATGCGCTGGACCCGTGGCGCGCGGTTAGTGCGGCCCAATGGATGCACTGGCACGACTGCCAGACGGACGAAGAATTGCTCGAAGACCAGCGCGAGGAGCGCGGTTACGAAACCATCCAGCAGGTAATCGATGATGGTGACATTCTGACGCGTGCCGAATTTTACGGCGACATGCCGCGCTGGGTAACGAGCCCAGCACGTGTGGTGTCGCGCGGCGAGATCGTCGCTGCCGCCAGCAACAGCTTCCAGCACGATGTAATTGCGGCCTGCGATGCAATTTCCGCGCTGGTCAACAGCCCAGAATTCACTATTCGACCACATGAGGTAGGGGCGCACAACTATCCCGCCGATTCCGTCGATGGCTGCATGGTGCTGCTGTGGCGTGATAACGACCAGATCAGCCGCGTGCTCGACGATGAATTGAACATGCACGGCGAAGCGGGCGACTACACCGAATTCATCGACATCCACGGGATGGTGCCGTCGGGCGCCGCCATCAAAAAATATCAATCGCGCACCCGCCAGGTCATGCAACTGGCCCAGCTGACCGAGCGTTTGCTGGAACTAATCGGAGAACCTATATGAAAACCGTGGCCATCATCGCCGCCGGCGACACCACGTTGACCCTGTGCGGCGCCTTGCTGATGTACCAAGCGGACAATCACGGCGGCCCGATCTACGCGACGACGCATGGGATCGAGATCGACGCCAATAATCCGGCGCGCCGCGTCATCGGGCCCGGTGTACCGATGACGAAAGCCGACCTGGCGGCTTTTGCCGCGCGCGTGAGTGTCAAAACCGCTTACGCCGGCTTCGTGCCTGAAAATTTGCTGTATACGGCGCCGAACATGATCGCCTGGTGGACGCCTGCGGCGGTGCGCACCACCTGGTTCAAATCGAATTACCCCGAGATAGGTACCACCCATGGCCCGGCGGCACATCCGGCCCTGGTGTTTGTGGCCGTGCCAGGCAGCTGGTATGTATTCGCCCTGCGCGACTCGGCTAGGCCTGGCCCCACCACAACCCTGTATCACTCGCCGCACTTCAATGTGTGGGATGGCGGCCGCATTTGCACCGGCAATGTCGGCCTGCCCGAAGCGCTCGCCGCCAGTGCGATACCCGCCTACGAAGACGCATTTTTTCGCAGCCACTTCACGCACTCGAACCGGCAGACGCCGCACACGGTGAAAACCAAGGGCGGCACGAAAGCCGTTTGGGTCAGCCAGCTGGCCAAGCCGGACCCTGACGCGATGCGCAGCGCGCTGGCGTCAACGAAAGAAGATTTACAAAGCGCGATTGCGCGCATCACGCAAAGCAATAGCAACCAATAACCACCCATACCAAAGGACACACGATGAACGGCCAAGATCTTGCAATGAAATTCGATGAACTGCTCAATATCACCAAAACGTCCTACGAGGCGTTCCTGCTGCACACCGAAACGGCGCTGCGCGACGCGCGCCCGCTGCTGCTGGCGGTCGACGAAGAAGCGGCCGATCCGGAAAAACTGGCTATGGATATGGTGCTGTTGCGCGCCGCGCCGGTCGTCGTGGTGCCGCTGCACAGCGAGTTTCACGCGCTGGAGGAAGCAGGCCACCGCTTCCTGATGGCTGATGACGGCGTCTACTTGGAGGTGCGCCGGCCGTGGCTGCACCTGATCCAGCGCCTGGCGGAGCAAAAAGCGGTGCGCATGCCGTTTGGCGCCATCAAGCCGAAGGTCGAATTCGCGTTTGGCAAGATCGGCAGTGCTCTCGAGGAACTGCGCGCATTCGGCGAAGTGGCGCGCCTGAAGTCGCCGATCGAGAGCGCGGCCAGCTTGATCTGGAATGACGAAACGCGCGAGTGGGCCTTGCGCTACCCATTGCCGATCGGCGAACCGACCAGCGGCCACATCCAGTTCCAGCAGTTGTTGCTGGCAGAGCGCGAGCACCTGGCCATCGACTTGCACAGCCATGGCGCGCATCCGGCGTTTTTCAGCGAGACCGACAACCTGGACGATGCCGGCAGCGTGAAAATTTCCGGCGTGTACGGCAACCTAGATCAGCAGCTGCCGACGGTCGCATTCCGGCTGTGCGTGCTGGGCATGTTCATGACGCTGGCGGTACCGGCTGACAAGATATTCACGGCCGAACCGGCCGCCGCATAGGAGCCATCGACATGCCCCACATTACTCCCGCGCATTTCCTGCAGCACCAGGTGATGATTCACCTGGTGGGCTGCGGCGGCAACGGCTCGCAAATGCTGACCGGCCTGGCGCGCCTGAATCACGCGCTGACGGCACTGGGCCACCCCGGCCTGAACGTCATCGCGTTCGACCCGGACACGGTCAGCGAGGCCAACATGGGCCGCCAGATGTTCGGCCAGTTCGACGTCGGATCGAGCAAGGCGATCGTGCTGGTCAGCCGCATCAACGCGTTTTTTGGCCTGAACTGGGAGGCGCATTTCGGCCGATACGAAGCTGGCAAGGGCGCGCCCGACATGCTGATCGCCTGCGTCGACAGCGCCAAGTCGCGCTACGAAATCGCCAACGGCCGCGCGCTGCGCCATCCGAACAAGCCGTACTACCTGATGGACATGGGCAACCGCGCAGCCGACGGCCAAGTGCTGTTCGGCGAGCTGGCCAACGCCGACGGCAGCCCAGCCCACAAGGCGCCGCCCGGCAGCGCGCGCCTGCCCGATCCGTACCGCGTGCTGCCCGAGCTGGTCGACGTCCAGGCCGTCGAAGACGATACGCCCAGCTGCGGCCTGGCCGAAGCGCTGGAGCGCCAGGAATTATTCGTCAACCAGGCCGTTGTCACGCCGGCGCTGTCGATTTTGTGGGAATTCTTCCGTCACGGCCGCCTGACCTGGCATGGCGCCTTCGTCAACCTGCGTACCGGCAGCATGCGGCCGTTGCTGGTGAAGGATTCGGCGGCCGCACCGGAAGCGGCCGAGGCAGAAGAGCTGCGCGTGCGGGTGATGGCATGAAAACAACTAGCATGCTTTTCAACGCGCCGATGGTGCGCGCCCTGCTCGACGGCAGTAAGGTGCAGACGCGGCGGGTTATGAAGCCGCAGCCTGAGCCGATTCCCGGGGAGCCGGGCAAGCACTGGTGGCCTTCGAACGCAGCGCAGTCGATGATGCGCGTCGAGGATAGCTTCCAGAAGCATCCTGGCATTTTCGATGATGCTTGCCCGCACGGCGCGCCAGGAGATCGAATCTGGGTGCGCGAGACATGGCGCACCGATGCAAGCCTTGACGCAAAGCCGCCGCGCGACTTCAGCGGCTGGCCCGTCAAGTACGAAGCCGATGGCACGGCTCTACGCCATGGCGCGCACTTCGGCAAGACGGACGGCAAGACCCGCGTGAGCATCCACATGCCGCTTTGGGCCAGCAGGATCATGCTGGAGATCATATCGGTGCGCGTCGAGCGCCTCAACGACTGCAGTGCCGCTGATGCAACTGCCGAGGGAGTTGCACCTGACCAGGTGCGGCAAATTTCGGTATTCGGCGCGAACGACGTTGAGCGAGCAGCAATTTACCGGCGCGCCGCCATCGCGCCATACGAACGGATATGGGAATCCATCAACGGCGCCGGCAGCTGGGCTGCTAACCCGTGGGTATGGGGCATTGAATTCAAGCAAGTGCCACAGCACCACGAAAAGTAAAGGATAGGCCATGAACACCGATAACACCGAAATCAAAATATTCCAGGTCGATGACTGGGCATACGTCGCTGCCGAATCCGAACAGGTGGCGTGCGACTTTATCGCTACCGATGCTGCACGACCAGATGATCCGGAGGACTGGGAATGCAGCGAGATGACGCGTGGCAAGCATGCTGATCTTGAGGCACTGCTCGCGGCACACATCAGAAGCGGCGGCACATTCCCCGGCTTGATCGGCATCGACGCACACTACCAATAAGGCCTCCAATAATGAGTACCTACCAAGAATTCTGTCGCCTGCGTGACCTTCATATCCCAGGTGTGAACGCCCCAAAACACACCGAGGCCGACGCCTTTTTTATGGCCGCCGCCCAACTGGCCGTACCTGATGGCTACAAACTCGTGCCACTTGAGCCGACACCGGAAATAATCGCCGCCGCCGCAGTTGCGATCTGGCCGACAGCCAGCCCGGCCGACATCGCGCTAGCACGCCTAGCGGCGCCAATTGTCCTGATGCAGATGGATATGGCGCCTGGCACGACGGTTGACGCGGTCGCCGGCATGCTCGCCACGATGGCACCAGCATATCGCGCCATGCTTGCGGCCGCGCCGATTCCACCAACGGCAGAACAGCACGCCGACGACGTTGCCGTCGACCGCTTTGCGGCTGCGATGAAGGAAAAATTGGCCTTGGCACGTGCAAAGGGCCGCGGCGGCTGGGACGACCCGGAGCAGTGTAGCCTCGGCGATCTGACGACCATGCTGCGCAATCAGGCAAGTGGAGGCGACCCGATTGATGCAGGTAACTTTGCCATGATGATCCACCAGCGAGGGGGCAACATTGCGCCGCCAGAATTTGTGCGCGCCGATGGCATCGAACACGCCGTGCTGCAAACGGTTTTGGCAAAACGTTTCTCGCATTGTCGCCCAGGGTATCCATCCGGCATCGCCGCCTGGGCCAGTGCAGCGCTGGCAGACGACAGCGAGATACGCTATCCGGCCACGATGACACCAGCCCTCGCCGATGTTCTGGGATTGCCGAATTTCCGTACAGGACCCATCGCACACGTCTACCGTGCGGCTGGTGCCGAGATACGCACCAAATGCGAGGACGAACAGGCTTTCGTGCTCGACCGGTATCTTCGCCTGGCGATCGAGCACGGCGATGAATGGCGCACGGCCGCCGAGGCCGATCTCAAAGCAGCGTACGCGCGGGCCGAGGCTAGCAAGACGGTGAAATCATGAGCCGCTTTCCAGACTGCTTCGCCCCGAAGCCCGTGCCGAAGCCAGTCAGCGCGGCTCGCTGGGTACCGCTGGCAAAAAAGCACGGACTGAGTATCGACTGGGAAACCAAATGTGTCGGTAACATCGGTATTACTGAATTCTGGGGCAGCTCCTGGTGCGAACCGGATGTTGGCGCATGCGTGGTGAAGGTAGCCAAGATGATCGAGGCATCTGCCGAAAGGAAAAGTCCATGATGCATGCCCAACTTGCGGGCGTGATCCCGCGCAGTTCTCAAGCTAGTCGCCCAGCGGCTGACGGAATTGCTGAAAACGTGAAGTCGAGCGGCACCTTCCTGACTGCAGATGATGTCGCAATTTTAACTGGGCGCAAGCTCAAAAGCCTGCAGGTGAAGGCCCTACGGACAATGGGAATTCCATTTTTTATCAATGCTATCGGCCGGCCAGTCGTGGCGAGAACAGCCGTAGACGGCAAGACAGCCGCAGCACCCCAGGAAAAATCCGCATGGGTACCACCTGGCTTGAGGGCGAAATAGACCATGGGACGAGTTCCAACCAGAAATAAAAACCTGCCGACGGGCATGCGAGCGCGCCATCGCGGTCGGATTACCTATTACTTCCTGGACACGGGCAAACGGCCGCGAAGTGAGATATCGCTTGGCTCGGACTATGTCGAGGCAGTGCGGAAATGGGCTGAGCTGACGGCCAGCGCGATTCCATCAGCAACACGGCCGACTTTTCGCATGGTGGCTGAGCGCTATATCCGGGAGGTCATGAATAAAAAAGGCCTGGATACGCAACGCAAGAACATGAACGAGCTGGCGCACCTGTACCAGTTCTTCGATGATCGTCAAGAGCCGATGGATTCCATTCTGCCGGTAATGGTGCGCCAATACCTGACGTGGCGATCGACCAGCATAGCCGAAGAGCAACGGAAAAAGAACGCCAGCTTGGCGGCGCGTGGCAAACCCGTGCCCGACTGGACCGGCAAGGAAGGGCAAGTTGCGGCCAACCGGGATAAGGCGCTGCTGTCGCATATCTGGAATTTTGCACGTGGCGCTGGCTTGACCAATCAAGCTAACCCGTGTGCAGGGATCAAGGGCTTCAAGGAGGAGGGGCGGGACGTGTACGTCGACAATGAAGTGTTTTCAGCCGTATATGCTGCGGCAGCGCAAGGCCTGCGAGACGCCCTTGACCTGGCTTACCTCACTGGCCAGCGACCGGCCGACATGCTGAAGATCACGCGCGCCAATTTGAAAGATGGCGCAATCGAAATAAACCAGAATAAAACACGCAAAAAATTACGCATCGAGATCGTAGGTGAGCTGGCGGCGTTGTTAGAGAAGATCGACAAGCGCCCGGTCGTCGGCATAGGACTGATCAATAACGACGATGGCCAGCAGATGACGAAATACATGCTGCGATATGCATTTGAAGCGGCGCGCGCGAAAGCGGCCGCCGACAATCCAGGAATAGCCAAAGACATCAAGAATTTTCAGTTCCGGGATTTGCGAGCCAAGGCCGGCACTGATACGGAGGAAATTAGCGGAATTGCAGCGGCACAAGCGCAGCTGGGGCACACCACAACGGCCATGACAGCCAGGTATGTGCGACATCGGCGAGGCAAGCTCGTCAAGCCTACAAAATAGCTACGGGAGACTTTTTGCGGAACAAAACCAGTTTTGCGGAACTGGTGGGAACGAGAAAAATAGTGGTCACTATCTCTGTAAAATGCATGTGCGCTGGTGCCCGGAGCCGGAATCGAACCGGCACGCCCTTACAGGCGGGAGATTTTAAGTCTCCAGTGTCTACCAGTTTCACCATCCGGGCAGCGCGGCGAGATTTTAGCACAGGTGATACGCATCACGCCATCTTGTGCCTGAGCCAGGCTGTCCGGTTTGCACCGGACAGCCTGGTTTTATCTATCTGCCGTCAAAACGTCGCCTTGAACTGCACCCCATACGTGCGCGGCTCGTTGACGATGCCCGTCAGGTTGTTGAATTCGATGGCGCCCAGTGCCTGGATCTGGTTGGTGATGTTGCGGCCGTACGCCGAGAGTTCGTAGCGGTCCCATTTGTAGCCGACGCGCAAGCCGCCTTCCAGCAGTTCCTTGGCCTTGTATTCCTTCGCTTCGTACAGGAAGAAGTTGTAGCTGGTGCGGTAGGCCCAGTCCGTGTAGGCGTAGAACTCGCCATTGGCGAGGGGGATGCTGTATTTCAAGGTGAAGTTGGTTTGCCATTCGGGCGCGCGCGGCAGCGGGTTGCCGTCGATGTAGGCCGTGCCCACGAAGGGGCCGACGGGGTCGGTGACGGTGCAGCCGCTGGCCGGGGTGTTCTGGGCGTTGCCGCAGCTTTGCACGTACAGTTTCTTGTCCTGGATTTCCGTGTGGTTGTAGCTGCCGCCCAGGGTCATGCTGAGCGAGTCGCTGAGGTTCGCCTGGAAGTCCAGCTCCACGCCCTGGCCGGTGGCCTTCTCGGCATTGAGCAGGCGGTTCATGTTGACCACGCCGCTGCCGGCCGTCAATTGCTTGTCTTTCACGCGGTACTGGAATACGGCCAGGCTCAGGCGCGCGCGCTTGTCGAACAGGTCTTGCTTGATGCCCGCTTCCACCGACAGCACTTTTTCGGCGCCGGCCTGCGAGGGGCGGTCGGCCAGGCCGTTCAGGCGGCCTTGCATCGATGGCGCGCGGTAGCCGGTGGCGATGCGCGCGTAGGCGTTCGTTTCCGGCGTCAGCACATAGGTGCCGCTCAGGTCCCAGCTGACGTTGTGCGAGGTGTCATGCAAGTTGAACGGGCCGGCCGTGGTCGCTTCCACGCGCTTGGCCGAGAAATCCTTCTTGTCGCTCGTGTAGCGCAGGCCGGCGCGCAGCTTCAGGGCGTCCGAGACCGTGTAGTTGAGCGAGCCGAAGGCCGCGTACGACTTCGAGCTCTGGTTTTGCGTGGCGTAGGCGCTGTTTTGCGGATTGCCGGGCGCCAGGCTGTCAAAGCTGATGCTGTCGATCTGGATATCTTCCTTGAAGTAGAACAGGCCGCCTATCCATTGCAGCGGGCCCTTTGCGCTCGATTCGGCGCGGAATTCCTGCGAAATCTGCTTGTGGTTCGGGATCACGTCGGCTGTTTCCACGACGAAAGGAATGAAGCCGGGGCCCATCGGCGGCGCGTACACGGCGCCATAGCCGCCGTCGACGTCGGCGCGGCTGAAGAAATCGAGTTTTTCGTAGCCGGTGATCGAATGCAGGGTGACGCCAGGCAAGTCCCATTTCAGGCGCATGCTGCCACCCTTGGTTTTCAGGTGCTGGCGGTTGATGCCATCGGTAGGGTAGGAGCCATAATCGAAATTGTCGACCAGGTCGTTGGTGCCCTGTTTCAGGATGTTGGCGCGAAACAGCGTCGCCGTGCCATCGAGGTTGCGCGCGTGCACGTTGAACAGGGCGGTGAAGTCGCGCGTGGGCTTGACCAGCACCTGCAGGCGGGCGGCGCTGTCTTCATAGCCTTCGAAGTCGCGCGTGCCGGTGGGACGCGGGTTGTGCACGCGGTCGTCGCGGCGCTGCGTCTGGCCGGAAAAGCGCAGGGCCACGGTGTCGCTGACGGGCACGTTGAAGGCGCCTTCCAGGTTCTTCATGCCATCCTTGCCGAAGCCGCCGCTCAGGTAGCCTTCCGTCTTGAAGACGGGCTTGGCGGAATCGAACTTGATCACGCCGGCCGGCGAGTTACGGCCGAACAAGGTGCCTTGCGGGCCGCGCAGTACTTCCACCTGATCGACGTCGAACACGGGAAAGCCTTTCAGCATGGCGTTTTCCTGCACCACGTCGTCCATCACCAGGCCCACTGGCTGCGAGGCGTTCAGGTCGAAATCGGTATTGCCCAGGCCGCGAATGTAGAAGCGGGGAAAGGTGCGGCCGTAATCCGATTCGACGGAGACGCTGGGCGAGCGGCTGTTGAGGAAGCGGATGTCGGCGCCGCCGGCCGTCAGGGTGTCGAGCTTGTCGCCTTTCAGGGTGGCGATGGACATGGGTACGTCCTTGATGTTTTCCGCGCGCCGCTGTGCCGTCACGATTACCGTTTCCAGCTGGCCAGGACCGGCCTGTGCCGCTGGTGCGGCCGGCGCCGGGACGCTGTCCTGCGCCATTGCCTGCAGGGGAAAGGCGGCAGTGATCGCCAGGGCAATCAGGCTGTGGCGTATGGTGCTGGCGTGTGTGCTGGCATGCGGTGTCATCATGAAACGGCTCCTGTCGGTCAAGGTTGTTCGAAAGGTCCAGGCAGGCGCAAGTCCGCTAGACGAAAAATCATGCTAGCACGGAAAGTTTTGGTATTCATGCCATTTTCCAGGCAAGACTATTTATATGCGTTTCGACTCAATACGTGAATAAAATCGTATTTGTCGTCAATATCTGGCGGGTGCATAGTGGGGTGCCGACAGGCTTGTGCCAGCGCAAAGGATGGCTTGGCCAGCGAAATTTTTCCCTGCGCCAGCGCAAACATGCCGACGCCCTGGCGTGTAAACGGCCGGTGTGCAGTGCGGAAAATACGACAGTTCCCCTTTTTCTTTCTGCCATGCGATGTTGTTGTGTTGCCACATCCTGGGATGGCATCTTGCCTGCCAGCTGCCGGGCGCGGCGCATGCACGGACAATGATGTCGCCCCAAGGTATCTACAGGCAAGATCTCGCGTAGAATATAATTTATTGCAAATTAGAAACTTATATTTCTGCCATGTTAATGCTATCCGCAAGTGCGCCGCCCGCTGACGGCATCCGGCTTTCCGAACTGATCGCCGCCCTGAGCCAGGCCCTGGACATCACGGAGGGGCAGCCAGAAGGCCATTGCATCCGCTGTTGCTGGATCGGCATGCACGTGGGACGCGAACTGGGCATGGCGGATGAAGACCTGTGGAATCTGTATTACACGCTGCTGCTCAAGGACCTGGGCTGCAGCAGCAATGCGGCGCGCATCTGCGAGCTCTACCTGACGGACGATCTGTCTTTCAAACAGGGCTTCAAGACGGTGGGCGACAGCCTGCCGCAAGTGCTCAAATTCGTCCTCAAGCACACGGGCCTGAAGGCGGGCCTGGCCGAGCGCTTCCGCGCCGTGATGACGATCTTGCGCGACGGCGCGCACATCGCGCAGGAGCTGATCGCCACGCGCTGCCAGCGCGGCGCCGACATCGCGCGCCTGCTGCGCTTTCCGGAATCCGTGGCACAGGGCATCTACAGCCTCGACGAACACCACAACGGTCAGGGCAAGCCGGACAAACTGGCAGGGCAGGCGATTCCCTTGTTTTCGCGCATTGCCCTGCTGGCACAGGTGATCGACGTGTTTCATACGGCCGATGGCGCGCGCGCCGCCCAGGCCGAGGTGCGCCAGCGCGCGGGCAGCTGGTTTGACCCGCAATTGGTGCAGGCGTTCGAGCGGATTGCGCAGTCGGCCGCCTTCTGGTCCATGTTGCGGTCGCAGGACCTGACGGCTGCCGTGGCGGCGCTGGAGCCGGCCAACCGTGCTGTGCCGGTGGATGAGGACTATCTCGACGACATCGCTGCCGCGTTCGGTCAGGTGGTCGATTCGAAAAGCCCGTACACGAGCGGGCACAGCGCCCGGGTAGCCTTGTATGCGGACATGATCGCCGAAACCTTGGGCGTGACGCCGGAGCGGCGTCGCTGGCTCAAGCGGGGTGCCTTGCTGCATGACGTCGGGAAACTTGGCGTCAGCAATAGCGTGCTGGACAAGGCCGGCAAACTTGACGCGGATGAGTGGCTGGCCGTGCGGCAGCACGCACACTATACGGAAACGATTCTGTCACGCATTGATGCGTTTGCCGAACTGGCTGTCGTGGCCGCTGCGCACCATGAGCGGCTCGATGGCAAGGGCTATCCGCGTGGTTTGACGGCCGACGACATCAGCCTGGAAACGCGCATCATCACCACGGCCGATATTTTCGACGCCATCACGGCCGACCGGCCATATCGGGGGCCAATTCCCATTCCGAAAGCGCTCGAAATCATGGCCGAGACCGTGGGCACAGCCATCGACGCGCAGTGTTTTGCCGCCTTGAAAGTGGCGCTGGCCGGCTTGCCCGATCTCGCGCAGCCGGAGAACGAGTGCCTGACGGCGTGATCTGCTTAAAATTCTTCCCAATCGCCGGCCGTCACGGCTTGCGCTTGCGCCGCACGGGGTTTTGCCGGCGCGGCCTGGCGCTTGACGGTGCTGCTGGCCGCCGCCGGTACCAGGCGCAGCGGTTTTGTGCTGGCGCGTGCTGGCGCCGTCGTGCGTGCGGGTGCCGCCACCTGGCTGTCGTGCGTTTTGAAGATGCTCACGGTTTGCACCAGGTGGCTGGCCTGGTCGCGCAGCGATTCGGCCGCCGCCGCCGCTTCTTCCACCAGCGACGCATTTTGTTGCGTGACGCTGTCCATCTGCGTCACCGCCTGATTGATCTGCTCGATACCGGCGGACTGCTCCTGGCTGGCCATCGTGATCTCGGCGATGATATGGCTGACGCGGGCGACACTGGCGACTACCTCGGACATCGTCGTGCCCGCCTGCGCCGCCAGCTTGGCGCCCGCTTCGACGCGGCTGACGGAATCGTCGATCAGCGTCTTGATTTCCTTGGCCGCGCTGGCGCTGCGCTGGGCCAGGCCACGCACCTCGGTCGCCACGACGGCGAAACCACGGCCCTGTTCACCGGCCCGCGCCGCTTCCACGGCGGCATTCAGGGCCAGGATATTGGTCTGGAAGGCGATGCCGTCGATGACGCTGATGATGTCGACAATCTTGCGCGACGATTCGCTGATCAGGTCCATGGTACCCATCACTTGCCCCACCACGGCGCCGCCCTTGCTGGCGACGTCCGATGCGGTCGTGGCCAGCACATTGGCTTCGCGGGCATTGTCCGCATTCTTGCGTACGGTGCTGGTGAGCTCTTCCATTGAGGAAGCGGTTTCTTCCAGTGAACTCGCTTGTTGTTCCGTGCGTGTGGAAAGATCGTTATTACCGGTGGAAATCTCCGCGGCGGCAAGGGACACCGTGTCGGAATCCTGGCGGACGGATGAGACTACCGAGGTCAGCGACACTTGCATGCGTTGCAGCGCCGACAGCACGCTGGCCGTATCGTTCGCTGCGACGCTGAGTTTTCCTGTCAGGTCGCCGCCGGCGAGCAGGCTGACGGCGTCGCACAGCTGACGCGGTTCGGCGCCCAGCGCCTTGAGCAAGTGACGCGTGATGAGCCAGCCCGCCAGGGCCGCCAGCACGATGGACAGCAAGCTGGTGCCGATGAGGATATTCCGGTTGCTGACATAGCGTTCGTTATCTTCCTGCAGGATGAGGGCGGAACGCTGGTCCGTCAGCGCGAAATATTCATCGCTGGCGGCAACGAGGGCGGCCAGCAGCGGGCGGCACTCCTCGTTCATCTTGACGATGGCTTGCTCGTTTTTCTTTTGCAGGGCCAGGTCGACGATGGACAGCGCCACGGGAGCATAGCGTTTTTCGATGCTGTCGATCTTGTTGATGATGACGCGCACCTCGTCCGATACACCGGGCTTCTGTGCCAGCTCCAGCAGGCGCTGCATGTTCTTGACGACATCGGCCTGCGCCTGCAACACGTGTTGGCGTTCGATTTCCATGTCTTCCGGCTTGGTGACGAGCACCAGGTTCCTGGCCGCCACGGCACGCATGTCGATCGCGTCACGCACGCGGTGCGCCGTATTGGCGCGCGCCATGATGCCGTTGACATACTGCTCAAAGCCGGCGTTGAAGTTGGACAGACTCCGCACGGACAGTACCGAGATGCCGATGAGGAAAAAGACCAGCAGGCCGAATGCCAGGGTCAGTTGGGCGCGAACAGTTAAGTTATTCATGATGCCTCTCCCAGAATACGTGATAAAGATTAGAAAGGGTGCTTGCGTGGGGCCAGGATGTTGCCTGGCAACGGGCCATGCCCTACGCAGTGCTTCTCTATCCAGAACACGGATTCGTGGTGTGAGGATCGTGCCATGTAAAAACCGATTTCAATAATAAAATTCGGTATTCGTTTTATTTGTTAAAATCATTGTGGCACACAAATTTTCGTAAATCAATCAGATTTTGCGTGCCCAAAAACAACTATTTAGCACGGATGGCCAGTTCCGGAGGGACTGGCCGGCGAGACGGTCAAGCGGCCAAGGGCTTGAAGGTTGTTGGCCCTGGCGGTCCATGATCAGATGGGGAACGCGCCCGCGCCCGACACATTCAGGCAGGCGACCTTGTCGCTGGCAAAGTACTTGATTTGCCCCAGGCCGATGGCGTAGCAGCCGTCGCTGAGCGGGGAAATGGGACCGGTGAGTTTTTCACCGCTGATCAAGGTCACCACCCAGGGCGTGGTGGCCGGTTTGCCCGCGTGGGCCAGTGCGTGTTGTACCAGGTCTGACATGCTGCCTCCGATGGAAATCAAAACCCGATGATAGCAGTGTCGCCCAGCCGCTGTTTGCCGATACGACGGCCGGAGTGTTACGCGTCGGCCAGCAGATTCTTGGGCAGCGCCACCGATACCAGTTTCCAGCGCCACAGGCCGTCGCGCGTCAGGGTCAGCTCGCCGATATGGCTTTTGCTATGGGCGCGCTGCACCACGACCTTGTCCCACGAGGTGTAGCGCAGCTTGTAGTCGGGCTTGGCATTGCGCTTGCGGCCGCTGATGTCGCTGACCTTGGCGATCGGCTTTTCGTAGCGGTCATTGAGCTTCATCAAGGCGACGATGCCTTCAGGCATCAGCATGGTATCGAGCAAGGGGTCGATGACGTCGGCGCTGATGTCGTCGGCCACTTCCGGCGCCGAGAACAGGGCATGCAGTTGCTGCCCCAGGCTGCCGCGCAGCCGCGCCAGGTCGATTTGCGCAGCCAGGGCCTGAGTATCCTCATCCATTGTTGCCGTACGGATCTTGTTCATGGTGAAATATGGGCTGCCATAGAAGGCGCCGGCCAGCGCGACCAGTGCCACTAGAGCGAGAAGCAACATTCTTTTCATCGTGCAATCTCTCGGATGCCTGGCGACCCGGTGCGCCTGAAGTGTTAGCATTCTACATAATATTTCCGAAAATCAATATGGCGGTTTAGGTAAGTGTTGTTTTAGATCAAGTTTCGTCAGAGTAATTCTGGCGGCAAGGTAATGTCCGTCAGTTTCCAGTCCCAGATGCCATGCCGGCGCATCAAAAACTGGCTGGCGGCGGGGCCGGCGCCACTGCGCCGCAGCACCACTTCGTTCCACGATCGGTACGCCATGCCGAAGTCGTGGCGCTTGCCATCCGCCCCTTGCTTGCCGTGCAGGATCAACACCGTGATGCCGGGCGGCGAGACGATGGTGTCGAGCATTTCCTTGAAATCGTCTTCGCCGGCCGTTTCGCCGGCCGCCCGCAGCTGGCGCGCCACGCTGGCGCGCACGGCGGGCAGGTCGGCCTGCTGCGCCAGGTTTTCCAGGCGCACGGATTTTGCCGCGATGCTGATGCGGTACATGGCGATATAGGGGCTGACCCAGGTGAAGCCGATGGCGGCAACGCTAAAAATGATCGCGGTGGCGTACTTTCTTTTCATGGTCCGTGTTTTTGTATGAGCTGTGCCGCCGTGATTTTACCCGGCCAGGGGCAATGGATGGTGTAGCATTCGTGCCGGCGCGGACCATCGCGCCGCAATATTGAGGACAACCATGAATATCATTATCAATCAGGTGCTGCAGTCGTATATCGACCCGCTCACCGCCAGTGAGTACGCGGCGCTCGAGCGCAGCCTGCTGGCCGAAGGCTGCCGCGATGCGCTGGTGCTGTGGAACGACGTGCTGATCGACGGGCATAACCGCTACGCCATCTGCCGCCAGCACGGCATCGAATTCAAGACCATCCAGAACACCAGCTTTACGTCGCTCGACGACGTCATGCTGTGGATGATCGACAATCACCTGGCGCGCCGCAGCGTGTCGGACTTCCAGCGCGGCGTGCTGGCCTTGCGCAAGAAGGAAATCGTCGCCGCGCGCAGCCCGGCGCCCGTCAGTGCGGCTGACGCGCCGGACGGCGAAAACGCGCCGAAGCCCCCCATGAGCACGCGCGAAGAGGTGGCCAAGGCGGCGCGCTTGAGCAGCAACCAGATCAGCCAGATCGAAAAGATCCAGAAAGCCGCTTCTCCGGAACTGGTGGAAGCCGTCCGTTCGGGCACGATCTCGATCAATGCGGCGGCCACCGTGGCGTCCTTGCCGCAGGAAGAGCAGGTGGCGGCTGTCGCCGGCGGCAAGAAATTATTACGCCAGGCGGCCAAGGAAATCCGCGAACAGCGCGCCGCCACGCGCACGCCGCGCGAGCCGAAGGCACCCCACGTGTCGCAGGATACGCCGGAAACGGGCAACGAACCGTGGGCCGAGAACGCTGCCCAGGCGCCGTCCGAAGCGGAGCGCCTGCGCGGCGAGATCGCCAGCCTGAAACAAAAGGTGGCGCAGCTGCAGGCGGAAAATGTGGAACTCAACCAGCGCATTGCCGCCCTGATCGACGCATCCTGACTATTGGAGTAGTTCATGCCAGTTCGCCGTGCCCTGTTCGCCGCCATCGCCTGCGGCGCCGTTGCCGTACCTCCCGTGCTGGCGGCACCCGCCGTTTCCGTCACGGACATGGCGCGCTGGCAGGCGCAGGCCGCCAACGTCAGCATCGCGCGCGACACCTGGGGCATTCCCCACGTGACGGGCAAGAGCGATGCGGATGCCGTCTTTGGCCTGATGTATGCGCAAGCCGAGGATGATTTTCCCCGCGTGGAATTGAACTATATCAATGCCATGGGGCGGCTGGCGGAAGTGGAGGGCGAGCGGGAACTATACCGCGACCTGCGCATGAAGCTTTTCATCGATCCGCAGGAGCTGCAAGCGCAGTATCGCGCCAGCCCGCCGTGGCTGCGCACATTGATGGATGCGTTTGCCGATGGCCTCAATTTTTACCTGGCCACGCACCCGCAGGTAAAACCGCGGCTGATCGCGCATTTCGAGCCGTGGATGGCCCTCAGTTTCAGCGAGGGCAGCATCGGCGGCGATATCGAGTCCGTCAACCTGGCGCAGCTCGAAGCGTTTTACGGCCAGCAGGCCAGGCCGGCCGCCGTGGCGCTGGCCAGCATCGAGACGGGCTTGGACCCCGAACCGAGCGGCTCGAACGGCTTCGCCATCGCGCCCGCCATCACGAAAAATGGCCACGCGCTGCTGATGATCAATCCGCACACCTCGTTCTACTTCCGCCCCGAAGTGCAGATGACCAGCGGCGAAGGCCTGAACGCATACGGCGCCGTCACCTGGGGCCAGTTCTTCGTCTACCAGGGTTTTAACGAGCGCCTGGGCTGGATGCATACCTCGGGTGGCGGCGACGTCATCGACGAATACCTGGAAAGCATCGTCGACCACGATGGCGCATGGTTCTACCGCTATGACGGCGGCCTGCGTCCCCTGAAAGCCGTGCCGATTACCGTGCCGTACAAGCTGGCGAACGGCGCCATGGGCTCGACAACCATCACCGTCTACTACAGCCACCACGGCCCCATCGTGCGCGCGCAGGACGGCAAATGGGTGGCCTTACGGCTGATGCATGAGCCGTTGAAGGCGCTCACGCAATCGTACACGCGCACCAAGGCGCGCGATTACGCGGCGTTTTACAAGACCATGGAACTGCGCACGAATTCGTCGAACAACACGGTATATGCGGATGCGGACGGCAATATCGCCTACTTCCACGGCAATTTCATCCCCGTGCGCGATCCGCGCTTCAACTGGAAGCAGCCTGTCGACGGCAGCGACCCGGCCACGGAATGGAAAGGGCTGCATACGGTGGCGCAAACCATCACCCTGTTCAATCCGAAGAATGGCTGGATACAGAACACGAATAACTGGCCGTATTCGGCGGCCGGTGCCAACAGCCCGCGCCAGCAGGACTATCCCGCGTACATGTCCGTGTATGGTGAAAACGCGCGCGGCCTGCACGCTGTCAAGGTCTTCCAGAACAGGACGGGTTTTACCCTGGACAGCCTGATCGCCGCGTCCTACGACAGCGAACTGACGGCCTTCGAAACCTTGCTGCCGCCGCTGTTCGCGGCCTACGATGCGCTGCCGGCGGGCGACGCGCAACAGCTGGCGCTGGCCGATAAAATCGCCTTGCTGCGGGCGTGGGACTGGCGCTATGCGCTGACGTCGACGGCCACTTCGCTGGCCGTGTTCTGGGGCCAGGAATTAGCCGAGCTGACGGGCAAGCAGGCGAGGGAGCAGGGCGTGCCCGTGGTCGATTTTCTGGCGACGGACAAGGTCACGGCGGCGCAGCGGCTGGCCGCGCTGGCGACGGCGGCGGATAAATTGCAGCGCGATTTCGGCCACTGGCAAACGCCGTGGGGCGAGATCAACCGCTTCCAGCGCCTGACGGGCGACGTGGTGCAACCGTTTGACGATGCGCAAGCCAGCTTGCCCGTGCCTTACGCGTCGGGCAACTGGGGCGCGCTGGCCGCGTATGGCCAGAGCGGCAAGAGTATTACGCGACGGATCTATGGCGAGCGCGGCAACAGCTTCGTGGCGGCCGTGGAATTCGGCCCCCGCATCAGGGCGAAAAGCATCCTCGCCGGTGGTCAGAGCGGCGACCCGAAGTCGCCGCACTTCCAGGACCAGGCGGCCATGTATGCGCGCGGCGAATTCAAGGACGTGCTGTTTTATCCCGAGCAGGTGGAACGGCACCTGGAGCGCAGGTACCGGCCGGGGGAGTGAGCGTAATCCGACAAATCACCACCTCAAATCGCATCAAGCGCCGTGCGCAAGTCATGGCGCAGGTCTTCGATGTCTTCGATCCCCACCGACAGGCGGATCAAGCCGTCGCCGATGCCCAGCCTGGCCCGCTGTTCGGGCGGGATGCTGGCATGCGTCATCAGGGCCGGGTGCTCGATCAGGCTTTCCACGCCGCCCAGGCTTTCGGCCAAAGCAAATACTTCGCAGCGCTCCAGGAAGCGGCGCGCGCCCGCCAGGTCCGTATCGAGGTCGATCGAGATGATGCCGCCGAAACCGTCCATCTGGCGCTGCGCCAGCGCGTGCTGCGGGTGCGATGCGAGGCCCGGATAAAACACGTGTTTGACTTCTTTCTGCTGTTCCAGCCACTGCGCCAGCGCCAGCGCGCTTTCGCAATGGCGCTGCATGCGGATCGCCAGCGTCTTGATGCCACGCAGGGCCAGGAAGCTGTCGAACGGGCCCGCAATCGCGCCCACCGAGTTTTGCAAAAAGCCCAGCTGCTCGCGCCATTCGGCCTGGCGTTCTTCCGCGCCGACGATGGCGATGCCGCCGATGATGTCCGAGTGGCCGTTCAAATACTTGGTGGTCGAATGGACGACGATGTCGAAACCGTGTTCCAGAGGACGCTGCACCAGTGGGCTGGCAAACGTGTTGTCGGCCACGGCGATGATGCCCCGTGCGCGGCAGATGTCGGCAATCGCGCGCAAATCGGCCAATTTGAGCATGGGGTTGGTGGGCGTCTCGACCCACACCATCTTCGTTTCCGGGCGCAGCGCGGCCAGCAGATTCTCGGGATTGGTCAAATCCACATACGTGAATTCGTGGCCGGCCGAGCGTCGGCGCACGCGCTCGAATAAACGGTAGGTACCGCCGTACATGTCGTCGCCGGCGACGATGTGGCTGCCCGCGTCCAGCAGTTCCAGCACGGACGAGATGGCGGCCAGGCCCGAGGCGAACGCGAACGCCGCGCTGCCGCCTTCCAGGTCGGCCACGCAGCGTTCGAGCGCCCAGCGCGTGGGATTGTGCGAGCGGCCGTAATCGAGTCCCTTGTGCACGCCGGGGCTTTCCTGCACAAAGGTCGAGGTGGCGTAAATGGGCGGCATGATGGCACCCGTCGACGGGTCGGGCGACTGGCCGGCGTGGATGACTCTCGTGGCGAGGTGGCTCTTGCGGGTGGTTTCCTGGCTCAAGATAGTGTCCTGCGTAAGTGATTGAGAAGGTCGAAGCGGGTGATCAGGCCATAAAAGGCGGTATCGTCGGCGACGACGGCCGTCAAGCCCCGGTCCAGCGTGGCGCGCAGGGCGGGTAAACCGCTCGATGGCGCCAGCGTTTCGATCTGCGTCGTCATGGTGGCGCCCACCAGACCCCCGAAATGCGCGGTGTCGCCGGAGACGTGCAGCAGCAAGTCCGATTCATCGAGGATGCCCACCAGCTGGCCGCCGTCGATGACGGGTAGCTGCGCCAGGTCGCTGGCGCGCATGCGGTTGAAGGCGGTCAGCAGGGTGTCGCCCGGCGCCACGCTGACGACGTCGCCCTCGTCGTAGCGGCGCCCGATCAGGTCGCGCAAGTCGCCCGAGAGCGCACGCTGCAACAGACCCTGGTCGCGCATCCAGCCGTCGTTGTAGACTTTGGATAAATAGCGCGTCCCCGTGTCGCACACAAACGTGACGACGCGCTTCGGCGTCGTCTGTTCGCGGCAGTATTTGAGAGCGGCGGCCAGCAGGGTGCCGGTGGACGAACCGCCGAGAATGCCTTCGGCGCGCAAGAGGGCGCGCGCGGAATCAAAACTTTCCTGGTCCGTGATGGTGTAGGCTTTGGTGACGCTGTCCATGTCGGCGATAGCCGGAATAAAATCTTCGCCGATGCCTTCCACGGCCCACGAGCCGCTCGTGTCCGACACTTTGCCCGTGTCGATGTATTCCGTGAGGATGGAGCCTTGCGGGTCGGCCAGCACGAATTCGAGCTTGGGCTGCGTCTTGCGGAAGTAGCGCGTCAGGCCCGTCAGGGTGCCGGACGAACCGACGCCGACGACGATGGCGTCCACGTCATGCCCGCTTTGCTCCCAGATTTCGGGGGCCGTCGTCGTTTCGTGGGCCAGCGGATTGGCGGGATTGTTGAACTGGTCGGCAAAGAAGGCGCTCGGCAGTTCGCGCGCCAGGCGCGCCGCGTAATCCTGGTAGTACTCGGGATGGCCCTTGCCCACGTCCGAGCGCGTGGTGTGCACTTCCGCGCCCAGCGCCTTCAGGTGCAGCACTTTTTCCGTCGACATCTTGTCGGGCACCACGAGAATCACGCGGTAGCCCTTGATGCGGCCCACCAGGGCCAGGCCGATGCCGGTATTGCCTGCCGTGGCCTCGACGATGGTGCCGCCCGGCTGCAGGCGGCCGTCGGCTTCGGCCGCTTCGATGATGGACAGGCCGATGCGGTCCTTGATGGAACCGCCGGGATTTTGCGATTCCAGTTTCAGGAACAGCTGGCACAGGCCCGTGTCGAGCCTGGTCACTTCGACCAGCGGGGTATTGCCGATCAGCTTGTATAGCGCTGGCGGCTGGGATGGGGATGGCATTCGATCATTCATGGTGGCTCCTGTCAGAGAAACAGCCGCCCAGGATTGTGTCCCGAGCAGCCTTCCGTGCCGCGCAGTGTAGGCGGGTGGACGAGTGCGGCGAACGAATGTTTATATGCTTGCATATGCGCGCTGCGCATATCGGCGGCAAGGTACGCGATGCGAGTATGCGCCGTTTTTCGCCCGCTTGCCGCGCCAAAGGCAGGACTATTAAGCTGCCGCAAGTCCTCCATTGCGATTTATAATCACGCCTCGAAAAGGTGCTGAACAGTATCCAGAATAATCAGACAGACAGACAGGGCAGGCGGCAGTGGCAAAACTTTATTTCCGGTATTCCGCGATGAACGCGGGCAAGTCGACGGCCTTGTTGCAAGTCGCGCACAACTATGAAGAGCAGGGCCAGCAGGTGCGCCTGTACACGGCCGCCATCGACAGCCGCTACGGCGTGGGCCGCGTCACCTCGCGCCTGGGGCCGCAGCGCCAGGTCGATATCTTCCATGCCGACACGAATTTCCTCGACGATATTCCCCAGGTCGCCTGTTTGCTGGTCGATGAGGCGCAATTTCTCAGCACGGCCCAGGTGCAACAATTGCACCAGCTGGCGCAAGTGAAGGGCGTACCCGTCATCTGCTATGGCTTGCGCACGGATTTCAAGGGCGAACCATTCCCCGGCTCGGCCTATCTGCTGGCGCTGGCCGACGATATCGAGGAATTGAAGAATATCTGTACTTGCGGCAAGAAGGCCACGATGAATATCCGCGTGGATGAGCAGGGCCACCGCATCAAGGAAGGCGAGCAGATCAGTATTGGCGGCAACGAGAGTTACCGCCAGGCGTGCGGGCGCTGTTTCTACTCGTAAGCTTATTCGTTATTCGTTATTCGGCGACGGGCATTCCCACGTCCGCATCATCCGACAGCGCCAGGTCGCCCCGCTCGAAGGCGGCCAGGATTTCATTGGTGCGCGCCACGTCGTGTTCGCGCACCATGACGCGGGCGCCGCCGATGGCGGCCGCCAGCAGCATGTCGGCCTGCATGTGCTGGTCGTCCGTCAGCAGCACGTCGATGCCGGCGGCGGCCAGGCAGCCGCGGATGACGTGCGCATCCGTGGGGATCATCAGCCGGGCTATTAAAACGTAGTCGTCGTGCATCGTGTCTCCTGGCAAGGTGGGTTCGTCCTCATCTTAGCACCAGGCATGACCTTACAGCTTGAACACGCCCACCACCTGGTTCAGCTCATGCGCCTGTTCCTGCAGGGCGTCGGCGGCCGCGGCCGCTTCTTCCACCAGGGCCGCGTTCTGCTGGGTCACCTGGTCCATCTGGGCGATGGCCTGGTTGACTTGCTCGATGCCGCTGCGCTGCTCGTCGCTGGCCTGCGCGATCTCGGCCATGATGGTGCTCACTTGCCGCACGCTGGCCACCACGGTGTCCATGGTGGCGCTAGCCTGGCTCACTTGCGCGTGGCCCAGATCCACCGTGCCGGCGGACGCCTGGATCAGATCCTTGATGTCTTTCGCGGCGGCCGTCGAGCGCTGCGCCAGGGTGCGCACCTCGGTGGCGACGACGGCGAAGCCGCGTCCCTGCTCGCCGGCCCGGGCCGCTTCCACGGCCGCGTTCAAGGCCAGGATATTCGTCTGGAAAGCGATGCCGTCAATGACGCCGATGATGTCGGCGATCTTGCTAGATGAGCTGCGGATGGCGTCCATGGTGCTGGCCACTTGCGCCACGGCCGCGCCGCCTTCGGCTGCCAGGGTCGACGAGTCGCGCGCCAGCCGGCTTGCCTGCTGCGCGTGATCGACGTTCTGGCGCACGGTGGAACTCAGTTCTTCCATCGAGGCGGCCGTTTCTTCCAGCGAACTGGCTTGTTGTTCCGTGCGGCTCGACAAATCCAGGTTGCCGCTGGCGATTTCACCGGACGCCGTGGCGATCTGCCCGGCGCTGCCGCGCACATTGCCGACCACCTGCGACAGATTGTCGCTGATGCGGTTCATGGCGCGCAGCAGGCGGCCGATTTCGTCCTGGCTGCTCGTGTCGAGGTGCACCGTCAGGTCGCCGGCGGCGATCTGCGCGGCGGCCGTTTCGGCGGCGGCCAGCGGGCGCGAGACGAGGGTGCGCACCAGCCAGTACAGCAGCAGGGCGAAGATGAGCAGGGCGACGAAGCCGGAAATGGCCAGCTGGTTGCGCAGCTGGCGTGCTTCCAGGGTGATCTCGTCCGTGAACGTGCCGCCCGCGATGATCCATTGCCAATCCTTGAATTGACGGTAAAACAGCTGTTTTTCGCGCGCGCTGGCACTCGTTTCGCCCGGCGCCGTCCAGGTGTAGCGCATGGCGCCGTCTTTCTGCGCCAGCATTTCCTGGATGAACAGGCGGCCGTCGCTTGCCTTGAACTCGAGCGCGCTCTTGCCCTCGCTGTTCGGGTGCAGCACCAGGTGGCCGTAATTGGCGCCGGGCGCCGTGTCGACGATATAGATGTAGCCCGTCTGGCCGATCTTGACCTGGCGAATCTTCTCTTTCAGCATGGCCAGATTCTTGCTGATATCGAGGCCGATGAACAGCACGCCCACCACCTTGCCGCCCGCATCGCGCACGGGGTCGTACTGGGTGATGTATTGCTTGCCAAACAAGGTGGCCATGCCGACGAAGCGCTGGCCCGCGCGCAGCGGCGCATAGCTGGGGTGGTTGTGGTCGAGCTGGGTGCCGATGGCGCGTTCGCCATCCTGCTTTTTCAGCGAGGTGCTGATGCGCACGAATTCATCGCCATTGGCGGCAAAGATGGTGGCGATCACGCCCGTTTGCGCCGTGTAGCGGTCGACCACGGCCGTGTCGAGGTTGAGCACCTTGCCGCCGTTGGCCAGCGCTGGCGTGGCCTTGCCGGCCACGGCCACCATGGCGCCCGTGTCGACCGTGAACGGGCCGGGAAATTCGGCCGCGAACAGCCGGGCGAAGCTGGCCGCCTCGTTGACCATGGCCGTATGGAACACTTGCGTGGTCGTCATGACGCTATTGAGTTCGCTGGTGACGGCCGCTTCGGCGCGCTGTTCCAGTACGGTCGAGGTGCGGATGCTGATCAAGGTCGTCAGGCTGGCGAGGATCAGGCTGACCAGGGCAAACGTGAAGACGGTAATCTTGCCGCCGACACTCCAATGGCGGGGAGAGAGGGAAATTGTAGGCATAGTGTGAGTCAGGCAAAGGGTAATCAGCTCGGCCATTCCTGGTCATGACATGACACATGGGGAGGGGATCTGGTGGGGGATGCGCTTGAAGCGGAGGCGTGCCCGCTTGGGAGCTGCGCGCGTGCAAGCAAAATTTCAGGGCGCGATGATAACATGTTGCTTGCTCTTTGTTACTAAGTGTTTCCCGCAGGAATCATTTTTTCGCATAAAAACATCATCCGCATCAAGGATTGCGAAAGCGGCCCATTGACTTTTTTGATTTTAATGGAGCATGTTGATATTCAGCGCTGACGGGCGATGCGATTTTTGTCACGAATGTTTCAGTTTGTAATGAATGAGACGCGGCCTTTAATCCGCGTTTAAGCTTCCAGGAAGAAACTGATCTTCCATGGGAGACTGCCGGGCCGTATCCTGTAGAATAATATGCAGACCAGTCGTGTATTCCCCTTACTGTCTTGCTGGCTGGCGCATGCATAGCTGCGCCGCCTGGAATTGATTCAACTAATTTTCGGAGAAGCCGATGAAGAAGCAAATGATGCTGGTCACCCTGGTGCTCGCCCTGTCAGCCCACGCTGGCGCAGCCCAGACGGACAAGAGCGCCGCTCCTCCGCTCACCATGAAGCCGCTGGCCCAGCAAACGCAGGCCGCCTTGTGGGCATCGCGCGTCTTGACGCGCGTCCATTACAAGGCCATGCCGCTCGACGACGCCATGTCGGAGAAAATCTTCGACCGCTATTTCAAATCCCTGGACGCGGAGAAACTGTTCTTCGTGCAAGCCGACATCGACCGTTTCGCCCCGCTGCGCACCAGGCTGGACGACGCCATCATCAATGAAGACCTGACGGCGCCGTTCGCCATCTACAACCTGTACCAGCAGCGTTTCGACGAGCGCATGGCGTATGCGCGTGAATTACTCAAAACCAAGTTCGACTTTGCCGCCGACGAGAGCTACCAGGTCGACCGCGAAAAGGCCGCCTGGCCGAAGAACGACGAAGAAGTGCGCGACCTGTGGCGCAAGCGTGTCAAGAACGACTGGCTGCGCCTGAAACTGGCGGGCAAGGAAGACAAGGCTATCCGCGAAACGCTGGACAAGCGCTATGAAAGCTACACGACCCGTTCGCGCAAGCTCAACAGCGAAGACGTGTTCCAGATCTTCATGAACTCGTACGCCATGTCGATCGAGCCGCACACCAATTACCTGGGCCCGCGCGCTTCGGATAACTTCGACATCGCCATGCGCCTGTCGCTCGAAGGCATCGGTGCCGTGCTGCAGACGCGCGACGAATACACGGTGGTGCGCGAAGTCGTGCCGGGCAGCCCGGCCGGCTTGTCGGGCAAGCTGAAAGTGGGCGACCGCATCGTCGGCGTGGGGCAGGGCGAAAGCGGCCCCATTACCGAAGTGCTGGGCATGCGCATCGACGACGTGGTGCAGCTGATCCGCGGCGCCAAGGATTCCGTGGTGCGCCTGGACATCCTGCCGGCCGACGCCGGCCCGGACGCCAAGCACGTGGTCTTGCCGCTGGTGCGCAAGAAAATCAGCATGGAAGAGCAGGCGGCGAAGAAATCGGTCATCGAAGTGCGCGAGAACGGCGTCAAGCGCCGCATCGGCGTCATTTCGCTGCCAACGTTCTACCAGGATTTCGAAGCGCGCCGCCGTGGCGACAAAGACTTTAAAAGCGCCACGCGTGACGTCAGCCGTTTGCTGGCCGAGTTGAAGAAGGACAAGGTCGACAACGTCCTGATCGATTTGCGCAACAACGGCGGCGGTTCGCTGAACGAAGCCGTCGAACTGACGGGCCTGTTCATCGACAAGGGCCCGGTCGTGATGCAGCGCAATGCCGAAGGCAAGGTCGACGTGGAAAGCGATACGAATGCCGGTCTGGCCTGGGACGGTCCGATGGGCGTGCTGATCAACCGCGGCTCCGCATCGGCCTCCGAGATTTTCGCCGCCGCCGTGCAGGACTACGGCCGTGGCGTGATCATCGGCGAAGGCAGCTTCGGCAAGGGTACCGTACAAACCCTGTTCAACCTCGACCGTTTCGGCGGCAGCGAGAAAGCCCGTTTCGGCGAGCTGAAAATGACCATCGCGCAATTCTTCCGCATCAATGGCGGCACCACGCAATTGCGCGGCGTCACCCCTGACATCAAGCTGCCGGCCATGTCGGACACGGAAAACTTCGGCGAATCGAGCTATGACAATGCCCTGCCATGGGTGGCCATCAAGCCGGCGTCGTATATTCCGACGGGCGACCTGAAGGAAATCGTGCCGCTGCTGGACAAGAAGCATGAAGCGCGCGTGGCCAAGGACAAGGATTTCCAGTACTTGCTCGATGACATAGCCCTGGTCGTCAAGCAGCGCAAGGAAAACCAGATTTCGCTCAATGAAACCGTGCGCCGCAAGGAGCGCGATGCCCAGGAAGCGCGCGCCAAGGCCCGTGAAAAACGCCTGATCGCGCAAATTTCGAATCCTGCCGACGATTTAGTGGTGATTCCTGATCCGAAAGACGTGCTGAAGGGCGCGAAAGCGGCCAGCAAGACGGCCAAGCAGATCGCCGCCGTGAAGGGCGCCTTGCGCACCGACGACGGCTTGCAGGGCGACGAGCGGGCTCTGAGCGCCGAACTCGACGCCGAAACGGCCGCCAAGAGCGCCAAGGACGTGCTGCTGAACGAAGCGGCGCGCATCCTGGCCGACGAAGTGGCGCTGATCAAGGCCGATACCCGCATGGCGTCCAAGGTCTTGCCGTATGGCGCGGATACCAAGGCGACGCCGGTGGCGGCGACATCGAAGTAATGAACGTGGAGTAAGGAGGGGAGTTATCTGTTTCGCGTATTTCTATCATTCCAACAATCAATTGGATTGATATGCCGCGATGCAGCATAATGCACTTGTCTCCTCTATTCTCCTCCAAGAAAATAGATTCAGCCCGCTCTCGCAGCGGGCTTTTTTTTTGCCTCAGCTTTTGTGCGTGGTCGCTTGCACGTCGGGCTGTGCCGCCAGCAAGGCCGTGATCCAGCCGGCAAACGCCTGCAGCTTGGGCGTGGCCAGCCGCCCTTGCGGCGTCAGCAGCGACATGGGCATGGGCGTCGGCGGGTGGTCGGTCAGCACGGCGATCAGCGCGCCGCTGTCGAGGTGCTCGCGCACCTGGTACACGGCCGCCTGCGCCAGTCCCAGCCCCTGCAAGGCGCAGGCAACGCTGGCGTCGGCATCGTTGACGGCGATGGGGCCGGCCATCTGCACGCGCACGACCTCCTTGCCTTGCAGGAAATCCCAGTCGAAAGCGCGTCCCGTGCGGCCCGAGTAATGCATGACGCCGTTGTGCGTGGCCAGGTCCGCCAGGGTGTGCGGCGTGCCGTGCCGCGCCAGGTAGGCGGGCGAGGCGCATGTAACGAAGCGCATCAGGCCGACCTGTTTTCCGATGAAGGCGGAATCTTGCAAAGTGCCCACGCGCAAGGCGCAATCGATGCCTTCCTGCGTCAGGTCGACCAGGCGGTCCGTCAGGCTCAGCTGTAATTGCACGTCCGGCCAGGCGGCGTGGAAGTGCGCGATATGCGGCATGACGAGGCGCCGGCCCACCGTATTGGGCAAGTTGATGCGCAACAAGCCGCGCGGTTTTGTCGCGTCGGGGCCACGGAAGGCCAGTTCCGCCGTGTCGACGGCTTTCAAAATATCGATGCAGTGGCGAAAGTACTCGGCCCCTTCCGGCGTCAGGGACAGGCGGCGCGTGGTTCGCTGCAGCAATTGCGTGCCCAGGTAGGCTTCCAGCTTTTGCAGGGTGGCCGTCAATGCGGCACGCGGCAAATTCAAGGTCTCGGCCGCCTTGGAAAAGCTGTTGGCTTCGACGATGCGCACGAAGGTCTGCATGGCCTTGATCTTGTCCATAGGATAGCTTCCATTCTCATTGTTCATCTTATGTGAAAAGTGTAAGTGGATTATGCGCTAATTATCTTTGCCCCGGTTTTGCCTAGAATGGCGACATCCCTACCGAACCGAGGAAACAACATGAACAAGGCCTCATCTATGACTCCCCACGACATTGCGCCGGCCATGGTGCTGCTGCTGGCCGTCGCTTCCGGCCTGATCGTGGCCAATCTGTATTATGCGCAAACCCTCGTCGGACCCATCAGCGCCTCGACGGGCCTGTCGGCCAAGGCGGCCGGGCTGATCGTCACGCTGACGCAAGTGGGCTATACCCTGGGCCTGCTGTTTGTCGTGCCCCTCGGTGATTTGCTGGAAAACCGCCGCCTGATCATCACGGCCTTGCTGGTGACGGCCACGGCCCTGGTGGCGGCGGCCCTGAGCACGGGCGCCATCGTGTTCCTGGCTGCCGCGCTGGCCATCGGCCTCGGTTCCGTGGCGGCGCAAGTGATCGTGCCGTTTGCCGCCCACCTGTCGCAGGAAGCGACGCGGGGGCAAACCGTGGGCAAGGTCGTCAGCGGCTTGTTGCTGGGTATCATGCTGGCCCGTCCCGTGGCGTCATTGGTGGCCGCGCACGCCAGCTGGCACGTGGTGTTCGGCGGCGCCGCCGTGCTGATGCTGCTGCTGGCGCTGGTGTTGCGCCGCGCCTTGCCCGTGCGCCAGCCCGTGTCGAACATGCGCTATCCGGCCCTGATGGCGTCGCTGTGGCACTTGCTGCTGGGCACACCCGTGCTGCGCCGCCGCGCCGCCTATCATGCGGGCCTGTTTGGCGCCTTCAGCCTGTTCTGGACCGTCACGCCGCTGGTGCTGGCCAGTCCCGCGTTCGGCCTGTCGCAAACGGGCATCGCCATCTTTGCCCTGGTCGGCATGGCGGGCGCCATTGCCTCGCCCATCGCCGGCCGCCTGGCCGATGCGGGCCATACCTTGCCCGCCACTGCCGCCGCGCTGGCGTTGGGCATCGTCGCGTTTGCCTTGCCGATGTTCGCCCCGGAATCGCAACATGTGGCGCTGGGCTTGCTGGTGCTCGCTTCCATCGTGCTCGACATGGGCGTGGCCGCGAATCTGGTGCTGGGCCAGCGCGCCATCTTCAGCCTGGGCGCGGAAGTGCGGGGCCGCCTGAACGGACTGTATTTCGCGCTGTTCTTTGCCGGCGGCGCGGCTGGCTCGGCCATCGGCGCCTGGGTGTACGCCAGCTATGGCTGGCAGGCAACCTTGCTGACCGGCATGGCATTTCCGGGCCTGGCCCTGCTGGTGTGGCTGGCAGAATTTTTACCGCTGGCCACGCGCCGCCCGGCTTGAAACCCTGATGCCCGCTCATTATCACTGGCAGGAATTTCTATCATCATGAATATAAAGTGGCGTGATATGCCGCGATGCCGCAAGATGCACTTGTCTCCTCTATCTCCTCCAAGGAAATAGATTCAGCCCGCTTCCATAGCGGGCTTTTTTTTGCCTGTTTACATTAAATCACCACCAGATCGAGCGCGCGCATGAAGTTGGCCGCCTGCGCATGCGTGATGACGGCGCCTTTCAGCAGCGCCGCTTCGCTCAATTTGAAACCGTCGATATCGGCGCCGCGCAAGTCCGCGCCCTGGAACTTCGCCAGCTTGATGGTCGCGTTGCGCAAGCTGCCCCCTTCGAAGACGGCGTCGCGGAAGTCGCAGCCGGCCAGGTAGGCATCGGAAAAATCCAGCTGCTTTAATGTCGCCTTGCGGAACGAGAAGCCGCGCAGGTCGGCGCCCACCAGCAGGCTTTCTTCGAAGGTGAGGCCCAGGTGGGCCGCTTCCTCGAACGAGGCGCCCGTCAGCTTGCAGCCGCGGAACGTGACCGAGGCCAGCTTGGCGCGCCGCCATTTTGTGTTGTTCAGGTCGCAGCCGTCAAAACTGGCGTCGACGGCGTCGACGGATTCGAAATCGGCGCTGCCGGCGCGACAGCGGCGCCAGGTGCTGCGCGCCAGCTTGCTGGCAAACAAGTTCGTTTCGGCAAAGGTGCAGCGTTCAAACGTGCAGCCCTGCAAATCGAGGCGCGACAGATCTTCGCCGTCGAAGGCGCAATCGATGAAGTGGTGCACTGATTGGGCCAGTTGCTGCTCGATGCCGGCGCGGTCCAGGGTCATGCTGCTTGCTGCGGTGTCGTGTGTTGCCATCCGTCTCATTCCTAAAGTAAAAAAGCAGGGGAGGGATGGCGCGGCGGAAAACAGGCACGAACCAGAACACCTCCCCGGCTGGTGTAACAGCCAAAGGTCAGCGCCGTGGGTCCGCGTGGGCGGGAGCATGCCGGACGGTGCCGGGCACTTACCGGGTTACCAACCGGTGCGCTCATTTTCGATCAGCCTGCATTGTAACGGCTCCGCAGCACCCTTGCCAGTGCTGGATAAAGCGGGTTAATATCGTTGCAGGCACAGCCACTGCGCCAACGTCGCTCGGACGGATCCGGGCGCTTACGTATAGAGATATCATGACCGACAGCCAAGCTCCGCGCAGCTTTTCGCGCATCAATCGCCTTCCCCCCTACGTTTTCAATATCACCGCCGAGCTCAAGATGGCCGCGCGCCGCCGTGGCGAGGACATCATCGACATGTCGATGGGTAATCCCGATGGCGCCACGCCGGCCCACATCGTCGACAAGCTGATCGAAACGGTGAAACGCCCCGACACGCACGGTTATTCCGCCTCCAAGGGTATTCCCCGTCTCCGTCGGGCGATTGCACACTGGTACAAGAAGCGCTACGAGGTCGATATCGACCCGGACAGCGAAGCCATCGTCACCATCGGCTCGAAAGAGGGCCTGGCGCATCTGATGCTGGCGACGCTGGACCGTGGCGACACGGTGCTGGTGCCGAATCCCAGCTACCCGATCCACATCTGGGGCGCCGTGATCGCGGGCGCCGATATCCGTTCCGTGCGCATGGGGCCGGGCGTGGATTTCTTTGCCGAACTGGAACGGGCGATCCGCGAAAGCTACCCGAAGCCGAAGATGATGGTGCTGGGTTTTCCGTCCAACCCCACGGCGCAGTGCGTGGAGCTGGAATTTTTCGAGCGCGTCGTCGCGCTGGCGAAGCAGCACAATATTCTGGTGGTGCACGACCTGGCGTATGCCGACATCACTTTCGATGGCTGGAAGGCACCGTCCATCATGCAGGTGCCCGGCGCGCGCGATGTGGCCGTCGAGTTCTTCACCATGTCGAAAAGCTACAACATGGCGGGCTGGCGCATCGGTTTCATGGTGGGCAACGCGGAACTGGTGTCGGCTCTGGCGCGCATCAAGAGCTATCACGACTACGGCAGTTTTACGCCCGTGCAGGTGGCGGCCATCGCCGCGCTGGAAGGCGATCAAAGCTGCGTGACGGAAATCTGCGCCCAGTATCAGCGCCGCCGCGACGTGCTGGTGAAAGGCTTGCATGAAGCGGGCTGGATGGTGGAAAAGCCGAAGGCGTCGATGTACATCTGGGCGCATATCCCCGAGGCTTACCGCCACCTGGGTTCGCTGGAGTTTGCCAAGCTGCTGCTGCAAAAAGCCAAGGTCAGCGTCTCGCCCGGCATCGGTTTCGGCGAATACGGCGACGAATACGTGCGCTTCGCCCTGATCGAAAACGAGGCCCGCGTACGACAGGCGTTGCGGGGCATTAAGAATATGTTGCGTTCCGGCGACGCAAAGACGGCAGCGACAGCATAGAAATTGCCGCATGGAATGAACTGTTGCCCCTGATATCACTACTGCGTATTTCTGACATCACGAATATAAAGTGGTTTTATATGCTGCAACGCGGCATCATTCATCTGTCTCCTCTATCTTCCTCCAAGGAAATAGATTCAGCCCGCTCCCGTAGCGGGCTTTTTTTTGCCTGGAAATGCATATTTGTTGTCTGAAGAGTATTTTGTGGACCTTGAATGGCAATGCATGTTTCAATGCGCGGCTATCCTCCTATGAAAGTCCGACATGGCACATGAAAATCTCAGCAAAGGACAGCAAAAAGTTCCTGAGGCGGACACGTTTTTCATCAATAGCGATGCAACGTCAAATAATGAGTTCAGTTTTCATAACGAATGGTTAGTCAGGGGCGTTGCGGTGACCAGTGGCGGCCCCGAGTTCCTGGAAAAGATCAAGCGGCCCAAGCGCGGTGACACCCTGCTGTTATGGGTAAACAAGATCGGTATTGTTGCTGCTGGCACGGTGCTCGATGACGCGCCAGTCATTGTGTATCGCGGCGGGGGAGTGGTCAGTCCGAATGAACCGGAAGAGTATCACCGCATGATGCGCTGGTATGCTGATCTGCGCAGTACGCCTGTTTCCTCGGCCGAAGTCGTCGTGTTTCACGGCACCAATCCCCGACAAGCTTTCGGGGCCTTGAACAAAGGGAAGGAAGCCATCCTCGCATTGATCGCCAGCAAGGTGGAGCAAAATGATATCCATGATTTGCTTTCAAGGGGGACGGGGCGATCAACGGAGATAGAAATACTGTGCCAGGCCCGGCTCGGCCAAGGCAGGTATCGGGACGAATTGCTCGCATTGTGGGACAGGAAATGTGCGGTAACGGGTTGCGATCTTGAGCCGGTTCTGCGTGCTTCGCATGCGCTGTCCTGGCAAGGAGCCACTGATCAGCAGCGGCTTGATCCGCATAACGGCTTGCCGCTGATCGCGACCCTGGATGCCTTGTTCGATCGGGGCCTGATCAGCTTTGCAGATGATGGCGCCATGCTGTGCTCCCCCTCGCTGCTGGGGCGGCATCGCGAACTCATCGGTTTGCCTGCTCCGTTGCGGACCGTTTTGAAGGAAGAACAGAAATATTATCTGCGCATGCATCGGCAACGCTTTGCGTTTTGTTCGCCGCCCCAGGATTGAACAATCATCGCTGCGCTGCCCTGTATTTCTCTGTCGATGGCGCTGCATTTTTCCTTGTCCGTTTGAGATATGGATAATTCATATCTCCACTATCACAACATGTAATTGGATTGATAGGCTGCAATGCGGCATCATGCATCTGTCTCCTCTATCTTCCTCCAAGAAAATAGATTCAGCCAGCTCCCGTAGCGGGCTTTTTTTTGCCCATCGCCGTCACACAGTGCAAGTAGCCGATGTCGTCGTCCGTTTCAGCGGCTCAGGCGTGACCCGCGCAAGACGGCCAGATGTATTCGAGCATGATTTCACATGAGCAGAATTCATGGATATATAAAATATTATCATTATTTTTAATGGATGGAAGCTTCTATGATGTGTGCATACTTCATAAGGAGCACCGCCATGACCGTCACGACACACAATCTGGGCTACCCGCGCATCGGCGCCAAACGCGAATTGAAATTCGCCCTGGAAGATTACTGGAAGGGCCAAAGCAGCCTGCAAGCGCTGGAAGGCCAGGGCGCCGAGTTGCGCCAGCGCCACTGGCAAGACCAGGGCGCGCTGGACCTGGTGCCTGTGGGCGACTTTTCTTTCTATGATCAGGTGCTGGACCTGAGCTTTACACTGGGCAACTTGCCGCAGCGTGTGCGCCACCTGACTGGCGCGGCGCTCGACAACTATTTCCGTGTGGCGCGTGGCCGCTCGGCCAGCGACAGCGATTGCAGCTGTGTCCACGCCGGTGAAATGACGAAATGGTTCGACACGAATTATCACTACATCGTGCCGGAATTTGCGGCCGACACGCAATTCAAGCTCGACAGCAGCCGCCTGTTGCAGCAACTGGCGCAAGCGCGCCAGCTGGGTGTGAAAGCCAAGCCCGTGCTGAACGGCCCCGTCACCTATTTATGGCTGGGCAAGGCCAAGGATGATTCCGACAAGCTGGCGCTGCTGCAAGGCTTGCTGCCCGTCTACGCGCAATTGCTGCAGGACCTGGCCGCGCAAGGCGTGGAGTGGGTGCAGATCGATGAACCGATACTCGTCACGGAACTGGGCAGCGCCTGGCGGCAAGCGCTGGTCACGGCCTACGATGCCTTGAGCAAGGTCAATCACGTCAAACTGCTGCTGGCCACATATTTTGGCAAGCTGCAAGACAATCTGGAACTCGCGTGCAAGCTGCCCGTGCAAGGCTTGCACCTCGATGCCATCAACGCCCGCGATGAAGTGGAGCAAGTAATCGCGCAATTGCCCGCCACCAGCGTCTTGTCGCTGGGTGTGGTGAATGGACGCAATATCTGGAAGACGGATTTGACGGAAGTGCTGGCGTGGCTGGAACCCGTGCATGCCAGCCTGCAATCGCGCCTGTGGATCGCGCCGTCGTGCTCGCTGCTGCACGTGCCCGTCGACCTGGACAGCGAGCAAAAGCTCGATGCCGATATCCAGTCCTGGCTGGCCTTTGCCCGTCAAAAACTCGATGAAGTACACACCATCGCCGGCGCCCTGAACCATGGCCGCGCTTCCGTGCAGGCGGTGCTGGATGCCAATCATGCTGCCGTGCAAGCGCGCCGCCAGTCGAGCCGCGTGCACAATCCGCAAGTGAAGGCGGCCGTGGCCCGCATCGATGCGACGTTGGGCCAGCGCGTGAGCGGCTATGTGGAGCGTGCCGCCAAGCAGGCTGCGTTGCTGCAACTGCCGCTGTATCCGACGACGACCATCGGTTCCTTCCCGCAGACGGCGGAAATCCGCCAGGCGCGCAGCCAGTTCCGCAGCGGCCAGCTGGACGAAGCCAGCTACAAAAAGCTGATGCAGGGGGAAATTGCCCGTTGCGTCAGGGAACAGGAAACCCTGGGCCTGGACGTCTTCGTGCACGGCGAAGCGGAACGCAATGACATGGTGGAGTATTTCGGCGAACAGCTCGATGGCTACGCCTTCAGCCAGTTCGGCTGGGTGCAATCGTATGGTTCGCGCTGCGTGAAGCCGCCCATCCTGTTCGGCGACATCAGCCGCCCCCGCGCCATGACGGTCGAGTGGAGCACCTACGCCCAGTCGCTGACGGACAAGCCGATGAAAGGCATGCTGACGGGCCCCGTCACCATCCTGAACTGGTCCTTCGTGCGCGACGACCAGCCCCGTTCCGTGTCGTGCTACCAGCTGGCGCTGGCCATGCGCGCCGAAGTGCTGGACCTGGAACAGGCCGGCATCCGCGTGATCCAGATCGACGAGGCGGCACTGCGCGAAGGCTTGCCACTACGCAAGTCGCAATGGGCCGAATACCTGCGCTGGGCCGTGGAATCGTTCCGCATCACGGCCAATGGCGTGGCCGACGAAACGCAAATCCACACGCACATGTGCTATTCGGAATTCAACGACATCATCGCGCAAATCGCCGGCATGGATGCGGACGTCATCACGATCGAAACCTCGCGTTCCGACATGGAATTGCTCGACGCCTTCGACGATTTTAATTATCCGAATGACGTCGGCCCCGGCGTCTACGACATCCACTCGCCCAATATTCCGAGCGAGGAACAGATGGTGAATCTGATGCGCAAGGCGGCCGAGCGCATTCCCGCGCGGCGCCTGTGGGTCAACCCCGATTGCGGCCTCAAAACGCGCGGCTGGAAAGAAGTGATTCCCGCGCTGGCGAACATGGTGGCGGCGGCAAAAACCTTGCGCGGCGATAACGCGGCCTGAGGCTGGCCGGGGAGGCAGATATAGGGAATAGCTATTTCTATCATCACAACATACAATTGGATAATGATGCTGCGATGCGGCATCATGCATCTGTCTCCTCTACTTCCTCCAAGGAAATAGATTCAGCCCGCTCCCGCAGCGGGCTTTTTTTTGTCTGCTTTCACGGCCGTATCCCTTAGAGCCTATCCCAGTAGGGAGCGTCTTCTGCTGGCAGTTCATCAGGAGCGCGGACAAGGCGTGAGGAGGACGCGTGGCGAGCCACGCGACGACGATCAACGCAGTCCCCGCTTCTGAGGGGCGCCAGCAGGGGATGTATTCATCTACTGGGATAGGCTCTGAATATAAGCTTGTTTAACCATAAACATACAAGGAGACAAAAGCTCATCATTTCGGGCACGGTCTGAACAAGATATTGATGAATCATATTTCTATCATCACAACATACAATTGGATTGTTATGCTGCGACGCGGCATCATTGCACCTGTCTCCTCTACTTCCTCACAGGAATTAGATTCAGCCCGCTCCCGTAGCGGGCTTTTTTTTGCCCGTTTTTGAGCACATCAACATGCGCACGCTTGCTTGTCATCATCGCCATCGTGTTGCTTTTGTGCATGCTAAACTGGGCTTTCTCCAGATCAAGGTTGTCTGATGCTTCAATTATTTCGCCACACGCTGGAGTCCACGCCCATCCTCGCCCTGTTTCTCGTCATCGGTGCCGGTTATGCGCTGGGGCGCATCAGCGTGTTTGGTTTTTCGCTGGGCGTGGGCGGCGTGCTGTTCGCGGGGCTGGCGCTGGGTGCCTTCGCCCCCGCCGCCGTGCCGCCGCCGATGGTCGGCTCCATCGGTCTGCTGCTGTTCCTGTATGGCATCGGCGTGCAGTACGGCGTGCAGTTCTTTGCCGGCTTGCGCGGCGCGGGCCAGAAACACAATCTGATCGCCTTTGCCGCCGTCATGGGCGGCCTGGCCGTGTCCGTCTGGGGCGGGCAGTGGATCGATATCTCGCTGCGCATGGCCAGCGGCGTGTTTGCCGGCGCCATGACCAGCACGGCGGCCCTGCAGGCGGCGCTGGAAGCGTCGCACGGCAATGGCGATGCGGCCGTCGGCTATGCCGTCGCGTATCCGTTCGGCGTCGTCGGCCCCATGCTGGGCCTGTATCTGGCCGGGCGCATCCTGAAACCGGTCCTGACGCCGCCGCCCGCGCCCATCGTTGTATCCGAAATTACCATCGACGAAGCGAAATTGGCGGGCGCGGCCCTGTCCGAACTGGCCGATGGCCCGTTGGCTGGCGTGCAAGTGATCGGCGTGCGCCAGGGCCACCAGAACCGCTTGCCCGATCCCTCGCTGGTGCTCGGCGTGGGCGACGCGCTGATGGTGTCGGGTACGGTGGCGGGCGTGGAAGCGGCGCGCACGGCGCTGGGCCACCTGGACCCGGGCCGCCTGATGAAGGACCGCAGCGCCTTCGACGGCACGGAAGTGTTCGTGTCGGACGCGGAAATCGTCGGCGTGCCCTTGGGCGAATTGAATTTGGCGAAAGATTTCCCGCTGCAAATCGCGTTCATCCGCCGTGGCGACGCCATGATCCTGCCGCACCCGTTTCTGACCTTGGAATTCGGCGACAGGGTGATGGCCATTGCGCCAGCGAAACATGCGGCCGACGTGCGCAAGCTGTTCGGCAATTCCATCACGGCCACGGCCGAGTTCAGCTATGTCTCGCTGGGCATGGGCATGGTATTGGGTGTGCTGCTGGGCCTGGTGCCTATCCCCTTGCCGTGGATAGGCTCGTTCAGCCTGGGTTTGGCCGGTGGTCCGCTGGTGATGGCGCTGATCCTGGGACGCCTGGGCCGTGTCGGCAAGATCAGCTGGCGCTTGCCCCTGTCGGCCAACCTGGTCATGCGCAACTACGGCTTGACGATTTTCCTCGCCTCCGTCGGCATGGCGTCCGGTTTACCGTTCGTGCAGCAAGTGGGCGCCGATGGCTTGCCCATGCTGGCGCTCGGTGCCGTGACGGTGCTGGTGGTGGTGGCATTGGTGGTGATCCTGGGCAAGATCTTCCTGCGCCTGCCGTTTCCCGAATTGCTGGGCATTGCAGCCGGCGCCACGGGTAACCCGGCCGTGCTGGTGTTCGCCAATCGCCTGGCCAAGTCGGACCGCCCGAACCTCGGCTATGCGATGATTTTCCCCAGCATGACCATCGTCAAGATCGTCGCCGTGCAGGTGCTGCTGCATTTGTATGGCTGATTACTGACAGGAGCGATCATGTCAGGGGTGAGCTTTGAATGGTTCAATCATTGACACGGAGGAAAAACATGCAAGTCAAGCGTATCGTTGCCAATGTCTCCGCGTCGGATCCGGGCCTGGCGCGGAGGTTTTACGAGGAGGTGCTGGGCCTGAGCCTGCTGATGGACCACGGCTGGATCATGACGTATGGTGCGCAAACCGAGATGAGTGTTCAAGTGAGCTTCGCCACGCAAGGCGGCTCGAACACGGCCGTGCCAGACCTGTCGATTGAAGTCGATGACGTGGATACCGCATTTGCACGCATGGTTGCCGCAGGGTTTGCCATCGAGTATGAGCTGAGCGATGAGCCCTGGGGCGTCAGGCGCTTTTTCGTGCGCGACCCTTTCGGCAAGCTCATCAATATTCTGTCGCACACATAGACGAGATGCCAACGGCGGCTTCGGGCCGCCAGTCGGCCAATTTCACTCGGCGCCGGTATGCGTAAAACCCCTGGCGCCGCTCCCAATCTGTTGTACAATCCTTGAGAACGGTCGTGCTTTTTTGTGCGCTGAGCTTCCTTGCGTGCAGTCATCACGGCAACCGATAAGAACAAGGAGACAGACATGGACCTGCATTACACGGCCGAGGAGACGGCTTTCCGCGACACGGTGCGCGCCTTCCTCGACACCCATCTGCCGGCGGACTTGCAGCGCAAGGTGCGCCAGCATTTGCGCCTGAACCGCGACGATTACGTGCGCTGGCACAAGATTGTCGCGCAACAGGGCTGGGCCGCGCCGGCCTGGCCCGTCGAACATGGCGGCACGGGCTGGACGTCCGTGCAGCGCCACATCTGGGAAGACGAGTGCGCGCGCGCCGCCACGCCGCCCATCCTGCCTTTCGGCATCAACATGGTGGCGCCTGTCATCATGGCCTTCGCCAACGCCGAGCAAAAAGCATTCTATCTGCCGCGCATTTTGAACTGCGACGACTGGTGGTGCCAGGGATACTCCGAGCCCGGTGCCGGTTCCGACCTCGCCTCGCTGAAAACCACGGCCCAGCGCGACGGCGACCATTACATCGTGAATGGCCAGAAAACCTGGACCACCCTGGGCCAGCACGCGGACATGATTTTTTGCCTGGTGCGCACCGATAGCACGGTGCGCAAGCAGGAAGGCATCAGTTTCTTGCTGATCGACATGAAAACGCCGGGCATCACCGTGCGTCCCATCATCATGCTCGATGAAGAACATGAAGTGAACGAAGTCTTTTTCGATAACGTGCGCGTGCCCGTCAGCAACCTGGTCGGCCAGGAAAACAAGGGCTGGACCTACGCCAAATACCTGCTGGGCCACGAGCGCACGGGCATCGCCGCCGTCGGCCGCTCGAAGCGCGAGCTGACTTTCCTCAAGCAGCTGGCCATGCGGCAAACCAAGCGCGGTGCGCCGCTGCTGCACGATCCCGCGTTTGCGGCCAAGGTGGCTACCCTGGAAATCGAACTGATGGCGTTGGAAATGACGGTCTTGCGCGTCATCAGCGACGAAGGCAAGGGGCCGGGGCCGCAGGCCTCGATGCTGAAGGTGCGCGGTTCGGAACTGCAGCAGCAGCTGACGGAATTGATGGTCGAAGCCATCGGCCCGCAAGCCTTGCCCTTCGACCCGGCATTTCTCCACGGCGGCGCGCCCCACAGCGCAGGCGGCGACGACCTGGCCGCGCCGCTGGCCGCCTACTACTTCAATTACCGCAAGACATCGATCTATGGCGGCTCGAATGAAATCCAGAAAAACATCATCACGCAGATGATCCTGGGCCTGTAAGCCAGAAGGAGACGACATGGACTTCCATTTTAATCAGGAACAGCAACAATTTGCCGATGCGCTCAGGCGCTGGGTCGACAAGGATTACCCGTTTGAAACGCGGCAATCCATCATCCATTCCGCCACGGGTACGTCCGATGCCGCGTGGGCCACCCTGGCCGAACTGGGCATGACGGCCTTGCCGCTGCCGGCCGGCGCGGGTGGTTTCGACGGCACGGCCGTCGACATGCTGCTGGTGATGCAGGAACTGGGCCGTGGCCTGGTGGTCGAGCCGTATTTTGCCACCGTGCTGGGGGCGCGCTTTTTGACCCTGGCGGGCGGCCACGATGGCGTGCTGGAACAGGTCGCCAGCGGCAGCCTGAAGCTGGCGTGCGCGCTGGGTGAGCGCCAGTCGCGCCACGACATGCACGATATCGCCACCACGGCCAGCGCCAGCGGCGACGGCTTCGTGCTCGATGGCGAGAAAACCGTCGTCATCCACGGCGCCCAGGCGGGCGCGCTCGTCGTGTCGGCGCGCAGCGGCGGCGGGCAGATGGACACGGACGGCATTTTGCTGTTTCTCGTGCCCGTAGACGCGCCCGGCGTTTCCGTGCGCGACTACCGCACCATCGACGGCCAGAGGGCCGCCACCGTGACCCTGGTGCAAGTGGTGCTGGGCCAGGACGCGCTGATCGGACAAAAGGGGCTGGGCTGGGCCGTGCTGGATGCAGCGCTCGACTATGGCGCCACCCTGCTGTGCGCGGAAGCCGTGGGCGCCATGGACGCCATCTTTGCCGCCACGCTCGACTATTTGAAAACGCGCCAGCAGTTCGGCGCGCCGATCGGCAAATTCCAGGCCTTGCAGCACCGCATGGCCGACATGTTCATTCACCTGGAGCAAGCGCGGTCGATGGCCATGCTGGCCGCCGCCAAGGTCGATAGCGAGGACGTTGCCGAGCGGCGCCGCACGGTGTCGGCCGCCAAGGCGAGAGTCGGGCTGGCCGCCACCTTTGTCGGCCAGCAAGCCGTGCAATTGCATGGCGGCATGGGCGTGACCGATGAATTGCCTGCCGCTCACCATTTCAAGCGCCTCTCGATGATCGCCCTGACCCTGGGCGACGTGGAGCACCATATCGAGCGCTTTATCGCCCAGCCGGGCTTCTTGCCGACGGAGACCGCATGACCGCATTGACGGAAATCAAACCCAAGCATTGGTATTTCGAAGATTTTACGCAGGGCCTGGAAATCGACCTGGGCCAGCGCCACGTGACGGAGAAGGAAATCATCGCCTTCGCCACGGATTTCGACCCGCAACCGTTTCACGTCGACCATGCGGCGGCGGAAAAAACCATCTTCAAGGGCGTCATCGCCAGCGGCTGGCATACCTGCGGCATGATGATGCGCCTGGTGGTCGACAACCTGCTCAAGCACTCGTCCAGCATGGGCTCGCCCGGCCTGGACAGCATCCGCTGGTTGAAACCCGTGCGCGCCGGCGACACCCTGCACCTGACCTACCAGGTCAAGGACGTGCGCCCATCGACGTCGAAGCCGGACCGCGGCATCGTCATTTCCGTGTGGAGCGTGCGCAACCAGCATGGCGAAGCGGTGACCACGGTGGAGGGCATGGGCATGTTCGGCCGCCGTCCCGTGGAACAAGGGGAGCCGTCCCGTGCGTGATATCGCCAGCATCGCCGGTTTCCAGGCCTTGGCGGGGCAGCACGTGGCCGTGTCCGACTGGCTCACCATCACCCAGCAGCGCATCGACACCTTTGCCGACGCCACCGACGACCATCAGTGGATCCATGTGGACGCCGAGCGCTGCGCGCGCGAGTCACCGTACGGCTGCACCGTGGCGCACGGTTTTTTGACGTTATCTCTGTTGCCCGCCATGCTGCAGGGAGCGTTGCACATGGCCGGCATCCGCATGGCCATCAACTATGGCTTGAATAAAGTGCGCTTTCCCGCGCCCGTGCCCGTCGGCAGCCGCTTGCGCGCGCGGCTCGACATTCTTTCCGTCGACGACCTGGCGGAAGGAGCGCAAGTGAACTGGGCCGTGACCATGGAGCGGGAAGGCGACACGAAACCCGTGTGCGTGGCGGAGTTCCTGATGCGCTGCTATCCCTGAGCGGCAAGCTGAGCCCACATCGTAGGTCGGCGTAGGTCGGTTTAGCCCGCAGGGCGTAAGCCGACGCAGGCGCGCCTCCTATTCACTCCCCCTCCGACGCGCAATACCTGTCCCGCCCCGTATGCTTGGCGCGGTACAGCAGGGCGTCGGCGGCGCGGATCAGGGCGCTGGGGGCCATGCCTTCCGTGGGCATGACGCTGGCCATGCCCAGGCTGACGGTGACGTGCGGGCCGACGCTGGACCTGGCGTGGGCAATTTCCAGCGCACGCACTTCGTCGAGGATGCGCTGGGCCACCACTTCGGCGCCTTCCCTCGTTTCCTGCGGCAGCAGGATGATGAATTCCTCGCCGCCGTAGCGCGCCAGCAGGTCGGGCGGGCGCACGGCGCAGCGGCGCAGGGCGGCGCTCACCTGCTGCAGGCACAGGTCGCCCGCCTGGTGGCCATACGTATCGTTGTAATCCTTGAAATGGTCGATATCGGCCATGATGATGGCCATCGGCACGCCGTCGCGCGCGCAGCGTCGCCATTCGCTGTCCATGGCCTCGTTGAAGCTGCGCCGGTTGGCCACGCCCGTCAGTGTATCCGTCAGCGACAGCTCGCGCATGGCGTCGGCCTGCCGCTTGATGGTCAGCTGGCTGCGCACGCGGGCCCGCACGACGGCCGCGTTGAACGGCTTGGTGATGAAATCGACGGCGCCCGCTTCCAGCGCCCGCGTTTCGTCCTCGGGCTGGTTCAGGGCCGTGACGAAAATGACGGGAATGGCGCTGAGGATGGCCGATTCGCGCAGCGCGCTGCACACGGCATAGCCATCCATGCCGGGCATGACGGCGTCGAGCAGGATCAGGTCCGGCAGTTGATTTTGCGCAATTTCCAGCGCCTTTTCTCCGCTCAGGGCGAACAGCACCTCGTGTTCCTCGCGCAGCAGCTGGTGCAGGATCTGGATGTTTTCCATGGCGTCATCGACGATGAGGATGCGCCCGTTCATGGCAAGGTTGGTCCAGCTCACTTGTTTTCCTCTCGTTTCAGCTGATCGAGCACGAGTTTTTCCGCCTCGGCAAAATTCAGCGTTTCAATCGCATGTGCCATCGCCAGCGCCGCTTCCCGGTCTGACTGTTGCAGGGCTGGCTGCAGGGCGTGGAACTGGGCCAGCGCCTTCAGGTTATTGTTGCGGATCAAGACAAGCAGCTCGGCCAGGCCGGCGCGCAGGTCGACCGGTGCGCTGCCGGGCGCGTGGGGCGCCGGCTGTCCGCGCCGCAGGGGCGAGGGCAGGGCACGCGCCGCTTTGATGACTTCGGCCATCGCCAGTTCCAGCTGTCCCAGCAAGGCGGCCGTGGCGTGCGCGCGGCCCCCTTGCAGCGCCTTTTCCGTCTCGGCGGCCAGGCTGGCGACATGCGTGGCGCCCAGGTTGGCCGCCACGCCGCACACGCGGTGCAGCAACTGCGCCGCCTGCCGCGCCTGGCCGGCGGCCAGCAGGCGCCGCGTGTCCTCGACGGCGTCGCCTTGCGAATTTTCAAAGCGTTTGAGCAGGGCCAGGAAGGCGCCGTAATCGCCGCCGAAGCGCTGCAGGGCCGCCGCCAGGTCGATGCCGGGCACCGTGGCCGGCAAGTCCAGCGCCTGCGTGACGGCATCGGCTGCCTGCACGGCGCCATCGCCGCCCGGGGGCGACGGCACCAGCCGCGTCAGTGTCTCGATCATTTCGTCGACATCGATGGGCTTGGCCACATGCGCATTCATGCCGCTGGCGATGGCGCGCAGGCGGTCCTCGTCCATGGCATTGGCCGTCATGGCGATGATGGGCAAGTCCGGCAAGCCCAGCGCGCGGATGGCCAGGGTGGCGTCATAGCCATTCATGACGGGCATCTGCAAATCCATCAGCACCACGTCCCAGGCCTGCGGGGTTTGCGCCAGCAAGTCGACGGCCAGTTGGCCGTTGGCGGCCATGGCCACGCGCGCGCCCGAGTGCAGCAAGATGTACTGCGCCACTTCCTGGTTGATTTCATTGTCTTCCACCAGCAGCACGCGCATGCCTTCCAGCAAGCCCGACAGGGGCGTGGACACGGGCAGCGCGGACGGGGCGCTACGGCCATTGCGTCCATCGCGCACGGCCGTCACGGCCGCCAGCAGGCGCGCCGGGGTGGCCGGTTTCGAAACGATGCCGGCCAGCATCAGGCTGTCGGCCAGGCGTTCGAGGTTGTCGCTGTCCTGGTCGGCCACCAGCATGATCACGGGCGGCAGCGCCAGGTGGGCGTCGGCGCGCGCCTCGGTGAGCATGGAAATGCCATCCATGCCGGGCATGGCCGCGTCGAGCAGCATCAGATCCGCCGGCGGCAAGCCGTCCAGGCCGCTGGCGCTGGCGCGCAGCAGCGCCAGGCCGGCCGCGCCGCTGTCGGCGCTGCGGCTGTGCCAGCCCTGCGCCGCGCACCAGTCTTCCAGCATGGCACGCACGCTGGCATTGTCGTCGATGATCAGCAGCGACAGGGCCTTGGGCGTACTCTTGCCCGGCGACTCGGGCGGCGGCGCCACCTTGTCGAAGCGGCAGCTGAAGCGGAAGTCGGAACCCTGGCCCAGCGCGCTTGTCACGCTGAGTTTGCCCCCCATCAATTCCACCATGCGCCGGCAGATGGCCAGCCCCAGTCCCGTGCCGCCATATTTGCGGCTGGTGCCGCTGTCGCCCTGGGAAAACGCGTCGAAGATGCGTTCCTGTTCGGCCGCGGCTATGCCGATGCCCGTGTCGCGCACGGAAAACTCCAGCGTGGCGCTGGCCGCATCCTCGGCCACCATGCCGATGGACAACACCACTTCGCCATGCGCGGTGAATTTGACGGCGTTGCCCACCAGGTTGATGAGGATCTGTTCCACGCGCAGGGCGTCGCCGAGCAGTTCATCCGGCACATCGGCGCCGAGCACGAAGACGGGCTCCACGCCGCGCGACCAGGCGTTGCTGGCCAGCAAGACGGCTACGCTGTCGAGCATGCGTTCCAGCTGGAAGCGCCGTTGTTCCAGCAGCATCTGACCCGCCTCGATCTTGGAAAAATCCAGCACGTCGTTGACGATATTGAGCAGAGACTGGGTCGCCATCTGGATCTTGCCGACATAGCTGCGCTCGCGCCGTTCCAGCGGCGACTCTTCCAGCAGGCGCGCCAGGCCGATGATGGCGTTCATCGGCGTGCGGATTTCATGGCTCATGTTGGCGACGAATTCGCTTTTCGCGACGCTGGCCGCCTCGGCCTTGTCGCGCGCGCGCACCATTTGCTCGTTGAGTTCGTGCAGGCGCAATTCCGTGCGCTTGAGTTCAGACACGTCCGAGGCCAGCACGAAGAAGCCGCGCACGCCGCCGCCGTCGTCGACATCGGGGATGTAATTGGTCCACGTGTGGCGCACCTGGCCCGTCGGGTCGAGCAGGTCGCGCTCGAAGCTTTGCGGGCGGCCCGCCAGCACGCCTTCGACATGGGGCGCATACACGTCGAACAGTTCCTGTCCCAGCAATTCGCGCATGTGGATGCCGTCCATCTCCGCGCTGCTGCGGCCAAACCATTCGTTATAGAAATTATTTGCGAAGCGGCAACGCAGATCGGCGCCCCAGTACGACACCATGCCGGGCAGATTGTCGGTGACGGTGCGGATGAAGCGCTCGCTCTGTTCCAGGCGCCAGGTGGTGGCGTGCAGCACCTCGGCGGCGCGCTTGCGTTCCGTGATATCGATCGATACCCCCAGCACGTGGCTGGCGCGCCCCGCATCGTCGCGCAAGACCACCTTGCGCGTGGTGAAGTGGCGCGTGGTGCCGTCGGCCGTATTGATCGCTTCCTGTTCGATTTCCACCATCTGCCCCGTGGCCAGCAGCTTGCGGTCGGCGCTGACGAAGGCGGCCGCCTGCTGCGGCGGGAAGAAGTCGTGGTCCGTCTTGCCCAGCAATTGCTCGCGCGAGCGTCCCAGGGTCAGTTCCGCGTGGCGGTTGACCATTTCAAAGCTCAGCTTGTCGGCGCGCTTGACGAAGACCATGGCCGGGATGTTTTCGATGATGGTGCCGAACAGATGTTTCGAGTGGCGGAATTCCGCTTCGCTGCGCTTGCGCTCGCTAATGTCCAGCCACAGGCCCGACACGCCCAGCAATTGCTGCTCGGGACCGAAAATCGGGTGATACGAGACGATCCAGTGGCTCAGCTGCTCGCGCTGCCGGCCGCTGTGGCCGTTCAACCCCATGTCGACGATGGGCGTGCCCGTTTCCAGCACCTGGCGCACGCAGCGCTCGACGTCCGCCCGCACGGCGTCGTCGAACAGCATGGCGCCCACGGGACGGCCCAGATGCTGCGTCACGCTGGCGCCATGGATGGCGGCCAGGTAGTGGTTGATCATGACGATGCGCAAGTCCAGGCCCACGAACAGCATGCCGATGGGTGCCGTCGCGTACACGGTTTCCAGCAGGCGCGTGGATTTTTCCAGGGCCAAGGTGCGTTCGGCCACCAGGCTTTCGAGCTGCGTGCGGTGGCGCCGCAGGTCGCGTTCCAGCGCGCCCAGGGCGGCGGCCATGTCGGCCGATTCGCGGTCCGCGTGCTTGTTCGAGAGCAAGGGTTTGCCCTGCGCCAGCGCCTGGATCTGCAAGGTCAGTTCCTGCAGGGTGCTGGCCAGGCGGCTGCCCACGCGCCAGGCCAGGGCAAAGCCGGCACCCAGCAGCAGGGCCAGGATGGCGGAACCCGTGACCACCGAGCCCAGCAGCGCTTCGGCCACCGTGCTGCTGCGCATGGTGACGGTCACCGTCCAGCTGTCGTCGGGAGCGCGGCGAAAGCCCGTGTAGACGTCCAGGTTTTCCAGGGTGGCATGGCGCAGCACGCCCTCGCGCGCCTGGCGTATCTGTTCCAGCAGGGGTGCCACGCTGCGCTGGCCCACGTAGCGCTGCGGCGCCAGAGTGCGCGCCACGTTGATGCCGTCGGCATTGATGATGGCCGCGCCCAGGTAGGCCGGCAGGTGCAGTTCGCGCAACAGCAAGGGCAGGTAGTCGGGCGGGTACAGCGCCGTCAATACATGGGCGGCACCCTGGGCACGCGGCAAGGGCAGGTTCAGCGCCAGCCGCGGCACCTCGTCCGGCGCCATGAGTAGGCTGGTCAGCCGCGGCTTGCCATACTCGCGCGTGCGTTCCATGCTGGCGGCCCATTTTTGCGGCAAGGGAGGTGGTGCCTGGCTGGCGGGCAGGGCAGTATTGATCAGCTGGCGTCCCCTGGCGTCGGAGACGATGAAGGCGCTGACGGCCATGCCTGGCTGCAACAGGCTGTCGGCCAGGATGCGCAGGGCGCCGATGTCGTCCGTTTGCAGGGCGGGCGAGGCGGCGAGGATGCGCGCGGCCATCTGGGCGCCGTTCAGGTCGCGTTCGACGGCGGCGGCGACTGCCCGCGCCGCCTGCGCCGTTTCGCTGACGACATGCTCGCGTTCGCGCGTGTAGCTTTGCGCCACGAGCAGCAGAAACACGAGCGCCGTCGGAATGACCCAGGCGAGCACCAGCCATGAAATTCTTGAGCGTATCGAAGGCAAATCTTGCACCCGGAAAGCTCCCAGAATGGATGAGTCGACAGGCAGGCTGGCGCTGGCTGACCTTGAATGAAAAGATGCTAGACGAAATTGATTGCGCTGACAAGGCTAGTTTCTAGAATGGAAAAAAGCTTGTGCAAGGTATACAGAAGAGGGGGTGATACCCATCCCGCCGTGGCGGCGGGATGGCAAGGACGCTTACGGGACGACGGTCAGCACATCGACATCGATTTCCGGGCTTTCCATGAAGTCTTTTTCCACTTCGCCACGGATTTCCACCTGGGTTTTGGCGTCGATCTTGCGGTTCATGAAGACCTTGTCATCGATGTCCACGCGGATTTCCGCCGTGCCGTCGGAGAAGGTGTATTTTTCTTTGCCCACTTTGCGCAGCAAATGGCCGCGCAGCACGACGGCCTGGTCGTCGACGGGATTTTTCAGGATGGCGGCCACGCTGCTGGGCGCGGTGGGGCCGGCCGTGGGACCCACATACTGGGCTTGCGCGCTGCCGGCCAGCAAGGCGCTGGCGGCGGCCAGGGAGACGATGAGTTTGCGGTGCAGAGACATGGTATTCCTTTGATAGTGACGGCCTTGTCAGAAAAACACGGCGGTGCGGGCAATGATAGCACCGGTATTGCCATAGGCTACGTTCGCCCGCACGCTGCCCGTGCTCGCCGAAAGGGAGTGCCATGCGCGCGCGCGGGCGGCAAGTGTTTCCTTGCGCAGTGTTGAAATGCGCGAAAATCAAGCCGCGGAGTGTATTTTCTTTAAGAAACAACAGGTTCTGGAATAAAATACCTGCGCACGCCGCTGGCGTGTATCGTCTGAAGAATCTGTCGAGGAGCAAGCATGGCAAGGCCAGAGAAAGTCCGGCTCGGTGAAATTTTGGTGCAGCAGAAATTGCTGACGGAAGAACAGTTGGGCCAGGCCTTGACGGAACAGAAGCGCTCGGGGCGCAAGCTGGGCCGCGTTTTTGTCGAGCACGGCTTTGTCACGGAAGAGCAGATTTCGGGCGCCCTGGCGCGCCAGCTCGACATTCCCTACATCAACCTGAAGTTTTTCAACATCAATCCCGAACTGGTGCGGCTGTTGCCGGAAACCCAGGCGCGGCGCTTTCGCGCGCTGGTGCTGGAAGACCGGCGCGAGGGCTTGCTGGTCGGCATGTCCGATCCCACCGACCTGTTCGCGTACGATGAAATCTCGCGCCTGGTCAAGCGCCATATCGAGCTCGCTGTCGTCAATGAAACGGAAGTGCTGGCCGCCATCGACCGCATCTACCGCCGCACGGAAGACATTTCCACCCTGACGCGCGAGCTGGAGCAGGACCTGGGCGACGTGTCCGTCGACTTCGGCGCGTTGGCCGCCAATCCGGGCCTGGAAGAGGCGCCCATCGTCAAGCTGCTGCAATCGGTGTTCGAGGATGCCACGCAGGTGCGCGCCTCGGACATCCACATCGAACCGCAGGAAGGCCGGCTGCAGATCCGTTTCCGCATCGACGGCGTGCTGCACCTGCAGACGGAAGCGGACAGCAAGATCGCCAGTTCGCTGGCGCTGCGGCTCAAACTGATGTCGGACCTCGATATTTCCGAGAAGCGCTTGCCGCAGGATGGCCGTTTCGCCATCCGCGTGAAAAACCAGCGCATCGACGTGCGTATTTCCACCATGCCGACGCAGTACGGCGAATCGGTGGTGATGCGCTTGCTGAACCAGGGAGGCACGACCTTGCGCCTGGACGCCATCGGCATGCCGCCCCAGCTGGTGGAACGCTTCCGCGCCATCGTCAACCGCCCCAACGGCCTGGTGCTGGTGACGGGGCCGACGGGTAGCGGCAAGACGACGACCTTGTACTGCGCCTTGTCCGAACTCAATTCCGTGGAAAAAAAGCTCATCACGGTGGAAGACCCTGTCGAGTACCGTTTGTCCGGCATCAACCAGGTCCAAGTGAACGACAAGATTGAGCTCAGTTTTGCCCGCGTGCTGCGCTCAGCCTTGCGGCAAGATCCCGATATCGTGCTCGTCGGCGAGATGCGCGACCAGGAAACGGCGCAAATCGGCTTGCGCGCCGCCATGACGGGTCACCTGGTGCTGTCGACCTTGCACACCAACGACGCCATCAGCACGCCGCTGCGCCTGATGGACATGGGCGTGCCGCGCTACATGGTGGGCAGCTCGCTGCAAGCCGTGCTGGCGCAGCGCCTGGTGCGCGTGATCTGCGAAAGCTGCAGCACGCCCTACGCGCCCACGCCGAACGAATACGAATGGCTGCGCCTGGAACTGGGCGAGCTGGTCGAGCGCAACCAGTATTTCCATGGCAAGGGCTGCTCGCATTGCAATGGCATGGGTTACCGGGGCCGCACGGGCGTGTACGAATTGCTGGAAATCACGCGCGCCGTGGCCGACGCCGCCAACCATGCCGATCCATCGCACTTCATGAAGGTGGCGACGGCGCAGATGGCGGGCGACACGCTGCGCCGCCACGCCGTGCAGCTGGTGGTTCAGGGCCGCACGACGGTGATGGAAGCGATGCGCATCAGCAACCAGAGCGAGGATTGAGGTGGCTTTTTTCTCCTACAAGGCGCGCAACGCCAGCGGCGAGCTGCTGACCGGCGTGATGGAAGGCGCCGACAGCGGCGCCGTGGCCGACCAGTTGTTTTCCAGCGGCGCGACGCCGGTGGAAATCCTGGTGACCAAAAAAGCTGCCACCACCGGCGCCGATATCGGCTGGTGGCAAAGACTGACGGAGAAAAAAGTCAGTTCGATGGACGTGCAGTTGTTCAGCCGCCAGCTGTACACCCTGCTCAAGGCGGGCGTGCCCATCATGCGCGGCCTGGCCGGCCTGCAGGAGTCCGCCATCAGCCCCGCGTTCGGGCGCATCATCAAGGATGTGCGCGAATCGCTGGACGCGGGCCGCGAACTGTCGGCCGCCATGGCGCGCCACCCCACCGTGTTTACGCCGTTTTACCTGTCGATGGTGCGCGTGGGCGAAATGACGGGACGCCTCGATGAAGTCTTCCTGCGCCTGTTCGACCACCTGGAGTTCGACCGCGACATGCGCGCGCGCGTGAAGTCGGCCACGCGCTATCCCAGTTTCGTGATCGCGGCCATGCTCGTCGCCATGGTCATCGTCAATATGTTCGTGATTCCCCAGTTCGTGAAAGTGTTCGCCAGCTTCAATGCCGAACTGCCCCTGATGACGCGCATCCTGATCGGCACGTCGGCCTTCATGGTGGCGTATTGGCCTTTGCTGCTGCTACTGACGATCGCCGCGATCGCCGGATTCAGGGCCTGGTTGCGTACCGTGCCTGGCCGCTATACGTGGGATCGCTACAAGTTGCGTTTTCCTATCGCCGGCAAGATCATCCTGAAAGGCACCATGGCGCGCTTCGCGCGCAGCTTCGCCCTGTCCAGCACCAGCGGCGTGCCGATCGTGCAGGCGCTGACGGTGGTGTCGCAGACGGTGGATAACGCCTATCTGTGCGCCCGCGTCGAGCAGATGCGCGACGGCGTCGAGCGCGGCGACAGCATCTTGCGCACTTCGGTGGCGGCGGGCGTCTTCACGCCGGTGGTGCTGCAAATGATCGCCGTCGGTGAAGAGTCCGGTTCGCTGGATGAGCTGATGGATGAAATCGCCCAGATGTACGAGCGGGAAGTGGATTACGAATTGAAGACCTTGTCCGCGCAGATCGAACCCATCCTGATCACCTTTCTTGGCGCCATGGTGCTGGTGCTGGCGCTGGGCATTTTCCTGCCCGTATGGGACCTGGGCAAGGTGGCCCTGCACAAATGAAGCCGCGCATTGCGTCAAAAAACAACATGTTGGCTGGCAAGGCGAGACAGCGCGGCTTTACCTTGTTTGAACTGGCCGTCGCCGTGGCCGTCATCGCCGTGCTGGCGGTCGTGCTGCTGAGCCGGTTGGAGTTGCTCCAGCAGGACGCGGAACGGGTCGCCGTGCGGCAAACGGTGCTGGCGCTGCGCGCGGGGCTGCGCATGCAAGTGCTGGAACTGTATGCGTCCGACCGGCAAAACCAGTTGCCGGCGCTGGCGGGGCAAAACCCCATCGATTGGTTGGCTGAAAAACCGGCCAATTATTTGGGCGTATATATGGCGCCGGAGATGGAAAAACTTCCCCCAAGTCATTGGTTTTTTGATAGAAGTAATGCAGAATTAATATATATATTAAATCGAGGCAACACTTTTGGTGCAGACCGTTCCGAGTTGCTTCAATTCAAGGTAAGCTTGCGGCAAGCGTCCGCTACCCGGGCCCAGTCTTCAAGCCCGGTTGATGCGCCCGAGGTGGCCCTGATACAGGTGGGCGAGGCGGGCGGGCTGAAATAGCTTTTTTTATTCTGCGGGCAAATTTTGCCAACATTGTTTTTTTGATTTTTTGGAGATCAGCATGAAACTGCAGTCAATTCGTCGTTTTCAACAAGGTGCTCAAGCGGGCTTTACGCTGATCGAGTTAATCGTCGTCATCGTCATCCTGGGCATACTGGCGGCCACCGCGATTCCCCGTTTTATCAATTTGTCGGCTGATGCCCGTCTGGCGAAAATCAATGGCGCCCGCGCATCGGTCCAGTCCGCCGCTGCCCTGGCACATGCGCAGTGGCTGGTCAATGGTTCACCCACCACCGGAACCGTCACGGTGACGATGGAAGGTTCCACCATTAACCTGACGAACGGCTATCCTGATACGAGCAGCATCCAGGTGGCGGCCGGCATCACGACACCGGATTTCAGTATAACGGGCACGCCACCTGGAACGATAACGATCGCTGCCGACGCCAGTCATACCGCCTGTTCGTTCACCTATACCGCCTCTACCGCAGTTAATTCCGCGCCTGCGATAACTCCCGCTCCTGCCGTTGGCAGTTGTTAAGGTCGTAATCCCCGCATGCGGCGGCAGGTCGCGTCGCATGCAATCCGCCTGGTTCGCCAGGCGTTTTTTATTCTTCCTGGCATGTTTCAGCCGGCATGCCGCTCATTGCCACAGGTGTCCACGATGCTGTCTGCAGCAGGTTTGATGTTTGCCGGACCGGCCAGCCGTGGGCGGGGGCCGCAGGGCTTTACCCTGATCGAGCTGATCGTCGTGCTGGTGGTGGGGGGGCTGCTGGCAGCCGTCGCCATGCCCCGTTTCTTTCAACAGGAGAGTTTTGATGCGCGCAGTTTTGCCGATCAAAACGTGAGCATGCTGCGCTATGCGCAAAAACTGGCGATCGCGCAAAACCGTCCCGTCTTCGTGCAGCTCGACGGCACCCGCATCGCCCTGTGTTTCAATACCGCCTGCGACGCGGCCAACCGCGTCTTGCCGCCGGCGGGCGGCAACAGCGGACGCAAGGCCACCCTGGCCGCCTGTGCGAATGCCACGGCGTGGCTGTGCGAGGGTGCGCCTGACAAGATCAGCTACAGCGTGCCGCTGGAAGCTGCCGCTTTTTACTTCAATGCCCTGGGCCGACCTTACAAGTCCACTGACACCGAACCTGTCTCCAGCTTTCCCGCGCGCGTTAGCATCGGCATCAGCGGCGGCGGCATCCCGCGCACCATCGTGGTCGAAGGGGAGACCGGCTATGTCCATTACTAGGGACGCAGCCATGGCGGCGCGCGGGACGGGGCAGCGGGGCGTGACCCTGATCGAGCTGGTCATCTTCATTGTGGTGGTCAGCATCGCCGTAGTGGGCCTGCTGCAAATTTTCGCCCGCACCACGGCCAGCAGCGCCGATCCGCAATTGCGCAAACAGGCGCTGGCCATCGCCGAAGCCATGCTCGATGAGATCGAAGGGGCACGGTTTACGTTTTGCGATCCGCTCGCCGATCCGGCCGCCGATATGGCGACGAATGCCGCACCGTTCGACAGTTCCACCAATCCCACCGGCTGCAACACGCCGCAAAATGTCAGCGCGACGGTACCCGCCTTGGGGCGGCCGTATTACAATGTCAGCGACTATGTGCGGTCCTTCAATGCGCCCGTGGTCTATGCCGCCGACACGGCTGGAAACAGCTTTCCTGCCGGCTATGCGGTGAGCGTGGCCATCAGCCCCGACGCGGGACTGGGGCCAGTCGGCGCCGGCCTGCCTTCGGACGCCACGCCCGTCAACATGAATGTCCTGCGCATCACGGTCACCGTGACTTATGCCACGAATCAGCAACTGGTGCTGGCCGGCTACCGCACGCGCTACGCAGGCAATGCCGTGCCATGATGACTTCTTTACGCCCCCGGCAGCGCGGTTTTACCCTGATCGAACTGATCGTGGTGATTATCATCACGGCCATCGTGGCCGGCATGGTGACGGTGTTCATCCGTGCCCCCGTGCAAAGTTACCTGGATGTAGCCGCCCGCGCCGAACTGGCGGACGCGGCCGATACGGCATCGCGGCGCATCACGCGCGATGTGCGCCTGGCCTTGCCCAACAGCGTGCGCGTGACGAGCAATAGCAGCGGCAGTTTTCTGGAGCTGCTGCTGACCAAGACGGGCGGGCGCTATCTGTCGGAAGACGACAACCTCAGCTTGACGCCGGGCAATGTGCTGGCCTTTGATCCCGGCACGCCGGTGGTCAACCCGAATATGTTCACCATCGTGGGCGGCGCGCCATCGGGCTTGCAAGCCATCGTTCCCGGCGACTTTATCGTCGTCAACAATCTGGGCGCTCAGCCTCCTGTGGACGCCTATGATTGCAGCGGGCAGTGCAACCGCGCCCAGGTCGCTTCCATCAGCGGCAACGATGTCACGCTGGTCAGCAACCCCTTTCTCGCCCAAACGCCGTCCATGCCTTCCCTCAGCTATCGTTTCCAGGTGGTCAGTAGGGTCGTCACCTATCATTGCGCGCCGAATGCGAACGGCACGGGCACGCTGACGCGCTATGCCGGCTATGCGATCCAGGCGGCCCAGCCGGTGAGCGCCGCCGCGCCGCTGACCGGCGCGCCGTCCGCGGCGCTGATGGCCAATCAGGTGGCCGCTTGCGGTTTTTCTTTCGATACCCTGCCCAACCTCCAGCGTGGCCTGGTCAGTGTCAGCCTGACCCTGGGCGCGCCCGGCGGCAACGCGGGCCAGATCACGCTGGTGCAACAGGCACAGGTGAATAATTCGCCATGAGACTATCCCTATCTTCCATGCCGCAGCGGTGCCGGCCATGCCGTCCGGCGCGCGGCTTCAGCATCGTCACCGCCATCTTCCTGCTGGTGGTGCTGTCCGCGCTGGGCGTGGCGCTGCTCTCCATCTCCACCATGCAGCATGCCGAGTCGGCGCTGGACGTGCAGGGCGCGCGCGCCTACCAGGCGGCCCGCGCCGGCATGGAGTGGGGCGTGTACCGGCAGCGCGTCGACGGCAAATGCATTACCAGCAGCGATTTTGCCTTGCCGGCGAATGGCGCCCTGAACGGTTTCAGGGTCACCGTGCGCTGCACGCAGGCGGCGGGCACGCTGCCCCGTTTCCAGGTGATTGCCACCGCCTGCAACCAGCCTGTGGGTGGCATTTGCGCCACCGTCAATGCCACCAACCATCCCGATTATGTGCAGCGCGTCGTGCAGGCGGAGTTTTAAACACGGTACGCTAAAGGAGCAATATGCAGGCAATCATCGCCGTATGGATAGCCGTCGTGGCCCTGCTTGCTGGCGCGCCGGTTCAGGCGGCAACCTACGCCAACACCAGTTTTGCCTACAGCTGGATCGACGCCAGCAATCATGCCAAGCTCGGCTATAACACAACACCGTACCGTTTCAACGGTTCCTCCGGCTGCGGTACCTCGCCGCCCGTCCTCGACGACACGCTCAGCGATGCCTTGCCCATCGGTTTCAGTTTCATGTATTCGGGCGTGGCCTTCACCACCTTGCGCGTGATGACGAACGGCCGGGTGCAGTTCAATAACAATGTCACCTGCGGCTACGGCAGTCCGGTCCAGACGCTGCCGTATCCGGACAGCAGCTTGAATTACACCATGCGCATCTATGGCAACGACCTTGACCCCACCTCGAAACTGGAAGTACCCACCTACAGTACCGCCTGCGCCAGCCGCCTGACTTGCTACGTCAGCTACGCCACCATCGGCACGGCGCCGTACCGCAGCTTCGTGGTGACCTGGAATAATGTGCCGGAATGGACCACGGGCACCAATACCACTGGCTCTTACAGCCTGCAATTGATCTTGCAGGAAAACGGCGAATTCATTTACCAGTACGGCACGGCAGTGGCGGGACCTTCCGCCAAGCTGGGACAGATCGGCTGGCAAGCCGACAGCAACGATTACGACACGCCGCAAACCGGCTTCCCCGTCACCAATTCAGCGATCAAGTTCTACATCCCGCGTCCCGTGGTCGAGTACCGCATGGAGCAGCCCAGCTGGAACAATACGCCCGGGCAAGTGTCAGATACGAGTGGCAACGGGCGCGACGGCACGGTGCTGGGCGGCGCGCAGACGATCGCTGCCGGCCGCGTCTGCCGCGCCGCCAGTTTCCCCCTCAATACCAGCGCCGCCGCCATCGATGCGGTCGACAGCGGGCTGTCGGTGCCCGGCACCATGGGCGGCGCCGGCACCATCACGTTCTGGTACAAGGCCAATACGGCCTGGTCCGGCAGCGGCACGCGCGATGCGCAACTGCTCGACGCCACGCAGATGAACAACGAGTGGTTTTTTCTCGTGCGGCGCAGCACGGGCGCCCTGCGTTTCGTCGTCACGGACAGCCTGGGCAACGTGCGCGTGGTGGAAACGGCTGCCAATAGCGTGCCCGCCGGCACCTGGAAGCATATCGCCGTGAGCTGGAGCTTCAATGCGCTGGCGGCTGCCAATAGCGATCGCCTGCGCATCTACGTCGATGGCGTGCTGCAAAAGGAGTCGGCGTTTACGACAGCGGCGGTGGTGTCGCCGCGCATCGGCAGCCTGTTCATTGGCGACAACCGCAGCGCGGTGACGGGGCAGAACGGCAGCGGCAATTCCACCGATGGCGCCATCGACGAATTGCGTGCCTATAATTACGAGGGCGGCCTGGCGCTGGTGCAGCGCGACCAGAACCTGAGCCAGGCCGGCTGCCTGAACCATTATGCGGTGACGAATACGGGGACGGGCCTGACGTGCCAGCAAAGCACGGTCACGGTCACGGCGCATGACGTCAATCACAATAATATCGTGATGCCGAACAACACCACGCAAATCCAGCTGAGTACTTCGAACGGCATCGGCGACTGGGCCCTGATCGCGGGCTATGGCGTGCTTTCCAATGGCACGCTGAACGACGGCGTGGCGACCTATCTGTTCAACGGCGAGTACCAGGCCGTGTTTGGCCTGAGCAGCGGCACGGCCGCCACCGTCAGCGTGAATGTGACGGATGGGCAGTTCACGGAGCAGGAAGACCAGTCACTGGTGATCAAGGCGTGCGCCGTGGCGCGCTTCAACGCCTGCGAGGCAATCTCGCCCCGTTGCGTGCCCAGCACCAGCAGCCTGACCTATGCGCGCCTGATACCAAGCTGGCCGACATGGCCTTCAAGCTCGACCTGGTCAAGCTGAAGACCGATGCCAGCCTGGAAACGACGTTCGCTGGCGCGGCCACGGTGGATTTGCTGGTCAATACCGCCACCGGCGTCACGCTGGGGGCGAATAACTGCCCGCTCACCCAGACGGCGGTCATTCCGCTGGGCCTGGTGGCGTTTACGGGCGGCTATTCGAGCGCCAATGTCAGCATCCCGGCCACCGCCATCAGCGCCGTGGCGCCCCGGTACAGCGCCTACCGCGATGTGCGCGTGCGCGTGACTTGCACCGCCGCCGTGTGCGGCACGGCCAATGTCGGCTGTTCGACCGACAATTTCGCCGTGCGTCCACAGCAGTTCACGCTCAGTTCCAACATGAGCAACAGCGGCCTGAGCGGCACGCCCAGCCTGGCGGCGGGCACCCAGTTTACCGTTGGCGCTGCCGCGGCGGCCGGCTATGACGGCACGCCGCTGCTCGATAATTCCGTGGCCGGCCAGAAAATCACCAGCTTCCTCAGTGTCACCGACTACACCGACCGCCTTGCGTCGGCCTCGAATGCCAGCCCGTTTCCGCTGGGACAGGCGGTGCTGGCCAGCGGCCTGGCCAGTAACAGCGGCGTGACGTACGGCGATGTCGGCACCTTCCGCATGCTGCCCGAGGCGGTGCTCGACAATGCCTACACCAGCGTCGACCAGCCTGGCGACTGCGTCATCGGCAGCAGCAGCAATACGGCCGTGAATGGCAAGTTTGGCTGCAATATCGCCAACCAGGCACAAAGCCCGGCCCCCGTCTTCGGCCGCTTTTTCCCTGACCACTACGCGCTCACGGGGGCGCTGACGGCGGCCTGCGGCGACTTCACCTACATGGGCCAGCGCGAACTGGGCGTCGTGCTGGGCGCGACGGCATTGAGCAAGGGCAACCAGATTCTGGCGCGCTATGGCAGCGCCTATCCCGGACTCGCCAGCGTCAGCGTGGGCGCGGGCAATGCCGGCGCGGCACTGTCCATCGGCCGCCTGGCGCCAGCCTTGCCCGCCTTTGCCTGGAACCAGGGACGCAGCGGGCGCTCCTACACGACCGATGGTGGCGAGTATGCCGCCGGCAGCACGCAAGTGGTGGTGGCAGGCAGCGGCGGTCTGTCGGCGGGCGACCTGATCAAGTTTGGCGGCGACGGCGCCATCTACACGGTGCAGGCCGGCACTGCGGGGGCGGGCAGCATCACGCTCGCCGCGCCTGGCCTGCAGCAGGCGATTCCCAGCGGCGCGACCGGCATCACGGTACTGCACAGCTTTGACCGGCTGGCCAGCGGCCAGGATGGCCCATACGACGATTTTTCGCTGGTGGTGGGCATCAGCGACAGCGACGGCGCGCTCATTTCCAGCGTGAATGGCCTGGTGGTCGCGCCCGCCGCCAGCGTCGCCATCGGCGATACCCGGCTGCGTCATGGCCGCCTGCGCATCAACAATATGTATGGCTCGGAACAGCGTGCGCTGCTGGTGCCCCTGGTCGCGCAATACTGGAACGGCAGCGCGTATGTCGCCAATACGCTGGACAATTGCACGGGCCTGTTGCGCAAGATGTTCGTCTTGAAGGATTATCTCAACCTGACGGATGTGCAGTTGCCAGCCGCGAGCACCTTGCCGCTCGACAGTGGCTTGCTGCAGCAGGGCGGCGGCAGCGTGCTGATGGCCAAACCCGCCGCACCCGTGAAGAAAAAAGCTACGCTCACACTACAGTCGCTGATGCCGTACCTGCCGGGACAGGCGCGCGAAACCATAGGCGCATTCAAGAGCGAGCCCGTGTTCTTCATGCGTGAACTGTATTGAGGGGCGCGTGGTTTTTCGGCGCGTCGTGACAATCGTGGTGTTTTCCTGAAAATGTGTTGTCAATTATTTCTTTTTTAGCCTGTTCATACCTGCTATGAATTAAAATTGATTCAATGCATCATTCGGACGGCACCGCTGTCGTCGCATTTCATTATCTGGATCGGTGGCATGGGTTTATTCGCAAAAGCAAAAAAATACGAGGGTTGGCTGGCGACATCATTTTCAGCGGAAGGTGTGTGCGCTGTCGTGGTCAAGCGGCGCGCGGATGACAAGCCGCTGGTGCAGGCGGCGGTCATGTATCCTGGACGCAAGCCGCTGGCGGCGTCGACCCTGGAAAAAATGAACCGCGATCTGCATGCCCAGTCTTATCGCAACACCACTTTGCTCGGTGCGGGCGAGTATCAGATACTGACGCTCGACGCGCCGAACGTGCCGCCGGAAGAGCTCAAGACCGCGGTCCGCTGGCGCCTGAAGGACATGCTCGACTTTCCGGCGGCGGACGCCACCGTCGACGTCATCGATATTCCAGCCGACAAGAACGGGCCGGGACGCGCGCAATCGCTGTTCGCCGTCGCGGCGCGCAACAATGCCGTGGCCCAGCGCCAGGCGCTGTATGGCGAATGCAAGATCGGCCTGTCGGTCATCGATATCCCGGAAATGGCCCAGCGAAATATCGCGGGCTTGATGGAAACGCCGGGCCGCGGCCTGGCCATGCTGTCTTTCGATGGCGAAGGGGGGCTGTTGACCGTGACGTTCGACGGCGAACTGTACCTGGCGCGCCGCATCGATGTGACCGTGGCGCAGCTGGCCGATACCAGCGACGCCCAGCGGCAGCAGTATTACGACAAGATCACGCTGGAATTGCAGCGCTCCTTTGACCATTTCGACCGTCAATTCCATTTTATTTCCGTTGCCAGGCTGGTCCTGGCGCCGACCGGCAGCGACGGCCTGCATGCTTACCTGGCGGACAATTTGTACATGCCGGTCGAGGCGCTGGATCTGACGGCCCTGTTGGATTTTTCCAAGGTGCCGGACCTGTTGGCCGCTGCCGGCCAGGCGCGCTTTTTCCTGGCCCTGGGTGCGGCCCTGCGGCAGGAGGAGAACCCAGCGTGAGCCAGCAAATCAATCTGTTCAACCCGGCGTTTGAAAAACGCAAGCAGGCGCTGTCGGCGCTGGGCTTGCTGCAGGGCCTGGGGCTGGTCCTTGCCGCCAGTGCCGCAGTGGTCTGGTTCGGCGCGCGCCAGGTGGCCGCGCTGGAGCGGACGGCGGCCGACGCCAAGGTCGCGCTCGATGCACGCGAGGCGAAGCGGGCGGATGTGTTCGCTCGGTTTCCCGTGCCCGGCAAGGACCCGCTGATCGCGGGCGCGCTGGGCCAGGCCGAGGCTGACCGCGGCGCCTTGGTGGAAGCCGGGCAAATTCTGCAGGGCGGCGAACTGGGCAATACACACGGCTATGCCGATTATTTCCGCGCCTTCGCGCGCGCCAGGGTCAATGGCTTGTGGCTGACGGGAGCGAGCATCGCCGGCGCCGGCAAGCAGATCGAGATCGGCTTGCAGGGGCGCGTCGTGCAGCCGGACTTGCTGCCCCGGTACATCAGTGCCTTGTCGAGGGAATCGGCATTGCAGGGTAAATCGTTCGCGCGCCTGGAGATGGCCACCGCCCAGCTTCCCGCCCAGGCCGCCGTGTCGGCGCCGGCATTACCGGGCGCCGCGCCGGCCGCTGCCGTGGCAGCACCAGTGCCGCGCTTTATCGAATTCAGTTTGCAATCGTCGGCGGCACCCGCCAGCGGCGCAGGGGCGGTCAAGCAATGAAACAGCAATGGCAACAATTTGCCCTGAAATTTGATGCGCTCAGCGTGCGCGAACGGATCATGGTCTTCGGCGCCAGTGCCGCGCTGCTGGTTTTCATGGTTATGTATCTGTTCGTCAATCCGCAGCTGGACAAGCGCAAGGCGCTGGCCGACACGATTGCCCAGCGGCAGCTGGCCGTCGCGGCCATCGATGCCGAGATGGCGCAAAGGATGGCCGCGCATGCGGGCGACCCCAACCAGCAGGACCGCATCCGCCTCGAACGGATCAGGCAGGAAGTGCAGCAGATGCGGCAGTCCCTGCAATCGACGCAAAATGGCCTGGTGGCGCCCGAGCGCATCGTGCCGATGCTGCAGCAATTGCTGAAACAGCAGGCCAACTTGCGCCTCGTGTCGCTGGCCACCTTGCCATCCGGCGCCATGGGGCAGGGCGGCCATGTCGCCAGCAAGGCGGCGTCCGCACCTGCCGCCGCGCCTGCCGGGCAGTCGCCAGCGGACGCCGAGCCGGCGAAGGCGCCGGCCGTGCTCTACCGTCATGGCGTGGAAATCGTATTGCGTGGAAATTATCTGGATATGGTGAATTATATGGATGCCGTGGAGGCCATGCCGTCCCATGTATTCTGGGGCAAGCTCAATATGCAAGTCGAGCAGTACCCGAATGCCACGCTGAGCCTGACCTTGTACACGCTCAGCCTGGACGAGAAATGGATCGCGCTGTGATGCGCGCGCGTCGTTGCGTGCTCCTTGCGGGCGCGCTGCTGGCCTTGGCGCCGGGGGTGTTTGCCCAGGCGCTGGTCGATCCCACGCGGCCGCCCGATGCGGCGCCCGTCCTCGGTAGTGCGGCCTCTGCCGGTGTGGCGCGGCCGCGGCTGCAATCGGTGCTGATTTCCAATCGGCCTGACGGGCGGCGCCTGGCCGTGATCGATGGCCGCAGCGTGCGCGCGGGCGACAGGGTGGACGGCGCGGTCGTCGTCAGCATAGGCGAAGCGAGCGTGGCGCTGCGGCGCGGCAAGACCCTGGAAACGCTGCGGCTGTATCCGCAGACGGTCGACGCAAATGATGCAATGCATGTACGAAGGAAACAGGTTCATGTCACCCAATAAACACAAGGCGGGAATGCGGAAGATACTTGAAATAAGCAAGCGGGCAAGCGTCCTGGGACTTGCCGCGGGTTTGTGCGCCTGCAACGTCGCGCCTGTGAAGCGCGACACCTACAATGCGATCAAGGAGCAGGTGGCAGGCGCAGTGGCCACCACCAGCCCGGCGGCGCAGTCGGCGGCGGTGGAAAACGCGCTGCTGCCGCCGGCGTCCGCGCTGGCCGCGCAGTTGCCCAAGGCGCGCGGCGTGCTGGACGAGCGTTTCAATGTCGCGTTCAACAACGTCCCGGCACGCCAGTTCTTTCACTCGCTCGTCAACGGCACGCGCTACAACATGCTCGTGCACCCGGATGTGCAGGGCAACATTTCCGCCAACCTCAAAGATGTGACCCTGTTCGAGGCGCTCGACGCCGTGCGCGAGATGTATGGCTATGATTACAAGGTCGAAGGCACGCGCATCGCGATTCGGCCCCTCACCATGCAAACCCGCATGTTCCAGGTCAATTACCTGACGGGCAACCGCAAGGGCACGTCGAATTTGCGCGTGTCCTCGACGTCGGTGTCGACTGCAGGCACCAGCAACAGCGGCCAGAGCGGAGGCAGCAACGGCCAGCAGTCGCAGCCGCAGCAGCCAGGCCAGCCTGGCAGCCAGGTGCAGCAAGACAGTTCCAACCTGAGCACCACATCGGACAGCAATTTCTGGGCAGAATTGAAAGAATCGCTGGGCGCCATCATCGGCGGCACCGGCGATGGCCGCAAGGTGGTGATCAGCCCGCAGTCGGGCGTCGTCGTCGTGCGCGGCATGCCCGACGAATTGCGCGCCGTCGACCTGTACCTGAAGGCGACGCAGCTGTCGGTGGACCGCCAGGTGATCCTGGAAGCCAAGATCCTCGAAGTGGAATTGAACGACAACTTCCAGACCGGTATCAACTGGGCCTCGTTCGCCTCCATCAAGAGCGGCCACACGAACCGCATCTCGACGGGCTTCATCCAGCCGGGCGGCACCCTGGCGCCGCTGCCGTTCAACGGCGGCCAGCCGCCGAACATGACGAATGGCAGCGGCCTGACGGCCAGCAGTGGTTTTGGCTTGAGTTCGGCGGCCACGGCGGCCGGCTCGATGTTCGGCCTGGCCTTTCAGACCGCCAACTTTGCCGCCATGATTACCTTCCTGGAATCGCAAGGCGCCGTGCACGTGCTGTCGAGCCCGCGCATCGCCACCATGAACAACCAGAAGGCCGTGCTGAAGATAGGCACGGACGAATTCTTCGTCACCGGCGTGAGCACCACCGTGACGTCGACCGGCACCACGGGCGGCACCACCTCCAGCCCGAACGTCACCCTGCAGCCATTCTTTTCCGGTGTGGTGCTGGACGTGACGCCGCAGATCGATGACCAGGGCAATATCATCCTGCACGTGCATCCGTCCGTCAGCCAGGTCACCACCGTCAGCAAGGAAATCGACCTGGGCAGTGCCGGTTCGCTGAAATTGCCGCTGGCCGCTTCCAGCACCTCGGAGATGGACAGCATGGTGCGCAGCCAGGATGGACGCATCGTCGCCATCGGCGGCCTGATGCGCCAGGCCACCACCTCGGACCGCTCGCAAGTGCCGGGCGCGGGCGATATTCCCGTACTGGGTGCCTTGTTCCGCAACACGGGGCAAGTGATCCAGAAGCGCGAACTGGTGGTGCTGATCAAGCCGACCATCGTCGAGGGCGCCAACAGCTGGAACGAGGACTTGCTCGATTCGGGCAAGCGCATCGAGGCGCTCGACCCACGCCGCCCATCGGAGCGGCGCTAAATGTACCAGGCCCATTTCGGCTTGCGCGAGGCGCCGTTCGGCCTCACGCCCGATACCAGTTTCTTCTTCAACGGCCCGCAGTCGCAAAAGGCGCTCAACACCTTGCTGGTGGCGGCGCGCAATGGCGAGGGCTTCATCAAGATCACTGGCGAAGTGGGTACCGGCAAAACCTTTTTGTGCCGCAAGTTCATGCAATCGCTGGGGCCGGATTTCGTCACGGCCTACATCCCGAATCCGAACCTGGCGCCCCGTTCGCTGATCCTGGCGCTGGCGGACGACCTCGATGTATTGCTGGAGAAAGATGCTGACCAGCATCAGCTGCTCAAGTCGCTCAACTTGCGTTTGCTCAACCTGGCGGCGCAGGGCAAGCGCGTGCTGCTGTGCCTGGATGAAGCGCAGGCGATTCCCGTCGACAGCCTGGAAGCCTTGCGCCTGCTGACGAACCTGGAAACGGAAAAGCGCAAGCTGCTGCAAATCGTGCTGTTCGGCCAGCCTGAGCTGGACGTCAAGCTGGCCCTGCCGGAAATCCGCCAGCTGACGCAGCGCATCACCTTTCACTATCACCTGGGCCCTTTGTCGCGCGACGACGTGGATTTTTATGTGGCGCACCGCTTGCGCGTGGCCGGTTTCGATGGCGCGCGCCTGTTCAGCCGTGGCGGCGTGAGCAAGCTGTACAAGGCTTCCGGCGGCATCCCGCGCCTGATCAACATCATGGCGCACAAGGCGCTGATGGTGGCGTACGGCGAAGGCCGGCAGCAGGTCAGCGGCCGCCACGTGGCGCTGGCCGCCAGCGATACCCTGGCCAGCAAGCCGCGCCGCTTCTGGCAACGGCCATGGCCGTGGCTGGCAGGCGCCGGCGTGCTGGCCGCCGCCTGCGGCGTGAGCTGGACCTTATTGAACCGATGACGAAGATGAGCCTGTAGATGAGCCTGATTAACAAGATGTTGCAAGACCTCGATGCGCGCGGCACCCCCGATGGGCGCGGCGACGCGGCCGGCATCCGCTCCGTGCCCGAACGCGAGCGGGGCGTCTCGCGCGCGCTGGTCTTCGGCGGCGCGGCCGGCCTGACGGCGGCCGCCATCGCCCTGGGCTGGGTGTACTGGAAGCGCCCGCCCGTGCCGCCCGTGCTGGTCAGCGTGGCCAACACGCCGCTGCCGGTGGCGGCAGCGCTACCCGTGCCGCTACCCGTACCCGTACCGGTGGCTGCGCCGGTCGCTGTGGCTGCGCCGGTCGCCACGGCGCCGCTGGCAGCCGAGCCAGTGTTGCCGGCCGGGGAGGCGGTCGCGCCAGCCACGCTGCGCGCCGCTGAAATGCGCCGCATCACGGACAAACCGGCCAGGCCTGCCGTGGCGCCCGTGGTGAAGACGCCAGCGCCCGCCGCCAGCGAACGCATTCCTGACGGAAAACAAGTTACGCCGCAGCAGCGCGTGGAGAATGACTACCGGCGCGCGCTGGGCCAGTTGCAGGATGGCCGCATCTCGGAAGCGCTGGCCGGCTTGCAGCAGACCCTGCAGCTGGACCCGCGCCACCAGGGCGCGCGCGAAACCCTGGTGCGCCTGCTGCTCGAAGCGCAGCGCCCCGACGAGGCGGCGCGTCAATTGCAGCTGAGTCTGGCATTGGACCCGAAACAGCCGGCACAGGCGATGATGCTGGCCCGCTTGCAGCTGGACAAGACCAACGGCGGCGCGGTGGCCCTCGATACCCTCATGCGCAGCCTGCCGTATGCGGCCGACAACGGCGACTACCGCGCCTTCCTGGCCGCCGTGCTGCAGCGCGAGCAGCGCTACCGCGAAGCGGCCGAGCAATATCAGCTGGCCCTGCAGACGGCGCCCGACAACAGCGTCTGGTGGATGGGCCTCGGCATCGCCTTGCAAGCCGACAACCACCCGGCCCAGGCGCGCCAGGCGTTCGAGCGGGCCAAGGGCTTGCAAACCCTGTCGCCGCAATTGCAGGCGTTTGTCGAGCGCAAGCTGGTGCAATTGACGGCGGCGACCGCCAAGTAAGCGCTTTCACCTCCCCCGCAAGCGACATCGCAGGCGGGGGATGGATCTGTATCACATGATTGAAGCGGATGATCCCGTAAACAAGATGACCACTGCCTGGAAATTCCACGATGCTCCCAACACTGCCTGCTTCACGACCACGGAAGTAGTGAACGGTGCTCCCATCGTGCATGTATCCCATGATTACGAAGGGGATTGGCAATTTTACGGCGCGTCCGACGCAACGGTGTCGAGTTCCGCCAGGATCGCCAGTCTGGCTGGTCTGATCGGCACGAATGACTTGCTGGCAGACCTGCATGACCTGCCCTATGGCTGGAGCGCGCACTGGAATGCTGGAGCGGGAAACTGGGAGCGTTTCAAGGACCATCCATTTCCCTCGTTTGCTGAGCAAGGCTATTACCTGGAAGACGCCATCTGGCTTGCCCGGTACTTGACGGATATCGAGCCACCGTCGGCCGCGGTACGCGATGCGCTGCCCATCGGCGCGTACGTGAAACTGGTTTTTCGCTTCGCCGCCGAGGATGGTGCGCGCGCTGATGGCCAGTGCGAAAGAATGTGGGTACGAGTGACCGGTATCGATGAAGAGGATGGCTGCTACAGCGGCACCATCGAGAATGATCCACAGCATTTGGCCGCCAGATACGGCGACCTTATCGCGTTTCATCCCCTGCATGTGGCAGAAAATGGCAATGGGATAACATGCAGTGGGTTACCTCATGATGAGTTGCCCGCAAGCGAGTGTTCGATGCCGGCAGTAGCGCAGTCATCAACGAATGCTTCTCAATGACCTCGATCAGGATGAAATACGCATGAAATTGACCCTTTCACATCTTCTTTCCACCTGCCTGCTGGGCGCCTTGGGCGCGATCGGTGGTGTGCAGGCGGCTCCCGCCGACGCCGAACTGGTCGCTTTGGTGCAGCGTCATGCGCAGGCCCAGAGCAGCTTCGATCAAGCCACCTTGAAAGCCATCACGGCCGAGAATTATGTGGAAATATCGCCGGTAGGCGAGGTGGACGGACGTGAAAAAATGCTGTCCTTCTATGCGCCGGAGCAGAAACGGCCGGGTCCTCAAGTCCAGGTCGATGAACCGGCGGTGCGCCTCCTTGGCGATACCGCGCTCATCTCGGCCCGGCTGTCCTACCGCGTCAATCAGGACGCGGCTGCCCGTACCTTCGCCCTGCGCGCCGGGTATGTGGCTCGGTTTGTCGACAAGCAATGGCTGCTCGTCAGCGCACAGTATACGGGCATCCGTCCGCCGAAACCGTAAGCTGACATTTGGTCTGGCACCGGCCTTGCCCAGCGAGGCTAGAGCCGCGCCTCATCGCCCCACACGTGCCGCATGCTGAAGTGCACGCCCGCATCGTCTTCATGCAGCGACGAGACGATGGCGAACTGGCTGTCGCCCGTGTCGCGCGGCGTCATCTGCGCCAGCTCGGCGGCGGCCAGCGGCGCGCCCAGCGGGTCGCTGAGCGGGTGCACGTGGCCGGCGCCCCGTTGCGTCACCACGCCCAGTTCGCCGCTGCGCAGGCGCACTAATGTACCGGGCGGATATTTTCCCAGCAGCTTGACGAACTGTTCGCCCAGCAAGGGGTCGATGGGCAGGCCCTGGTCGAGGAAGATGTGCTGCAGCGCCTGGTCGGGCACGATGGAGCGCCGGTAGTTGCGTGCCGAGACGCGCGCGCAATAGCGGTCGGCCAGGCCGATCAATTTCGCGTTTTGCAGGATTTCATCGGCCGTGCGCCCCTGCGGGTAGCCGCTGCCATCGTCGTTTTCATGGTGCAAGAGCACGCAACTGAGCCATTCCTCGTCGTCGACGCCCGCGCAGCGCAGCAGTTCCGTGCTTTCCTGCGGATGCAGACGCACGATGCGCATTTCTTCGTCATTCAGGGGGCCGCGCCGGTCCTGGAAACTGTCGTGGTGGCGCAGCATGCCGACGTTCATCGTCAGCGCGGCGGCGCCGATCAGTAACAGTTCATCGTGGGACTTGTGCATGCTGCGCCCCACCAGCATGGCCAGCAGCGCCGTTTCGATGCAGTGGCGCACGGCGTAGGTACCGGCGATCTGGTTGAGCAGGATGCTGGCCAGCGCGATGTCGGCATCGTGCTCGAGCGCGTGCAGCAGGTCGCGGGCGATGTCGCGCACATCGCGCTCGGCATTGCTTTCGCTGCGCAAGTCCAGCAGCAGCCGTTCCAGGCGTTGCGCCGTTTGATTGAGCAAGCGCAAGACGGACGGCTGCTCGGGCGTGCCCGCGTACAGACCCAGTTGCAGCAAGCGGCCCAGCTGCGCGCCATCCGTGATGATCTGCCCCTTGCGCAGTTGCGGGCCGGCACTATGGTCAGCCAGAAACAGATCCCAGGGCAGGGGTTCGCCGGGAACCAGGTCGGCCGGGCCGATGCGACGCTGTACCATGCTGTCATCCTTTGCCCCGCCGTGGCGAAGCCGTGCTCGGTTATATGCTGCGCAGGCGCTCCAGCGCCAGGCGCAAGGTGTCATCCTGCTTGGCAAAGCAGAAACGCACGATGCCCGATTCCTTGCCCTGCGCATAAAACGCGGAGACGGGAATGGCGGCCACCTTGATCTCGGCCGTCAGCCATTCGGCGAACTGTGCTTCTGTCTCTTGTGAAATGGCATCGTAGCGCACGCACTGGAAATACGTGCCGTCGGCCGGCAGCAGGGTAAAGCGGCTGCCCGCCAGGCCGTCGCGGAACAAATCGCGCTTGCGCTGGTAAAACGCGGGCAAGTCCAGGCAGGGCTGCGCGTCGGCCATATAGCCGGCGATGCCGTGTTGCATCGGGGTGTTGACGGTAAAGACGTTGTACTGGTGCACCTTGCGAAACTCGGCCGTCAGGGTCGCGGGCGCCGCCACATAGCCCACTTTCCAGCCCGTCACGTGATACGTCTTGCCGAAGCTGGAAACGATGAAGCTGCGCGCCGCCAGTTCCGGGTGGCGGGCGAGCGACTCATGGCGCACGCCGTCATACACCATGTGTTCGTAGACTTCATCGGAGAGGATGAGAATTTGCGTGCCGCGCACGATGTCGGCCAGCGCCGCCACGTCGGCCGGACGCAAAATCGTGCCCGTCGGATTATGCGGCGTATTGATGATGATCAAGCGCGTCCTGGAGCTGACGGCGGCGGCCAGCTTGTCCCACGGCACGCTGTAGCCGGACTCTGTTACCTGCATGGCCACCAGCACGGGCACGCCGCCGGCCAGCGCAATGGCGGGCAGGTAGCTGTCGTAGGCCGGTTCGATGACGATGACTTCGTCGCCCGGGTGCACGCAGCACAGGATGGCGGTGGTGAGCGCCTGCGTGGCGCCGGCCGTGACGGTGATTTCCGTGCCTGCATCATAGCTGTGGCCGTACAGGCTGGCGATCTTCGCGGCAATCGCCTCGCGCAGGGGCGCGGCGCCCGTCATCTGCGGGTACTGGTTGTGGCCGGCGCGCATGGCGTCGCTGACGAGATCGACCAGGGCAGGGTCGCAATCGAAATCGGGAAAGCCCTGACCCAGGTTGACGGCGCCATGCTGGGCCGCCAGGCTGGACATGCGGGTAAACACGGTGGTGCCCACGAGAGGCAGGCGCGAAGTCAGGGTGGGAGTCGTGTAGGGCAGGGACGGGCTGTTCATGTACGGTAGGGTCGCGGTGCGCAAAGTGGAATCGTGTCCCATTCTAGCGCAGCGCGTGGCGTTCCGTGTGGGGCTTTGGCGGCTCAGCCTGGCAAGGCCCAGCCTTCCGGCAGCATGATCTTGAACATGCCGGCCTTGGCCGTCTTGCGGGCCAGTTTCAGCAGCGCCTTGTCCTTGGTGATGAGGATGTCGGCGTTGGCGTCGCGCGCCAGTTCGAGGAATTTCTGGTCATCCCTGTCCGTGCAGACGGGCAGGCGCACGCCGGAGACGGGTGGCGTCACCACCGTGATGTGGGCGTCGAAGCGGGCGGCGGCAATGGCGCGGCTGGCTTCATCGAGCGGCAGATGTTTGTAATGCAACACGACCAGATATTCCGCGCGGCAATCTTCGCGCGTGATGGCGTGCACGGCGCCGCTTTCCATGGCCGCCAGCAAGCCCGCCCAGCGCGGGTCGTTGAAGACGAACAGGTCGAGGCAGACGTTGGTGTCGAGGACGAGTTTTTGTGGAGCAGGTATCATGTCGGCAATTCTATTTTGTAGTGATAATTTATGTTGATCGTGCTTTCGCCCGCCAAGAGTCTCGACCTGGAGACGCCGCCAACGACCACGTTGCACAGCACCCCCGATTTTCTCGACCATTCCGCCCAGCTGATAGAGCGCATGCGCCAGTTCTCGCCCGCCGAAGTGGGCAGCCTGATGGGCATTTCCGACGCCTTGTCGGCCCTCAACGTGGCCCGCTACGCGTCGTGGACCCCGCAGCTGGAAGAGGCGCACCAGGCCATCATGGCCTTCAATGGCGACGTGTACACGGGCTTCGGCGCGCGTAGCCTGCAGCCCGAGCAGCTCGACTACGCGCAGTCGCGCGTGCGCATTTTATCCGGGCTGTACGGCTTGCTGCGCCCGCTGGACCTGATCCACCCGCACCGCCTGGAAATGGGCACGCGTTTGTCGACCACGCGCGGCAAGGATTTGTATGCATTCTGGGGCGACACCATCACCAACGGCCTGAACCGCACTGCGAAGGAGCAGGGCGCGCAAGTGCTGGTCAATCTTGCTTCCGAAGAATATTTCAAATCCGTCAGGCCGCGCCAGCTGGACGTGCCCGTCATCGCGCCCGTGTTCGAGGACTGGAAGAACGGCAAATATAAAATCATCTCGTTCTACGCCAAGCGCGCGCGCGGCATGCTGGCGCGATATGCGGCCGTCCATCAGATCCGCGATCCCGAGCAGCTGAAACAGTTCGATGTCGACGGTTACGCGTATGTGCCCGAAGCGTCGAACGATAAAAGCTGGGTATTCCGGCGCAAGGTCGGCGAGTAGGCGCGAATGAATCAGTAAAGCACCCCAGCTGCAAAAGCCGGGGTCGTACCCGATGGGGGAATGCGTCCCAGTGGGACGCATTCCGATCGCGCAGCGAACGACCCCGGTCCTTGATTTTGGGGTTGACGCAAGAAAAAACCGGAGCAAGCTCCGGTTTTTCATTTTACTGCCAGAATTTCCACCACTTGCGTTCCTTGTTCACCCCTTCCGGGCTGAGGAATGCCGTGTTCGGGTAGTTCTTGGTCAACACGCGCAAGGTGTCGTCGCGCAGGTCGGTCAAGCCCAGCTTGTCATACGAGCGATACATGATGAACAGCGCTTCTTCGATGGCCGGCGAAGCGGCAAAGTCGCTGACCGTCGTTTGTGCGCGGTTGGCGGCGGCCAGGTAGGCGCCGCGGCGATAGTAATAACGCGCCACGTGCACTTCATATTTCGCCATGGCATCGATCAAATAGTTCATGCGGGCCAGCGAATCGGGCGCATATTTGCTATTTGGAAACTTGTCGACCAGTTGCTTGAAGGCCGCAAACGCTTCGCGCGTGGCTTTCGGGTCGCGTTCGGTCGGGTCTTGCTCGTACAGGAAGTTCAGGAAGCTGATCTGGTCGTTAAAGCTGATCAGGCCGCGCAAGTAGTACATATAGTCTACATTGGCGTGGTTCGGATGCAACTTGATGAAGCGTTCGACTGCAGCCAGTGCCTGCGCCTGGTCTCCCGCCTTATAATACGCGTAAGCGATCTCCATCTGCGCTTGCAGAGCATAGTTGCCGAAAGGATAGTTAGCCTCCAGCTTCTGGAACAGGCCGATTGCAGCTTCATAGTGCTGCCCGGCCATTTCTTCACGCGCCTCCGAGTATAATTTCGTAACGGACCAGTTTTTGGTCTCATCCACTTTTTCAGGCAACAAGCTGCAAGCGGACATGCCGAGCAGAACGACTGAAGCGACTACCAACGATAATTTTTTTTGCATGACGTTTTGCAAGAAGGTTTTAACCAAGATTTTACAATAGGCTGATTATAGCCGATGGGAATGCTGTGATATTAACTCCGAAGCCTAATTTGGCTGACTCCGCGTTTGACTCCCTTTCTGACCATGGCGCCGAAGATGCGTTTGACGGCGATTTTGCCGCCGACGACGCCTTCGAGATCATGGCCCCGATTACATTGGAACTGACGCCGGACGCCTGCGGCCACCGCCTCGATAAAGTCATCGCCCAGCTGGTGCCGCAATACTCGCGCAGCCGCTTGCAATTGTGGCTGGAAGCCGGTTTCGTGACCGTCGATGGAAAAGTTGCCAAACGCAACATGACCGCCTATGGCGACGAGAAGATCGTCATTCTGCCGCAAAGCGCGCCGGAAGACGAGGCTTTTAAGCCGGAAGCGATGGAATTGAACATCGTGCACGAAGATGAGCATATCATCGTGATCAACAAACCAGCCGGACTGGTCGTGCATCCGGGCCCTGGCAACTGGTCGGGTACCCTGCTCAACGGCCTGCTGCACCACTGCCCGCAACTGGCGGGCGTGCCGCGTGCCGGCATCGTGCACCGCCTGGACAAGGATACCAGCGGCCTGATGGTGGTCGGCAAGACCCTCGCTTCGCAAACGGATCTGGTGCGCCAGTTGCAGGCGCGCACCGTCAAGCGTGAATATTTTGCGCTGGTGTGGGGCACGCCAAAAATGGCGGGCACCATCGATGCCTCCATCGCGCGCCACCCGCGCGACCGCGTCAAGATGGCCGTGTCTGAGAATTTCACCGCCAAGCCCGCCATCACGCACTATGAATTGATCGGCAGCGGCGAACTCGACCGCCGTCCCGTGAGCCTGATGCAATGCCGTCTGGAAACAGGCCGCACGCACCAGATTCGCGTACACATGCAGCATCTGGGTTTCGCGCTGGTCGGCGACTCCGTGTACGGCAAGCAGCACCTGGTGTCCGTCTTCTCGCGCCAGGCCTTGCAGGCGCGTCGCCTGGGCCTCGTGCATCCGGGCACCCTGGAAGCGTGCGAATGGATCGTGCCGTTGGCCGATGACTTCGCTCAACTGATTGCCACCGCCGGCATTCCCGAGCCGGAACAGGTCTGATGACGTTACCGTTGCCTTGCATTACTCCCCATTGGCCCGGCTTGCCCGCGAACGTGGGCGCGCTGGCGACTGTGCGCGCGGGCGGCGTCAGCCAGGCACCATATGGTGACGGGCAGGGCGGCGGTGGCTTGAACCTGGGCACGCACGTGGGCGATGATCCCGCGCACGTGGCCGCCAACCGAGCGCGGCTGGCGGCCATGCTGCCATCTGAACCGGCCTGGCTGTCGCAGGTGCATGGCGTGGCCGTTGCCGATGCCGGTACGCTGGGCGGCTGCGTGCCCGATGCCGACGCCAGCATCGCCACGCAGGCGGGCGCCGTGTGCGTGGTGATGACGGCCGATTGCCTGCCCGTGCTGTTCTGCTCGACGGACGGCCTGGTCGTCGGCGCGGCCCATGCGGGCTGGCGCGGCCTGGCCAACGGCGTCTTGCAGCGTACGGTGGCATCGATGCGGGCGCAGGGCGCAGGGGAGATCCTTGCCTGGCTGGGGCCAGCCATTGGTCCGCAGCAATTCGAAGTGGGGCAGGACGTGCTGCAAGCGTTCCGCGACGGCGCGCGTGACGATGCCGAGCGGCAAGTGCTGAGCGCTGCGTTCACCGCCATCGCCGGCAAGCCGGGCAAGTACCTGGCGAATATTTATGCGCTGGCGCGCACCATGCTGTTGCGCGATGGCGTGGCGCAAGTGGCAGGTGGCGAGTACTGCACCGTCAGCGATGCGGCGCAGTTTTACTCGTACCGGCGCGATGGCGTCACGGGAAGACAGGCCAGTTTGATCTGGCGCAAATAATCTGCACGGCAGACACTTATGTGTCTGCCGTTTTTGTTTTATCGTCTGCTGAGGCGAGCGCGCGGGCGTTCTGTTCAGCGATACGCGCCGCCTTGCGTTTGCGTCGCCGCGAGCCCGTCAGATAGAATAGGATGGACAGCGGGATGACGCAGTACAGCACGAAGGTCATCACCCCGGCGACGATGGACGGTTCCGTCAGCGCCATGAGGCCGACGACATAGATCCAGGCAACAGCGGTCATGAGCATCATTGGTATTGGCAGTCAGTAAGAGTTTGCATGCAGTTGATCCAGAAGTATTTATTTTTGACGACGTTTTAATTTCTTAATGGACTTTTACATCTATGAACATGCCCGATCCTCAAATGATGACCAAGGAATGGATGGCGCAGATCAGCAATCCTGAGCAGTGGAAGACGTGGTTCAACATGGTACCGCAGCCCCAGGGCAATCCGATTGCCGGCATTTTGCAGGATGCGGGCGCCAGCATCAAGCCGGAAGCGATCGAGCAACTGAAAAATGCCTATGTGGCCAAGCTGACGGGCTTGTGGGCTGACTTTATGGCCGGCAAGGCGCCGGAGCTGAAAGATCGCCGCTTCGCCGCGCCCGCCTGGCACGCCAGCCCCCTGTCGGCCTTCAACGCGGCCGCCTATTTGCTGAACGCGGAGTTTCTCAGCGCCATGGCCGATGCCGTGGAAGCGACGCCGCACCAGAAGCAAAAGATTGCGTTTGCGGTGCAGCAAATCGTTGACGCCATGTCGCCCGCCAACTTTCTGGCCACCAACCCTGACGCCCAGCAAACCCTGATCGAGACCAAGGGCGAAAGCCTGGCCAAGGGCTTGACGAACATGCTGGCCGACATGCAGAAGGGCCGCATCTCGCAGTCCGACGAATCGGCCTTCGAAGTGGGCCGCAACGTGGCCACCACGCCGGGCACGGTGGTGTTTGAAAACGCCCTGTTCCAGCTGATCCAGTACACGCCGACGACGGCCACGGTACACCAGCGGCCCCTGTTGATGGTGCCGCCATGCATCAATAAATTCTATATCCTTGACTTGCAGCCAGAAAACTCGCTCGTGCGCTATGCGGTGGAGCAGGGCAATACCGTGTTTTTGATGTCCTGGCGCAATCCGGACCTGAGCATGCAGCACCTGACGTGGGACGATTACGTCGAGCAAGGCGTGATCGAAGCCATCCGGGTCACGCAGGAGATTTCCGGCCAGGACAAGCTCAATATGTTCGGCTTTTGCGTGGGCGGCACCATCGTCTCGACGGCGCTGGCCGTGCTCAAGGCGCGCGGCGAGAATCCTGCCGCCAGCCTGACCCTGCTGACCACCTTCCTCGACTTCTGCGACACGGGCGCGCTCGACGTCTTCATCGATGAGCCGCAAGTGGCGCTGCGCGAACAGAGCCTGGCCAACGGTGGCCTGATGTCGGGCCGTGACCTGGGCAGCACGTTTTCCAGCCTGCGGCCGAACGACCTCGTGTGGAACTACGTGCAGTCGAATTACCTGAAGGGCAAGGAACCGCCCGCGTTCGACTTGCTGTACTGGAATGGCGACGGCACGGGCTTGCCGGGCCCCATGTTCTGCTGGTATCTGCGCAATACTTACCTGGAAAACAGCCTGAAGGTGCCGGGCAAGCTGACGGTGGCCGGTGAAAAGGTCGATCTGAGCAGCATCGACGCGCCCGCCTTCATCTATGGCTCGCGCGAAGACCATATCGTGCCCTGGGGCGCGGCCTATGCCAGCACGGCCTTGCTGAACCCGAAAAAGCCGAAAGCCAACCGCTTCATCCTCGGTGCCTCGGGCCATATCGCCGGCGTGATCAATCCTGCCTCGAAGAAAAAGCGCAGTTACTGGAGCAACGACCAGCCGCGCACGGCGAGAGCCAAGCCTTTGAGCGCCGAGCAGTGGATGGAAGGCGCGACCGAGCACGCGGGCAGCTGGTGGCCCGAATGGGCGGCCTTCCTGGCCGAACACGGCGGCACGCAGGTGAAGGCGCCCGGCAAGCCGGGCAACAAGCGCCACGCGGCAATCGAGCCGGCGCCAGGGCGGTATGTTAAAGTCAGGGCGGATTAGTTTATAAAAGCTTCTCGCCTGACAAGGCCGGCGTAATCATCGGTCTTGTCAGGAATCTACTTTTAGTTGCGTTGCAATAAATGCGGGAATCTACTACCCTGATGTGTAATGGAGCCGTTTTCCACTCTATAATGGAAAAAGTAGGCAGGTGCGAAAGCGGACCCACGTTCGCTTTTTTTTCGGATTAACTCAGTATGCGCTGCGGCGCAATAAGTGGAACTTGTGATGAGTAGTGCAAAAAAAAGTATAGACCGCCTGATTAAAAAATATCCCAACCGCCGTCTGTACGACACGCAAACCAGTTCCTACATCACCTTGACGGACGTCAAGCAGCTGGTGTTGGACAATGAGGTGTTTACGGTCGTCGATGCCAAATCCAGTGAAGATTTGACGCGCAGCATCTTGCTGCAAATTATTTTGGAAGAGGAAGCGAACGGCGCGCCCATGTTCTCGAGCGTCGTGTTGTCGCAGATCATCCGCTACTATGGCCACGCCATGCAGGGCATGATGGGCTCCTACCTGGAAAAGAACGTACAAGCGTTCACCGATATCCAGCACAAATTCACGGGCACGTCGGCCGGCAGTTTCGAAGGCAAGCCATTCAGCCCCGAAATGTGGACCCAGTTCATGAATGTCCAGGGCCCGATGATGCAAGGCATGATGAACAACTACATCGACCAGAGCAAGAGCCTGTTCGTGCAGATGCAGGAACAGATGCAGAGCCAGAGCAAGAATCTGTTCGGCACCTTCCCGTTTGTGCCGCCGGTTCCTCCGACCGACAAAAAGTAATCAACGCCAGACGCTCACGGGCCATTTCGCGCCCGGGAGTTGTATTGGCGTCATCAAATCAGCATAGTTCTGCCAGCAAGGGGCGGCTCGGGGTACAATAGCCGATTCGCCTCACCATTTTACTAGCTGCCAACTATGTCTGAAATTCACCGTATTCCCGTTCCTTCCGCCAAGCCAGAGGCCATGCTGGCCATGCCAGGTGCGGCGCCGAAAGTGGGCTTTGTCTCGCTCGGCTGCCCGAAAGCGCTGGTCGACTCCGAACAAATCCTGACCCAACTGCGCGCCGAAGGCTACGAAACGGCGAAATCCTATGCTGGCGCCGATCTGGTGATCGTCAATACCTGCGGTTTTATCGATGCTGCCGTGCAAGAGTCGCTCGACGCCATCGGCGAAGCGCTGGCTGAAAACGGCAAGGTCATCGTGACCGGCTGCCTGGGCGCCAAGAAAGATGCTGCCGGCGACGACATCATCATGAAGGTGCACCCGAAAGTGCTGGCTGTTACGGGTCCGCACGCGCTGGCCGAAGTGATGGATTCCGTCCATTTTCACCTGCCGAAGCCGCACGCGCCCTTCCTCGACCTGGTGCCGCCGCAAGGCATCAAGCTGACGCCGAAGCATTATGCCTACCTGAAAATTTCCGAAGGCTGTAACCACCGTTGCAGTTTCTGCATCATCCCATCGATGCGCGGCGACCTGGTCTCGCGTCCGATCGGCGAATTGATGATCGAAGCGGAAAACCTGTTCAAGGCCGGCGTCAAGGAATTGCTGGTCATTTCGCAAGATACCTCGGCGTATGGCGTGGACGTGAAATTCCGCTCCGGCTTCTGGAATGGCCGTCCCGTGAAGACGCACATGACGCAGTTGACGGAAGCGCTGGGCGAACTGGCCAAGACCTACGGCGCCTGGGTGCGCCTGCACTATGTGTACCCGTACCCGCACGTGGACCAGATCATCCCGATGATGAGCGGCGGCCACATCCTGCCCTACCTCGATATTCCGATGCAGCACGCGCATCCTGACGTGTTGAAACGCATGAAGCGCCCGGCCAGCGGCGAGAAAAACCTGGACCGCATCCAGGCCTGGCGCGCCATCAACCCGGATCTGACGATACGCTCGACCTTCATCGCCGGTTTCCCTGGCGAAACGGAAGCGGAATTCGAGTATTTGCTCGACTTCCTCAAGGAAGCGCAGATCGACCGCCTGGGCTGCTTCGCCTATTCGCCTGTCGAAGGCGCGACGGCCAATGCCATCGCCAATCCCGTGCCGGAAGAGCTGCGCGAAGAGCGCCGCGGCCGCGTGATGCTGCTGCAGGAAGAAATTTCCAAGAAACGCCTGCAAGCCAAGGTCGGCAAGACCGTGCGCGTGCTCATCGATGAAGTCACCCGCTCCGGCGGCGTGGGCCGCTCGTCCGCCGACGCGCCGGAAATCGACGGCGTCGTGTATGTGAAACCGCCGTTCGAACCGCACCGCAAGCTGGCCGTCGGTCAATTCGTTGACGTGACGATCATGTCGGCCGACGCGCACGACCTGTGGGGCGCCGCCGAGTAAGCAGGTGTAACAACAGTACGGCAGGCAAGGGCATAAGCCCTTACAATCAAGGCGGACCAGCACAGGCTGATCCGCCTTTTTTTATTTCCCGACGCCATGACCACAATCAAATCCCCCCAGACGGCGCTGATCCACAGCGATTACCAGGCGCCGCAAGGCTTTGCCGCGTTTCCCAACGCCATCCATCACGCCTCGACCGTGCTGTTCAAGGACGTGGCGGCCATGCGTTCGGGCGACTGGAAAGAGAAGAACGCCTACACCTACGGCTTGCACGGCACGCCCACGACCTTCACCCTGGAAGCACGGCTGGCCGAGATCGAAGGGGGCAAGTACTGCCTGCTGGCGCCGTCGGGCTTGGCGGCCATCGCCATGGCGGATTTCGCGCTGCTGAAAACAGGCGATGATGTTTTGCTGCCGGAAAATATCTACAACCCGAACCGCGAACTGGGACGCTGGCTGGCGCAGGATTTCGGCATCACGGCCCGCTATTACGATCCGCTCATCGGCGCCGGCATCGCCGCCTTGATCCAGGAGAATACCAAGCTCATCTGGACGGAAGCACCGGGTTCCGTGACCATGGAAGTGCCTGACTTGCCCGCCATCTGCGCGGCCGCCCATGCGCGCGGCGTGCTGGTGGCCCTGGACAACACCTGGTCGGCGGGTCTGGCCCTGCGCGGCTTCGACCTGGGCGTGGACATCATCATGCAGGCGCTGACGAAATACCAGTCGGGCGGCTCGGACGTGCTGATGGGCGCCCTGATCACGCGGGACAGGGCGCTGCACGAGCGCCTGGCGCAGGCGCACATGCGCCTGGGCATGGGCGTGGGCGCGGATGACGCCTACCTGGTGCTGCGCGGCTTGCCCACCATGAAGCTGCGCTTCGACGCGCACGATGCGGGCGCGCGTGCGGTGGCCGCCTGGCTCCAGGGCCGCAGCGAGATCGCCACGGTGCTGCATCCGGCTTTTGCCGATTGCCCGGGCCATGCCATCTGGCAGCGCGATTTCACGGGTGCGGGCGGCCTGTTTTCCGTGCTGTTCGATGCCCGCTACACGGAGGCGCAGACGGACCGTTTCGTCGATGCCTTACAGTTGTTCAAGATAGGCTACAGTTGGGGTGGCGCGAACAGCCTGGTGATGCCGTACCGCATCGCCGCCATGCGCAAGGGCTGGCAGTTGCCGGGCCAGCTGGTACGCCTGAATGTGGGGCTGGAAGATCCGCAGGATCTGATCGCCGATATCGAACGGGCGTTCGCGGCGATGTAGCGGCAGTGGGGCAAGCACGATGGCTTGCCCGCAAGTTCTTACATGGGCACGGGCGTGTTGTTGTTCAGGTCGAGGAAGCCGCGCAGCAGGCGGTAGGCTTTCCACAGCCAGGCCACGCCCCATACGACGAAGGCCAGCGGAATGCCGATGATGGTGACCCACAGCACGGCGCCGACGACGATCCAGGCCACATACCACCAGAAGGAACGGATCATCCAGCTGTGATGGCTGTATACAAAGGTCCCGGCCGCCTCGTCCCGCTTCATATAATTGATGATGAGCGGAATGAAGGAAAACGCGCCCAGCGAAAACACAAAGCTGGCGCCATGTATCAGGTATAACCACCAGGCCAGGTTTTTGGTCTGCCGGAGTGGGGTATCTAAAATAATATCTTGTGACATGCAGGCTCCTGCTTGATTGTTTGCTCAGGTTTTTATTGTAACAAGCTATTTTGCGCGGGAGCGCAATTCATGAAAAAGGCGGAATACATTGTTGAAAGCAGATCCACATCCCACCTTGGCCGCGCGTGCCAGGTCATGGCTGCGGCGCGCCGTGCCCGCCTTGCTGCTGTGCGCCACGGCGGCCCATGCCGCCGCGCCTGCGCTGGAGGCGGAGTTTGCCGCCGGCTTGAAGGAAGAGGGCCTGGCGGGCGCCGTCTGGAGCGAAGTCTTGTCCGACGGCACAGTCAAAGTCGGCGCGTCGGGCCAGCGCGATGCCGCCAAGCACATACCCATGCAGGCGGACACGCGCGTGCAAGTGGGCTCCGTGGGCAAGGTGGCGCTGGCGCTGGGCGTCTTGCGCCTGGTCAGCGAAGACCGGCTCACGCTCGACACGCCCTTGCAGCAGGTGCTGCCGGAACTGGCGCTGAAAAACCCGTGGCAAACCAGCGACCCCGTGCGCATTCGCCACCTGCTGGCGCATACGTCCGGCCTCGATAACGCGCGCTTCTGGCAGGCGTTCAGCCTGAATCCTGCGCCGCAGACGCCGCTGGCGGCCGCCTTCGATGGCGGCCGTAATCTGCTGCGCGTGCGCGCCCGTCCCGGCAGCCGCTATGCGTATTCCAACATGGGCTATGGCTTGCTGGGCATGGTGATCGAGAAGGTGACGGGCCAGCCGTATGAACGCTACCTCGATGCGCAGCTGCTGCAGCCGCTGGGCATGGCGGACAGCACGTTTACTTTCGTCACGCAGGCGGGCGTCCAAGGCGATCCGCGCCTGGCCATGGGCCACTTCGAGCATGGCGTGGCGCAAGCGGCCGTGCCGCAGTACCTGCGTCCGGCCGCGCAATTTACCACCACGGCGGCCGACATGGGCAAGCTGGCGCAATTCCTGATGGGCGACGGCAAGCTGCAGGACCAGCGCTTCATCGACCCGGCGCTGATGGGCGCCTTGTCCGAACCGGCCGGCACGGATGCGGCGCAGGCGGGCCTGGCAACGGGCCACGGCCTGGCCCTGGCCGTGCGCGACCGCCACAATGTGGTGGGCGCCTGCCACCCTGGCACGGCCGTGGGTTTTCGCGCCATGCTGTGCCTTTATCCTGAACAGAAAAGCGCCTTTTTCGTGGCCTTCAATACGGATGCCGAACAGGCCGACTATGAACGCTTCAACCGCCTGCTGCTGCGCGACCTGGAGCTGCCGCTGCGCGCGCCGGCCCCGCAGGGCACGCCCGCGCCCACGGTGGAAAACTGGCAGGGCGTGTATGTGCCGTCACCCAGCCCCATGGCCAGCATGGCCTGGGTCGATGCCGTCTTCGGCTTTATGCGCCTGAAATGGGATGGCGAGTCGCTGTTCCTGATCCCGTTCCAGGGCGAGCCGAAGGAACTGGAACCGGTGGGCGGCTTGCTGTTCCGCGCCAGCGACCGCAGCACGCCATCGCACGTGCTGATGCAGGAGGATGGCAAGCATATCCTCAGCGACGGCTTGCGCAGCTATGAGCGGGTGTCGATGCTGCGCATGCTGGTTTTGTGGGGCAGCCTGGCGCTGGGCATGGCGGGCTTGCTGTATGTGCTGGTGGTGGGCGTCTGGCGCGCCGCGCTGCGCAGCCTGGGGCGGGGCGACCATCTGTTCGCGCCCCTGCTGTCGCTGCTGGCGCTGCTTTTGCCGTTGCCGTTTTTCTATTTCCAGTCCTACCTGCGCCTGGGCGACGTGACCATCGCCAGCGTGCTGCTGGCGCTGGTCACGGGTGCGCTACCGCTGGCTGTGGCGTTTGGCCTGGCGCGCTGCTGGCGTAGCCGCGTCACGGCGGCCGAGGCGGGCTCGTGGGCGAAATGGGATTGGGTGGCCTTGCTGGCGGCACTGCAACTGCTGCTGGTGCTGGCCTGGTGGGGCTTGCTGCCGCTGCGTTTGTGGCAGTTGTAGAACGTCAGATCCAGCCTGCCAGCAGCCGGCGCCACCAGCGCTGCGCCGGCCTGGCCCGGGGGCCGTGTCCGGCGCGCCCGGCCCGTTTGCTGCGATAGCTGGCCGCCGCCATCTGCAGGCCGACGCGATCCATGGCCGCCATCGCCTCCGCTTCCTGCGGCGACAAGCCATGCAGCAAGGCTTGCGCGCGGGGTTCCAGCAGGAAGGCGGCACGCACGGCGTCGTCCGTGTACAGCCTGGCCAAGTAGGTTTCCAGTGCCGGAGAACTCATGCGCTGCGTCCCGCGCGCAAGGCAGCGCGCGCCAATTCCAGCTGGCCCAGCACATGCTCGAACGACGGGTAATTGCCGTCGCGTTCGACGATCACCGTCAACGGTTGCGGCGCATGGCGCGCCAGCATGGTCAATAAAGCGAAGACTTCGGGCGGCACGTCGTGCAGATGGTCGTCCAGCAGGCGCTGGCCACCGCCCGGCGCCGCTATCCAGTGGCCGCCGCTCAGGTGCACGGCGCCGACCCTGTCCAGGGGCAGGCGCAGCAGCAGTTCCTCCGGTGCTTCCCCAACATTGACGGCGTTCGCATACAGGTTGTGCAGGTCCAGCAGCAGCGGCACGTGCGCGCCGTCGATAATCTGCGTCAGCCATGCGGCTTCGTTCAGCGTGCTGGCGGGAGGCTGGACCAGGGTGGCGATGTTTTCCATCAGCGGCACGCTGCCGACGATGCGCGTGGCCAGAGCGATGTTGGCGATGGCGCCGGCGGCGCTGTGCGGCGTGCGCGGCGGTGCCGCCAGGTGGCCGATTTCGACGCCGCCGGCGCGCACGAAACTCAGGTGCTCGGACCACGATTCCGCCTGCACCGTCTTCATCAGGCGCGCCATCGCATGCAGGCGGCGCCGGTCGGCGGGAATCGTCGAGGCCAGCCCCATGCCCACGCCGTGCAAGCTCACCGGCACCTGGCGCGCCAGGCTGCACAGGGCGGCGATGTCGGCGCGCGGGGCGCGGTAATAATCGTCGGCGATCACTTCCAGCACATCGATCTGCGCCAGGTTGGACAGGATGCCGGCAGCCAGTTCGCCGCGCCAGCCCAGGCCGACGCGGTCGCGCGCGGTTCCCTGGCTAACTGCCACAGCCGCCGCCACCGCCGCAACCGCCACAGCCGCTGCCGCCGCCATCGCCACCGCCACCGCCGCCATCACCGCCGCCCGATGACGAGTCGCCCGTGCCGCCGGACGACGAGTCCCTGCCCGTGGCTTGCCGGGGCACCGGGTACAGCTCGGCGACATACGCGTACACCGACGGCGGCAGGGCGCCCATGCCGAAGATGGCGGCCAGCAGTGCCATGTCGCCGCTGCCGCTGCCCGCCTGCAGGCGCGATGCGCGCAGGTTCAGCCGGCCAAACAGCATGCGCAGGTCGGTCAGCAGCCGCTGCGCGCTCCAGCTGGTCGCCTGGGTGCGCAAGCCGCGCAGCATGAGCAGGAAGATCGCCAGCAGCAGCGCCAGGAACAGCAGCTTGTAGTGCTGGCGGCTGATGGCGATGACGGCCTTGACGCCGGCCACCGTCACCAGCAGCCAGTGCGCCACCCAGGTGATGCGTTCGCGCCGGCGCAGCAGCGGCGGGCCGACCAGCAATTCCTGCCGCGTCAAGGTCTCCTGATAGGCGCGGCACGAAGGCAGCATCTCGGCCTGCGCGGCCAGTTCCTTGCTGTGGCCCTGGCGGCCCAGGTACAGCCGCAGCACGTCGCGTTCGATGTCATGGCTGGCGAAGCGCAGGCTGTCGGCGCTGGCCGTTTCCAGCAGCGGGCCGTCGGCGCGCAGCAAGCCGCGGTCGACCAGCACGATGGCGGCGATCTTCACGGCTTCGAGGGCGCCGCCGCGCAGGAAGGCGATGCGGTAAGGGTCATCGGCCAGCGACAGCTGGGCGTGCGGATTGCGCAATTCCTGGCGGATCAGCAGCTCGCGCGCGAGGTAGTACACGAGCAGGCCGAAGATCAGATAGGCCAGCAGGAACCACGGCCCGCTCCAGTCAAACGGATTGTAGCCGTTCACCGCATCTGCTCCGCGTGCTCGCGCAGGCGTTCGGTAATGGCCATCAGGCCCGTAAAAGCGGGCAGGGCTTGCCCCGGCGCCAGGCGCGCCGTTTCGCGCGCCGCCGACATGGCTTGCAAGGCAGAGTGCAGGGCCGGGTCGCCCAGCTGGTCGACAAACGCTTCGAGCGCCTGCTTGCCGGACTGCGCAGACTTGCCCTCCAGTTGCGCCAGCGAGGCGGCGGCCGAGCGCAGGGGGCCTGCCGCGTCGGCGATGGCGCCGGCCAGCTGTTCTTCATTCAGGCTCAATAGCATATACCGTTCGCGCATGCGCACCTGCTGGTTCAGCAGCACTTGCCGCAAGCGCCGCAGTACGGCGTCGCGGCTGGTGTGCAGGCTGGCGAAAGGGTCGACGCCATGCAGCACCTGGTGGCGCGCGATGATGTCGGCGAACTTGACGGCGAAGGCGTCGGCGGCCTGCGTCAATTCGCTGTCGAGCAGGAACATCACCTGCAAATCGATGGCGGCGTGCGCCATGCGCAAGGGCCCGCGCAGCGCATCGGCCGCTTGCGGCGTAAAGCGTTTGAGCAGCAACAGCAGGTTGACGTCGGAGGTGGCGCGCAACTGGCCATCGGCGGCCGAGCCAAACAGCACGGCGGCGGCAAGGTCGTCACCAAACGCGCTTTGCGCGGCGGCGACAAACACATCCAGGTGGCGTTGTATCTCTTCTGGCAGCGATGGCGGCATGCAGTGTTCCTTCACGATGGGCGAGCTTGGTATTTATAAGTTTGCAATATAGCAAACTTATGCCATCGTGCGCGCACCGTCCGCCAGATGGCGCCAAGTCAGGTCAATACGTTCAGCAAGCCATCGAGTCCCACGAAGTTCAGCGCCACGTCGGCCTGCGAGCGCACCACGGGTTTGGCGCGGAAGGCCACCGACAGGCCGGCGATGCCCATCATTTTCAAGTCGTTGGCGCCGTCGCCCATGACGATGGCTTCCGCTGGCGTAATGCCCATCTGCGCGCA